>JAENZK010000022.1 GCA_016841285.1 Guptibacillus hwajinpoensis | reverse complement strand
TTCTCCAGTTGCACCACATGTGGCAGAAGAACTGTGGGAAAAACTCGGGGCTGGTAAAGGTTCTATTAGCTTTGAACAATGGCCAACTTACGATGAATCAAAATTAGTCGAAGATGAAGTTGAAATTGTTGTTCAATTAAACGGTAAAGTACGCACAAAGCTTAATATTCCAAAAGATGCAACAAAAGAAGCAATGGAAGAAATTGCAATGAGCGATGAAAAAGTTAAAGAAGGCATTGAAGGAAAAACAGTGCGCAAGGTAGTTGCAGTACCAGGAAAATTAGTTAATATTGTTGCTAACTAAATAAAAATGAAAAACACGACATTTCCTCCTTTGGGGTGGTAATGTCGTGTTTTTTTGATGGGGTTTATACTATACTGTACTATGCGGTTTATGAATAATGATCCTAAAATTAGGAGCGAAGTATTATTCTGCCCTAATGAGAGAAAACAGCCCAGTATAGGGTAGAATTAAAGCTTTATTCAACCTTAATCAAGGAGGCGAGCCACGCATTAGGGTAGAATACGGGCGTTATTCAACCTTAATTAAGGAGGCGAGCCACGCATTAGGGTAGAATACAGGCGTTATTCAACCTTAATCAAGGAGGTGAGCCACGTAAAAGGGTAGAATACCGGCATTATTCAACCTTAATTAGGGTGGTGAGCCACGTAATAGGGTAGAATACCAATACTATTCTACCTTAACCCAGGAGGCGAACCTCATAATAGGATACAATTTAGTTCCCCTATAATTTCTTAATAGTGGGATTTACTTTCCTTCCCAGCATTCAGCCCTGCCAGTCGCCCGGTTACTAATGCTGCTGTAATATTATAGCCACCAGTGTACCCATGAATATCTAAAATTTCACCGCAGAAATAAAGTCCCTTCATCAATTTTGATGACATTTCCTTCGGATTAATTTCCTTCACCGAAACGCCTCCACCGGTAACAAACGCTTTTTCTATTGGTAAAGTACCATTTACCTTTACTTCAAGTCGTTTTAAATCCTTAACAAACCCACGGATTTTATCATTGGCGAGATTCGCATAGGTAATTGACTCATCAATTTCATTTTTTTCAAGTAAAAACAAAAGCAATCGTTCAGGAACAAACCCTTTTAAAACATTTTTGACCGCTTTTTTAGGCTCAGCTTTGATCATTTTCATTATTTGTTGAAAAAGCTCTTCTTCGTTCACAGTAGGGAATACATCAATATCAACACTAATTTCGGTCACTTTAAACTTTTGTAATGCCTTAACAACAAATTGACTACAGCGCAAAATTGCTGGACCGGACAACCCGAAGTGTGTGAAGATCATGTCCATTTGATGGGTAATGATTGGTTTTCCTTTTTTAGGATCCAAAACCGAAACAGCAACATCTCTGAGTGACAGCCCCTGTAAAGCTTTATTTTTGATAAAAGACTCTGAAGATGTTAAAGGAACCTCAGTTGGATAAAGGTCTGTTATTGTGTGACCGGCGGCTTTTGCCCAAGCGTACCCATCACCCGTTGATCCAGTATGAGGAACTGATTTGCCACCTACTGCAATAACAACAGCCCCTGCATGATATGTTTCTCCATTTTGCAGCTCCACGCCTACAGCACGGTCACCTTCGTATAAAACTTTTTTAACAGCTGCCTTCGTCCGAATATCTACACACAGCTTCTTTAATTGATTCAAAAGAGCATCAATCACTGATTGTGATTGATTTGACGCGGGAAACATCCGTCCGTGGTCTTCTTCTTTTAGCTTAACCCCTAGATTTTCAAAAAAGCGAATAATGTCAAGGTTATTAAATTCGGAAAAGGCACTATATAAAAAACGGCCATTTCCCGGGATATGTTTTATGATTTCATCAACTGGTAGGCGATTCGTAACATTACATCGTCCCCCGCCGGAGATTGCTAATTTTCTGCCAAGGTTGTCCCCTTTATCTAACAACAAAACCTTGCATTTTTGTTCACCAGCAGCAATGGCTGCCATTAATCCTGACGGGCCGCCACCAATGACGATTACATCATATTTATTCATAAATACACCAGCTTCCTAATTCCAACACACGAGTGTGCATTTTATTACTTACTTTCCTAGGCTTGTACTGTATGTTAAAATACAGAAGTTGTTAATGCTTGTCAAATAATGCATAAATCTATGCATAAATAAGTTTCAATTTACATACTTGGAGGGCGAAATGTCCGGTTCAAAATTTCTTAAAGGTACATTAATGCTTACAGGAGCAACTTTCCTGTCTAAATTTTTAGGAATGATTTATGTTTTTCCTTTTCAATCCATCGTTGGTTTAAAAGGGGGTACGCTTTATGCTTATGCTTACATTCCATACACGATTCTTTTAAGCATGGCAACAATGGGTGTCCCGCTTGCCGTTTCAAAATTTGTTTCAAAATACAATGCATTAGGAGATTATCATACAGGGAGAAAGCTTTTTAAAACAGGATTGCTATTGATGTTTTTAAGTGGTCTTGTGACCTTTTTTATTTTTTATAGTATTTCCCCGTGGCTTGCACCGAAAATTGTTGGGCAAAATGAATATGGAATCAAACATGAAGAAGTTGTTTATGTCCTTCGAATGGTGAGCACAGCTCTTATTATCGTACCGATGATGAGTATTATTAGGGGATTTTTTCAAGGCTATCAATCAATGGGGCCAACGGCCATTTCCCAGGTCATCGAGCAAATTGCGAGAATCATTTTTCTATTGACCGGAAGTTATATAGTCATGAAAGTATTAAATGGCGATTTGCATACGGCTGTCGGTTTATCTGTTTTTGCTGCTACTGTGGGTGCGATAGCGGGTATGGGTGTCCTCATTTGGTATTGGGTAAAAAGAAAACGAAATCTTGATGAATTCCTTGAGACTAGCACAACTCAGAGTAATTTAACTACTAAAGAAATGCTATTGGAATTACTTTCTTATGCTGGACCGTTCGTATTCGTTTCATTAGCGATCCCATTATACCAATTAGTGGATGAATTTACATTTAGCCGTGCAATGGAGAGTATTAATAAGGGAGGCGAATATGCCGAAGATTTATTTTCGATTTTTAATATGTATGGCCATAAATTAATTATGATTCCGGTATCACTGGCAACAGCATTTGGTTTAACGCTTGTACCAACGATTACGGAATCATTTACAGCGAGAAACACGCCGCGAGTAAACCAGCAAGTATCACAAGCATTACAAATTGTTATTTTTTTAACATTACCGGCTGTGTTTGGCCTGACGATGGTTGCAGGGCCTGCAATCGGTGCCCTTTTTAGTGTGGAACATATTGATATTGGGGAAGGGATTATGTTTTATTATTCCCCTGTGGCGCTGTTGTTTGCCCTGTTTACTGTGACTGCTGCCATTTTACAAGGAATTAATCAGCAACGCTTTGCTGTTTATAGTATGTTTGGTGGCTTCATTTTAAAATTAATATTGAACATACCACTTATTAAAGGGTTTGAAATTTATGGTGCAATTAGCGCGACCGCCATTGGATTTTTATTTTCAATCTTGTTTAATTTTTGGGTGATCAAAAAATATGCGAATGTCCGTTTTAACTATACGATTCGCCGCAGCCTTCTCATTACTATTTATGTGGGAATTATGGTTGCCGTTGTTCAATTGGTAAAATGGCTTCTTTCCTTTGTTATTTCATATGAAGACGGACGAGGTCAATCTATTATTGTATTAGTGATTTCCATTTCAGCCGGTGCCGGGGTCTATCTGGCACTAAGCATTAAAAGTAATTTGGCGGGACGAATTCTTGGCTATCGATTTAAATTTTTGCAAAAACAAAATCAAGGTGAAAAGGCGAACGGTTAAGTCCGCCTTTTTCTAAAACTGGGACAGAGAACCCGACCCTGTGACCCATTGATGCTTTTTACATATTATCCCAAGATTCAAGTGGATAGCCTAATTGCCGTTCAATACGCTGTAAGCGGCGGTTTAATCGGTTAAGACGATCTGTATGACGTTGCATTTGATTTTCGACGCGTTCTAAGCGACGGTCCATGCTGCTACCACCGCCAGGGAATCCGCCACCACCCGGAAATCCGCCACCGGGGAACCCACCGCCTGGAAAGCCGCCAGGGAATCCACCACCGGGGAATCCGGTTGTGCCACCTGCGCCACTTCCGGGAAAGCCTAATTGGCGTTCGTAATCATAGTAGTAGTTCATTATCTTCTCTCCTTTTTTTGTCTGTGCTTTTATTACGTTATTAATCTATGCAATATAGATATTTGTGGACTAAACTATTGCCTATATGGACTTTTAACCTGCTTTGAATATTTAAAATGGAGGACTTAACATGAGAATTGACAAGCTGCTTGCTAATACAGGCTACGGCAGTCGGAAGGAAGTAAAAAAATTACTGAAAACCGGTGCTGTACAAATAAATGATACAGTGATTAAAGACCCTCAAACACATCTTGATCCGGAAACTGATTCGGTAACGGTTCACGGTGAGATTGTAGTTTATAAAGAGTTTATTTATTTGATGATGAATAAACCGGATGGTGTCATTTCAGCTACAGAAGACCAGCATGAAGAGACAGTTATAGATCTTCTTGAGATGGAGGATCAAATTTTTGAACCGTTTCCGGTGGGGAGGCTAGATAAAGATACGGTCGGATTATTGCTATTAACAAATGACGGTCAATTATCTCATCAGCTTTTATCCCCTAAAAAACATGTACCAAAAACGTATTATGCCAAAATAGCCGGGCTTGTTACAGAAAAAGATATTGAGGCCTTTAAACAAGGCGTAATTCTAGATGACGCCTATAAAACAAAGCCCGCGGAGCTCGTTATCCTGTCAACAAATGAAAGAGAAAACAGCTCAGAAATTGAATTGACGATCACAGAAGGGAAGTTTCATCAAGTAAAAAGAATGTTTGAGGCTGTTGATAAAAAGGTGACATTCCTGATGAGAATAAAAATGGGTCCCCTATCACTCGATGAATCTTTAAAACCGGGTGAGTATCGGGAATTGGATGAAGAGGAAATTGAAGCTTTGAAGCAAACAACATAAACATAATGGGCTGCACCAGATTGCACGAAAAATGCAATTTGGGACAGCCCACCAATTGTCTATGATATTTTTACCTTCTTTTCAGTTGTTGTCCATACACCACGGCTCGGACTACATACTAAATCATTGTAGGTAAGTACATTTAAATCTCTCTGTATCGTCCGAGGTGTTGTACCAAATTCTTCTACAAGTTCTTGTGTTGAAACCGTGCCTTTTTCATTAATAAATAAGTAAACAGACTTGATGCGGTTTATCATCCGGGTAGTTGGGCTCAAAAAACCACTCCTTAATATAATGTTCAAACCCATTTGAACAAGAAATTAAATAGAGGTGAATTCATACTCTTTGAAACTCCAGAACTAGAACCAAGTAACATACCAAAACTTGATAATTTTATTGTACATGTTATTGTTAAAAATTTCTACTATAATACTTAAGTTTACAAAATATTTACACTACTTATACAATCACCCCGCTTAGTGCTTTTTCACTATTATCATATGTATTAAAGTCTGAATGTTATGACTATTTATTGGGTAGTTAAGAAAGGTTTTACGCGCATTTCTTAATAAAAAGTAGTATATTGATAAAAAATATCGTTATTATTCTATAGGAAGGGGAACCAACAATGACAAATCAAATTAATTGGACGGAAGAGGTTTTAAAAAGGAAAGAACAAATCATCAAAGATACACAGCAATATTTACAAATCAAAAGTGTATTGGATGAAAGTGAAGCGACAGAACAGGCGCCATTAGGAACCGGAATTGATCAAGCTTTAAAGTTTATGCTTAATAAAGGACAAAATGATGATTTTACTGTAAAGAATGTTGATGGATTAGCAGGGCATATTGAATATGGAGAAGGTACAGAGTTAATAGGTATACTGTGCCATGTTGATGTTGTTCCGGAAGGGGATGGTTGGACAAGTGATCCCTATAGTGCAGAAATAAGAGACGGAAAAATATTTGCAAGAGGAGCAATCGATGATAAGGGGCCCACAATGGCAGCCTATTACGCCATGAAAATAGTAAAGCAATTAGGACTTTCCTTACAAAAAAGGGTTAGAATGATTTTAGGTACGGATGAAGAAAGCAATTGGCGCTGTGTAGAACATTATTTTAAGCATGAGGAAATGCCAACGATTGGTTTTGCACCTGATGCGGACTTCCCGATCATAAATGCGGAAAAAGGAATTTTTGATTTTATTCTTGAGCAAAACGGTAGTGAGCAAAATGTGAATGACGGTACAATAGTTTTACAATCGCTAAATGCAGGAAGACGGCTAAATATGGTGCCTGATTTGGCGGAAGCGAGCGTTCTGTGCAAAACAAAAGACGATACCGAACGGATTAAAAATTCTTTTGAACAGTACATAAAAGATAATAACTTAACGGGTACTACAAAAATAGAAGAAAATATCATCCAATTTCGTTTGGAAGGTCTATCCGCTCATGGGATGGAGCCTAATAAAGGAAGAAATGCTGGACTATTGTTAAATACTTATTTACACCAAAATATCCTCGAAAAGCTTGACCAACGGGCGAGTGCCTTTGTTTCTTTTGTTCAACAGTATTTTGGTCAGGATAGTCGCGGTAAAGCCCTAGGGATTGCTTATGCGGACGAAATTTCGGGGGAATTAACAATTAATAATGGTACACTTTCCTATCAAAAGGAAGACGGTGGAAAAATCGGATTAAATCTTCGTTATCCGGTCACTCATGATATTGAACCATCTAAGCAGAAAATAAAAGATATCTCCGAAAATCATAACTTCACATGGAAACAGATCAGCGATTCAAAACCACATCACGTTGATGAACAGCATCCATTAATCAAAGTGCTGCAAAAGGTTTATGAAGAGCAAACAGGTGAAAAAGCAGAGTTGATCGCCATTGGCGGAGGAACGTACGCTCGTTCATTACGTGCTGGTGTCGCGTTTGGTCCGCTATTTCCGGGTCGTCCTGATGTTGCCCACCAAAAGGATGAATACATCGAAATTGAGGATTTATTAAAAGCGACCGCTATTTACGCACAAGCCATTTATGAATTAGGAAAATAGCAAAAGGATAATCTTCTTGTACTATAGAAAGTATAAGATTTTATGGAGTATAGTATAAGAAAGGACATCGACTTCCGCCATCATTGGCGGCAAGTCGTGTCTTTCTAATCATTCAGTAGGGGTAGGGTGTAAGGTAGAAATCTGGGGGGGTTTTATGGGGGCCTATATTCGAATTGTTTTTCAAATTGGTATTCTTTACATTTTTTATTACATTGGCCTATGGATTCAGCATACCTTCCATTTGCTAATGCCAGGTAGTATTATCGGGATGCTTTTATTATTTTGTTTATTAATGACAAAGAAATTCAAGGTGACATGGATTGATAAAGGGGCGAGTTTTTTACTATCTCATTTACCCTTATTATTTATTCCAGTAACGGTTGGAATTATTGACTTTTTCGATTTGTTTAAAGGTCGGGGATTTTTATCAGTTATTGTAGTTATCGTAAGTACCATTTTAGTGATGATAACCTCAACACTCGTCGCTGGGTGGATTGCTGAAAGAAGTGTAAATCTTGCAAAAATAGAAACTCGGGAGAGAAAAGAAGTATGAGTCTATTCTATGCGGCTTTAGCAATAGTAGGTACCATCCTTACCTATAATTTAATGAAAAAAGTATATATTAAATTTTATACTCCGTTAATGGTGCCGATCGTAACATCAACTGTTTTTATTGTCCTATTTTTGTTGTTATTTCATATCTCATATGAAACCTATATGAGTGGCGGAAAATGGATTGTTCATTTATTGGGACCGGCTGTTGTCGCTCTTGCTTATCCGTTATATAAGCAAATTGATACGATCAAAAAATATGGAGTTTCAATTGTTACGGGGGTCTTTGTCGGCACGTTGATTGGAATCGTAAGCGGGATAGGGTTAGCCCTTTTATTTGACATCGAATCGTTAACATTACTTTCCTTAGTGCCCAAATCGGTCACATCACCGGTAGCTATGGATATTGCTCAAGTAATTGGTGGAAATCCAACCTTAGCTGCGGTCTTTGTTATGGTTGCAGGAGTACTTGGTGCCGTCTTGGGCCCCTATCTATTAAAATGGATGCGGGTCAACCACTTTATCGCAAGAGGAATTGGGTTTGGAACAGCAGCCCATGGAATTGGAACGTCAAAAGCGCTTGAAATGGGTGAAAAGGAAGGAGCAATTAGCTCCATTGCAATGACATTAAGCACCATTTTTGCTTCCATATTAAGCCCGCTTTTGGTTCACCTTTTACTATAAAAGCATAATATTGTACATCAATGTCTAGCTACAAGGCGCTTGCGCTTTTCTAAAAATTAAAGAAAGTATATAATTTTGCACATTATTGTCTAGCTCCAGCGCCTATCGCCTAGCAAACTTCGGGTCTCCTCCCTATGATAAGTCAACTAAGAATTGCTAACGCAATTCAAGTTTCCTATATCTCAGTCGAAGCCCCTCCAGTTTGTACGGCGATGAGCAAGGCGCTTGCGCTTTTCTAAGTTTGGAGGAAATATTGTGGCACAATTAATAAAACTTCAGGATTTTATATCCCGCTATGAAACGGATATATACCGATATCCAAGTCAGTATATCCGCCTAAAAAAAGAACGCTGGGACAAAATCAATGCATCTTTAGAAGATGATCATCAACCCAAAATTAGCGATTCACCATTTTTTGAAGGCTTCGAGGATTTCGACGAAAACTGGCTTGAACCAGAGAAAAAAGGCCTAATTGGAACAATAAAAGGCTGGCTAAAAAAGCCCAAAAGCAATATTGAAGATATAAACACACTCGACACACCTTTTCAGGAGTTCAGCCAATTATCTGCAGACAGAAAAAAGTCAAAAGAAGAAATCAAGCAGGAATTTCTAAATGAGTTATTTCGGTTTCAAATTAACTGGGCAAGTTCGACAATCAGAGATTACTCCTATGTCGATAAGCGTATTTATGATGATGAAATCTTAAAATACTTTCTACAGCATTTTCCAGATAATTACTTATTATTATATAAGCCCACAATACTAGTAAAAAAAGCTCCAATTGAATTGGAAATTATTTTAATCAGTCCGGTAACTACGTTTTGTATTACCGTTATTGAAAGTGATGAAATGAGCATTTTCAAGACGGATAGAGGTCATTATTGGTTTGAGTTAATTAGAGATCAAGAGATTAAAAGAATAAATCCCATGCTTTCTTTAAATAGAGCTGAGAGTTTAATTAATGGCTATTATAAACATTATGAGGTTGAGATGCCGGTTCAAAAAATAGTATTATCACGAACCGGGTATATAGAGGGAGAATACGAACCGTCGAATACATTGCTGATTGATAAACGAAATTACAGCGAATGGTATACAAGACTAAGAAGACTACCATCCCCAATAAAATTCGTTCAATTAAAGGGTGCTCAAGCCTTATTAAGACACAGTCAGTCAACCTACGTCCGCAGGTATGAATGGGAACAGGATGATGATGAAATCGATTTTGATGAATTACTTGATGAAGATAAATTAAGATAAACGGTGTTGAAAGCTAGTGAAAATCGAATGGCTTTCAACACCTTTTTTTGTACTATAAAGTATAATATTTTATGGAATATAGTATAAGAAAAGAGGGCCTTTAGGTACATTGATATTTGCCATTGTGGGCAAATATCATGTTTTTCTAATGGAATAATATATAATAATAGGTAAAAGAAGTATATTAAACAAGTCGTAACGTTATAGTTGGGGTGTGAATGATGAACTGGTTTGAAGCCTATTTAGATGAAATGGATATCGTTACAATCTTGTTTTCCAAGGAAACGCCTTCTATAAACAATAATCAATTTTATTTGCATGATGGAGTTCAAAGGTACTCGTTAACAGTAATTAAAAAAGAAGAATTAGTAACAGAAACTAAATTTACATGTAAGTCTCCGGTTGACATAGAAATTGGCAATTTTAATTTAGTATCGGATCTCTTTGGAAATCAAACGGAGCTATTAATCGGCTCAGTTGTCAGATCGGAAAAATTTGATCAACTATATTTTTATAGCGGAAATGATTTAGGAGCCAATTATTCACATACAGAAACAACCTTTAAAGTATGGGCTCCAACGGCTGAGGATGTTTCACTTTTGTTTTATAACCGAAAAGGTACGATTCATCAAATGTATTCGATGGTGCGTGGAGATAAAGGAGTCTGGTCGATCACTTTACATGGAAACTATGACGGATATTTTTACCGCTATAATGTTTGTGTTAATAAAGTTTGGCGTGATGCTGTAGATCCATATGCAAAAGCAGTGTCCGTAAATGGTGAATATGGTGTTGTTGTTAATTTAAATAAAACTATTGTCCCTAAATTTTTAAAGTCCTTGCTGCCTTTCAATTCTCCAACAGATGCTATTATTTATGAAACCCATATTCGTGACTTTTCAATACATCCAGAAAGCGGTGCGAAAAATAAAGGGAAATATATAGCCTTTTGTGAAGAAGGTACAAAAGGACCGTATGAATGTAAAACCTGTCTTGATTATTTAGTAGATTTGGGAATTACCCATGTTGAACTTCTGCCTTTTAATGACTTTGAGGGAATTAATGAAAAAAGGAATGAGGACCAATATAACTGGGGATATAATCCGGTTCATTATAATGTCCCTGAAGGGAGTTATGCTACAGATCCGTATGACCCTTATGTTCGAATTCGGGAAACGAAGGAAATGATTGAAGCGCTTCATCAAAAAGGGATCCGAGTTATCATGGATGTTGTCTATAACCATGTTTACATGCGTGAATTTTCATCATTCCGGAAAATAGTTCCCGGCTATTATTTCCGCTTTAACGAATTTGGACTTCCTTCTGATGGAACCGGTGTTGGCAACGACATTGCTTCAGAAAGATTAATGGTAAGAAAATTTATTTTAGATTCAGTGCGTTATTGGGTTATAGAATACAATGTTGATGGATTTCGATTTGATCTAATGGGTATTTTGGACATTGAAACCATGAATTCAGTGCGAAAAACGGTTGATGGGATTGACCCGTCGATTATCATACTGGGTGAAGGCTGGAATCTAGATACACCACTACCTGAAAAAGACAAAGCCATTATTAAAAATGCGGAAAAAATGCCAAGAATAGCCCATTTTAATGATGTTTTTCGAAATTCCGTTAAAGGCAGTATTTTTAATCTTCAAGAACAAGGGTTTATTTCCGGAGATCTAAGATATAACGATAATTTTAAGATGCTTTTCGCCGGTAGCGTCGCCATTACAAAAGAATGGAAAGGTTTATTTCAATCCCCTCAGCAAAGTGTTAACTATGTAGAATGTCATGATAACCATACATTATGGGATAAGCTTGGAATTTGTAATGGTGATGAGTCGCTTGAAATAAGAAGGAAGAGACAGTATTTAGCTATTTCCATTGTGTTACTTTCCCAAGGAATCCCTTTTCTTCATAGTGGGATGGAGTTTTTTCGGACAAAATATGGCGAGAGTAATAGCTACAATAAGCCTGATAATATTAATCAGCTTGATTGGGCAAGAAAAAATATGTACGAAAACCATATTCCCTTATTCAAATCATTGGTCGCAATTCGGAAAGCACATCCAGCCTTTCGCTTATCCACAACTGAAGAAATTCAAAGACATTACAATTGGCTGGCACCCTCGCCTAATTTAATAGGATTTTTATTGCATGATCTAGATGGAATAGACACCTGGGAAAACATTATTGTTCTTTTTAACAACGGCCTACTTTCAAAAGAGTTCTTATTGAAAAATAATGAACAATGGACTATTGCTCTAAATGGAGATAAAGCAGATATGAATGGAATAAAACAAATTACAAAAAAAGTCATAATAGAACCACTATCAACAACAGTCCTTTTTAAAACAAAAAACTAATGTTTCCTAACGAATTGATTTACGTTATACTAAAAAAGATGTAATGTCGGAGTTTTTATAAGAAATTGGCATAAGTTGTCGAAATTCGTAATCAAGAAAATGTAGGTGAACAGCATTGGAAATCAGTTTAGATTTAGGAGAAGGTTGGGAGGTTCATCCCGCAGGTGGTGCCACTGGCGAAGCCTACATCGCTCAATATGAAGGCCAAAATAAACTTTTCCTTAAAAGAAACTCCTCCCCTTTTTTGGCTGTTTTGTCCGCTGAAGGGATTGTCCCGAAATTAATATGGACAAAAAGGATGGAAAATGGTGACGTTATTACAGCACAGCATTGGTTAAAAGGGAGAGAGCTAAAGCCAATAGATATGACGGATAAGGCTGTTGCTATCCTTTTAAGTAAAATCCATAATTCTAAAGAGCTTGTATATATGCTGCGAAGGATTGGAAAAAAACAACTCCATCCATTGCAATTATTAGAGGATTTAAAGAAGAGGCTTGGTGAGTCTCTCTCTTCTGAAATAGAAGTGTTGAAATCTATTCATTTTTTGGAGCAGGAATCCCCTTTTATAAGTCATGAAAACTTAGGGGTTTGTCATTGTGATGTAAACCATAATAATTGGTTAATGAGTGATGAACAAGAATTATATTTAATTGATTGGGATGGAGCGATGATAGCTGATCCGGCGCTGGACCTTGGCCCATTACTATACTGGTATATACCAAAGAAAAGCTGGAGTGAATGGCTTCATAATTACGGAGTGGAACTGACAGCCGACTTGGAAAGAAGAATGCAATGGTATGTAGTGTACCAAACAATTTCATCAATTGTCTGGTACAAGAACCGCAATGAAGTCACTGAATGCCAACATTGGATAGGCCAATTAGGAAACATACCTTCGAATTTTTCGATTTCCTAGGAAATATATTGGGGGTTAATGTCGAATTTAAATGACTTTTACTGAATATAGTTATAACTGCTAAGGTCATCGATCCACATCGATAGTTCGTCTTGGTGCTGATTAATATGATCATCCATATTTTTTGAATTTTGAGCATGTAGACTATAGTTATAAACATCCATTAGAGTGTTTTTCATTTGTTCATCTACTTGTTGATTTCCAATCAAAGACTGAATAAGCCGTTCTAGTTGCTGGCATTCAGACACTGTGCCGCAGCAATCCACTTGATGGTTTTTTAATATATCCTGTAGTATTGTTAGTTGGTGTTGTTCATTTAATGGCATCAGTATTCCTCGCTTTAAATGGAATTTAGGCAAAATAGCCTCATTTACTTTTCTTATCATGAACTAAATGACTAAATAATATTCGAAACATAAAGCAGCCTTCAATTCGTGGCTGCTTTGCTGCTTAACTTTATTCAACTGAATAAAGTTAAAGCCTCCGGCGGATGCCTCAGATTTTCAGAGGTAGTTTTTCGAGCAAGCTCGAAAAAATCTGGGCGCAAATACACCAAAGGCGCATTTGATTCTTTTCTTTTCATTTTTTGTAAATGATGGTATGTTAACATTTGTAGTTAAAGGAGGCATTGGATTTAATGAGATTGCGAAACAAACCCGGAGCACATGATAAAATTAATGAACATCCCGAAAGAGTAATTTCCTCACCGGCAGATTTCCGTGAGAATTGGAAAAAGGAAATATTTAAAAATGAAAATCCAATTCATATTGAAATCGGAATGGGAAAGGGTACTTTCGTAAATGGTATGGCTAAGCTGCACCCTGACGTGAATTTAATTGGCATTGAAAAATATACAAGTGTGATTGTAAGTGCATTAGATTTAACCTTAGAACAGGACTTGCCGAATGTCAGGTTATTAAATATAGATGCAAGTACATTACCGGAGATCTTTGGACAAGGGGAATTGGCACAAATCTATTTGAATTTCTCTGATCCATGGCCGAAAAATCGCCATGAAAAAAGACGTTTAACCCATGAATCATTTTTAGCAATGTACGAATCAGTGCTTGTTAAAGGTGGAGAGGTTCATTTGAAAACTGACAACCAAGGGTTGTTTGAATATTCATTAGAAAGTTTTTCAAGATATGGAATGATTATTAAAAATATTAGTCTTAACCTACATAAGAGTGGGATTAAAGGGAATGTCATGACGGAGTATGAGCAAAAGTTCTCAAGAAAAGGGAACCGAATTTACCGCTGTGAAGCGCAATTTCGTTAAGCAGATATCCCATGAAACGAGCCGAATATCGCTCCTTGGGTGCTGATCAGACAGTTGAGAGTTGCATAAATTCTAAGCCCCTAAGCTAACCCGAATGAACATCTTAGTGTTTAAGAAAGTGAGACAACATTCGGGTCTTAACGCTTAGGGACTTGGTTTGGCATATACTTAATGTATAGAGCGCTGTCCGATCAAACTCCAGTCGCAATATCCGATTCATTTCATTTAAAAATATTAAATTAATTGACTTACAACGGGGTAACCTCAATGATCGTCCCTGTCATGGCATCAACCAAAAATTCATACTGCTCCACTTCATTATTGACCGTTCTTGTAATTCCTCCCCGATAAATTTTATAAGGGAGGTTATATTTTTTAATATTTTCCGGATTCATATGAATCCATGACCCATCGATTGGACCATCCTCTTTAAACGCCTTCTTTGCCAAGTTTAAAGCAACATCAGACGAAATTGTCTTTTTCTTCACCGCTTGGCTCATTAACGCACCTGCAATAATTCCTGTACTAAAGCCGATTAATAATTTATTCCAATTCAAATGCATTCCCTCCGTTTCTAATACATGTAATACTTTATAATATAAGTGTAGGGAGTTAAAAAATTCAAGTGAATACCATGTTCTTTTTGGATAGTGTACAATACTAATATTGCATAATATAAAAAAACAAATTAATGAAGGAGTTTTGTGGAATGAATCAAGAAACACTTCAGCTTTTTAAAACATTGACGGAACTTCAAGGTGCGCCGGGCTTTGAACATAATGTACGTAAATATATGAGAACAGAAATCGAAAAATATGCTGACGAAGTAATTCAAGATCGTTTAGGCGGAATATATGGAGTGAAAAATGGTTCTGACGAAGGACCAAGGGTTTTAGTCGCAGGACATATGGATGAAGTGGGCTTTATGGTCACTCAGATAACGGATAATGGATTGCTTAGGTTCCAACCATTGGGTGGCTGGTGGAGCCAGGTGCTACTTGCACAGCGTGTACATATTGAAACCGACAATGGTCTAGTTGTAGGGGTTATTTCCTCTGTTCCCCCTCATTTACTTGATGAAGAAACAAGAAAGAAACCGATGGATATTAAAAATATGTTAATTGATATCGGAGCAGATAGCAAGGAAGACGCCATTAACATAGGAATTAAACCAGGACAGCAAATTGTCCCTATTTGCCCATTTACACCGATGGCAAATGAAAAGAAAATATTAGCAAAGGCATGGGATAATCGTTATGGCTGCGGATTAGCAATTGAGCTTCTTAAAGAGACGAAGAATGAAAAGTTGCCTAATAGGCTGTTTGCCGGAGCTACTGTCCAGGAAGAAGTAGGATTGCGTGGGGCCCAGGTGGCTGCTAATTTAATACAGCCTGATATTTATTATGCATTGGATGCCAGTCCCGCAAATGATGCATCTGGGGAAAAAGATGTATTTGGTAAGCTTGGTCAAGGTGTATTATTAAGAATTCTTGATCGGACAATGGTCACCCATCGCGGAATTCGGGAATTTGTATTGGATACAGCGGAAAGCTCCAATATTCCTTATCAATATTTTGTATCACAGGGTGGAACGGATGCCGGCCGCGTCCATACATCTAATAATGGTATTCCATCAGCGGTAATAGGTATTTGCTCACGGTATATTCATACATCAGCGTCTATTATCCATGTAGATGATTATGCTGCGGCTAAAGAACTATTAATTAATCTTGTTAGAAAAACAGATAGAACAACAGTGGATACAATTCTAAAAAATAGTTAAGGTGATGGATTGAAAATGAAAGTAGCAATAGGTTCAAAAAATAAAACGAAGGTCGGTGCCGTTGAAAATGTATTGACATCCGCCATCAATCCGCAAATAGTAGCAATCGATGTTCCTTCTGGTGTATCTGCACAGCCTTTTTCTGATGAAGAGACAATGAAGGGTGCTAAAAACCGTGCATACCGAGCTTTAGTTGAAACGGATAGTGATATCGGGATCGGACTTGAAGGAGGAGTAATGGAGACGGCTGAAGGATTACTCCTCTGCAATTGGGGGGCTCTTAAACTAAAGGATGGAACTGAATTAATGGCAGGCGGGGCCAGAATTCTTTTACCAGAAGAAATCTCAGAAAGTTTAAGAAAAGGCTTTGAGCTTTCACATGTGATGGAAGAATATACATCAAAGCACGATGTGCGTTCGAACGAGGGTGCCATTGGGATCTTTACCAATAGCCTTGTCCAACGAGAAGAGATGTTCACTCATATTGTAAAATTACTATTTGGCCAATACTTATATACTTCACAAAAGGAAAGTCTAAAGGAGTCCAAAAAATGAAAGTATACAGTAAATTAGCAGCAATATTGATTGTGAGTATTACTTTGCTAGTAGGATGCAGTGGTTCAAAGGATGAAGCTATCAGCCAAGCCAAACAAGTGGCAGGATCAACATTTAATGAGCCAGCCCAAAAGCCTACCGAAACTGCGAAAGGGTTTAGTTTTTATTTACCAGAGGGTTTTAAGGTGAAGGATGAGTTTGAAAATAATGTAATCTTATCAAAAGGAAGCCAGGAGTATATATTATTTGTAAATCCGCATGAATCCCTTAAAAGCGACGTTAATTTTAATGAAATTAAAGGTGCGAAGGAAGAAAAAGGTATAGACACATTTAAAGACAAGAACAGATTTGGTTATATCAGTATATCCCCCGGTGAGGACAAAAAGTATGAATTAATTGTTGGTATTGGTGGTGTCAAAACGACAACAATGTCAACAACTAGTGATATGGTTGAAAACGCAAAAAATATGATGATGATAGCAAATTCAGTAGAGTATGGTCAAGAGGGAAAAGAAGACAAGGCGGAAAATAAAGATAATACAAAGGAACTATTGGATTTGGGGCCAGCAAAAGAAGGGGATCAAAAAAAGAATGAAAATGACAAGTAATAAGATGAAAAATCTTTTGATGGAACGACTAATGCGGAGTAACTGGACTATAGAGTATGACCAAAAAAATGAACAGCTTCGAATTGAAGATAATGAAACAAAAAAAGGGATTACAGTTTCAGTACCGACTGTCGTATCTAAGTGGGAAGATCGAAAAGAAAAGGCAGTTGATGAAATAGTCTATTATGTTGAAGAAGCATTAAAGGCTATGTCCGATATACAAAACCTATCTGGTAAAGAAAAAAATATTTTCCCAGTCATCCGTTCGACTTCTTTTCCGACAGAAACTAATGACGGTAAAAAGTTAATTTATGAAGACCATACTGCCGAAACAAGAATTTATTATGCGCTTGATTTGGGTACATCTTATCGTTTAATTGATTTATCTTTTGCGGAGCAAGAAGGATGGACAGCAGAACAAATTAAACAAGTTGCCCGCTTTAATGTAAGGTCATTGGACAGTGATTATAAAAAAGACATCGTCGCTGGCAATCACTTTTATTTTATTAATTACAATGATGGATATGATGCAAGCCGTATTTTAAATGATTCATTATTAGAAAAGATGTCTTCTCTAATAGAAGGAACAATGACTGTAGCGATTCCACATCAGGATGTTTTAATATTTGGTGATATCAGAAATGATAACGGCTATAATATACTAGGCCAATTGACAATGCATTTTTTTGCAGAAGGACGTGTACCCATTACGGCGCTTCCATTTCTTTATGAAAATAAAGAGCTTGAGCCTATTTTTGTTTTGGCTCAAAATAAAAAAGAGTAACATTAAGGCTTTAGAAAGAGTGATAGGTAATGAATAATTGGTTTAAAAGGTTATTTGGTTTAGATCATGAAGAGGATGAAAATAGACCGAATGAGATAGCGGACCAAGAAATAAAAAGACCTCAACAGAATAGTCTTTACAAGAGCCCTAATAAAGAGGCCAGGGTTGTTTATGATTATCCAAAAGGCCATTTTCGCTTTCCGTTAATACCAGATGATAACAATCAAGCAAAAGCTGAGTCCAACATCAATACAGACAATTTTTCTAAGCGAGTAGAAGAGCATCGGCCAGTACAGTCCCGGGTAGCTCCTCAATATGTTTCTGGTATTTCGAGAAAAGAATTTCGTAACCAGAGCAAAGAACGCAATCAAATGAGAGACCGGAGCCAAAGAAGAGGGCAGAGTACAAATAAGGAGACTAGTCGAACCAGCACTAGTACAAGTAGTTATAAAAGCCCATTTAAACCTACTGAAGTCCCCTCACCAATTTATGGATTTAACAGACCAGAACCAGATTCTGTCATACATCATGAAGAGGTTTCAGCAACGGTTGAAATTTTTGAAGAAAATCTTGAGGCAATAGAAGAAGCAATAGTAGTTGAAGCTGCTCCAACAGCTGAAGAGTATATCGATGAAACTATTATTGAAGACGAACAAATTGCTCAACATTTAAATCAAGAAGAATTTAGCTCGACAATAATCGAAGAAGATATCAGTGAGGATATCGGTGAAGATATCGGTGAAGTTATAAGTGAAGATATAAGTGAAGATATTGATGACGAGATCTATATTCTTGAACCAATAGTAGTGAAGGAAGAAGTGGAAGAGGTTGAAAAAGAGCAATCTTTAGAAACTGTAATCCCAGATCAATCGGTTGACGAGATAATAGCCAGGAGTATAGATGAAACAGTTAATGAAGCTAATCAAGCTAATGATGCTAATGAAGTTATTGAAACTAAGGAAGTGAGCCGGAAAAGGAATGGTGTTCCATTTAATGTAATGATGCTTAAGCAGGACCGAGAATCTATTAAAAAGGCTCCACCTGTTCATGAAAACCAACAAACTAAAGAAAGTCATTTAAATAAGCCACCATTGAGTCTTCTTGATGTTCCACCTCTTGCAGTAGAAGAGGATGAAGAGTGGCTTCATGAACAGAGCCGCCTTTTAGATCATGCCTTTGAGAGCTTTAATGTAGGGGCTAAGGTCGTTAAGGCAACTAAAGGTCCTGCAGTCACCCAATTTGAAGTACAGCCGGATATGGGAGTCCGGGTCAATAAAATTACTAATCTATCAGATGATTTGAAGCTGGCTCTTGCAGCGAAGGATATCCGGATTGAAGCACCGATTCCGGGTAAAAGCACGGTTGGAATTGAGGTTCCTAACCGTAAAAGCCGTGCCGTATTAATACGTGAGATATTGCGTAGCCCTGTTTTTCAAAGGGATACATCTCCGCTTGTGGTGGCGCTTGGCCTTGATATTTCCGGTCAGCCGATTGTAACAGATTTGAAAAAAATGCCGCACGGTTTAATCGCCGGTGCAACAGGCTCAGGAAAAAGTGTTTGTATTAACTCCATTATTATTAGTTTATTATATAAAGCTTCCCCACACGAAGTGAAGCTTATGTTAATTGACCCAAAAATGGTGGAGCTTGCACCTTATAATGGCATTCCACATTTAGTCAGTCCGGTTATAACAGATGTGAAGGCAGCAACTGCTGCTCTTAAATGGGCTGTTGAGGAAATGGAACGTCGTTATGAACTATTTGCACACGAAGGGGTTAGGGATATTTCTCGCTTTAATGAAAAAGTTCAACAAGAGGACCCTAAAGCGGAAATTATGCCATATTTAGTCATTATTATTGATGAATTAGCAGATTTAATGATGGTCTCACCGGCAGATGTTGAGGATGCTATTTGTCGGATCGCCCAGAAGGCTCGTGCCTGTGGAATTCATTTGCTATTAGCAACACAAAGGCCTTCGGTCGATGTTATCACCGGATTAATCAAAGCCAATGTTCCGACTAGAATTGCATTTTCTGTTTCATCACAAGTAGATTCAAGAACTATAATAGATATTAGTGGAGCTGAAAAGCTGCTTGGTAGAGGAGATATGCTCTTCTTAGAAAATGGATCAAACAAACCAGTTCGCATCCAAGGGAATTTTGTTAAGGACGAAGAGATTGAAAGAGTGACCCATTTTGTAAGAAAACAAATGAAGCCTAACTATTTATTTGTTCAAGAGGAGTTAATTAAGCAATCGGTAGAATACGGTGTAGATGACGAATTGTTTGAGGAAGCTTGTCAGTTTGTCATTGACCAAGAAGGGGCATCTGCTTCTAGTCTGCAACGCCGTTTTCGGATTGGCTATAATCGTGCTGCGAGAATAGTAGATATGATGGAGGCTCAAGGAATAGTTTCCGAAGCAAAAGGTTCAAAACCACGTGAAATTCTCGTTTCAAAAGAGCAGTTAGAAAATAATTTCCATTTATGATTTAAACTACAACAAATGACAAAAGATATGTATAATGGAAAATATATTTAACTAGGCGTATTTGATTAAGGCGCATTTGATAATATACAGGCTCGTTATTTTTTGTAAAACATATACTTAACCATAGCTACGATTTGGATTGTGGAGGTTCTTTTTATGACAGTTTACCACTTTGTTGGAATCAAGGGGACTGGGATGAGTGCATTAGCACAAATTCTTCATGATATGAATTATGAAGTTCAAGGTTCTGACGTTGATAAACGCTTTTTTACGCAGCAAGCATTGGAAAATAAAAATATAAAAATCTTACCATTTTCAAAAGAAAATATAAAAAGCGACCAAATTATCATTGCCGGAAATGCTTTTCCCGATGATCACGAAGAAATTAAAGAAGCGTTAAATCAAGGTTTACCTGTGTATCGATACCATCATTTCTTAGGACATCTTATCGAAAAATCCATTAGTATTGCTGTTAGCGGTGCACATGGAAAAACATCAACAACAGGATTATTAGCACATGTATTGAAAGCAGCAGAGCCAACATCATATCTAATCGGTGATGGAACTGGAGAAGGTACGGAAAACGGGAAGTATTTTGTATTTGAGGCATGTGAGTATAGACGGCATTTCTTGAAGTATTACCCTGACTATGCGATCATGACAAATATTGATTTCGACCATCCGGATTATTTTAGCGGTATTGAGGACGTATTTGATGCGTTTCAACAGATGGCGTTGCAAGTAAAGAAAGGGATCATTGCCTGTGGGGATGACGAACAATTACAGAAAATACATGCAAATGTACCGGTGTTGTTTTATGGACTGAATCAGGAAAATGACTTCCAGGCTAGAAATGTTAATAAAACACCAGAGGGAACATCATTTGATGTCTTTATTAGAAATACCTTTTATTCTTCCTTTAACATTACTACCTATGGCGACCATAATGTTCTTAACGCGTTAGCTGTTATAGCATTATGTCATTATGAGAATATACCTGTCGATGTCATTAAAAATCAGCTTATAACCTATCAAGGAGTTAAAAGAAGGTTCAGTGAGAAAAAGATTGGTGATCAAGTGCTAATTGATGATTATGCCCATCATCCAACCGAAATTAGAGCCACAATTGAAGCGGCTCGACAAAAATATCCGGAACGTGAAGTGGTGGCCATTTTCCAACCACATACATTCACAAGAACTCAAACGTTTTTAAATGAATTCGCGGAAAGCTTAAATGGAGCTGATTACGTATATTTATGTGATATTTTCGGTTCGGCTCGCGAGAATAATGGCAACTTAACAATTAATGATTTGAAAGCTAAAATTGATAATTCTGAGTTGATTTCGGAAGAAAATACTGAGAAGTTAAGAAAGCATGATAATGGCGTTTTAATCTTTATGGGTGCAGGTGATATTCAAAAATTCCAAGTAGCTTATGAAGAAGAATTGAAAAAAAAATGTTGAGATGAGACAGGGCTGCCATTAAAGCAGCCCTGTTTTCTATGTCTAGCTTCAGCGCCCAGCGACTCGTAAACTTCGCCCGCCTCCCTACGATAAGTCAACAACAGTGGTATCACAAAGCTCATCGCCGGATATCCTTTATCTCAGTCGACGTGCTCCAGTTTATACGTCGCTAAACGGGCACTTCCGCTTTTCTATGTACAATTAGAGAAAATGTTTGGTATATTGGTAATGAGTACTAATTTTTTAAAGGGGGAATTCAGCAATGATCGAAATTTTATATTTTAGTGTAGCATTAATCGCAATTGCCTTTACAATCCTCGTCATTTACTTAAACAAAATGCTTAATTCTGTTAAAAACACATTGGATAGCGTCGCACATACGTTGGATGGACTGGAAAAGCAACTACAAGGGGTCACCACTGAGACTACAACTCTTCTTCATAAGACGAATGAATTAATGGAAGATGTACAAAAGAAATCTGAAGCATTAAATGGGATAGTGACATCCTTTTCAGAGATAGGGGAGACTGTTCAACGTATAAACTCCTCCATCCGTAAGGTTTCAGATCAAGTAAGCTATAATGCAGAGCAAAAAACTGAATCAGTCTCACAGGTTGTCAGTTGGAGTTCTGCTGCCATCGATATTTGGAAGCGTATAAAAGAAAATAAAAAACAGAAAATTGAGGTGGGAGAATGAGTAAAACACAAGTAACAACGATTGAGGAATTTGAAAATATTGTTAGCACTGATGATCACTTTTTATTAATAAAACATAGCTTAACTTGCCCGATTAGTGGAAATGCGTTTGATGAATATGAAAATTTTACTAAAGAAATAGATTTCCCTACATATTACTTATATGTTCAAGAGGCAAGACCACTTTCCAATTATATTGCAGAAACGTTTGCGGTTAAGCACGAATCACCACAAGCTTTATTGTTTGAAAATGGTAAAGTGAAATGGCATGCCTCACATTGGGATATTACTAAATCTAGTTTAAAACAAGCAATTGAAAACTTAAAAACAGCCCCTTAGAGGGCTGTTTTTAATTTTACACATCATTGTCTAGCTCCAGCGCCTATCGCCTAGCAAACTTCAGGTCTCCTCCCTACGATAAGTCAACTAAGAATTGCTAACGCAATTCAAGTTTCCTATATCTCAGTCGAAGACCCTCCAGTTTGTACGGCGATGAGCAAGGCGCTTGCGCTT
>JAENZK010000450.1 GCA_016841285.1 Guptibacillus hwajinpoensis | reverse complement strand
AGACAACAATTTAAAAGATGGATTACACAAAATATGGAACTACCTGCCGATGTAATGATGGATCTCCCAAGAATTACGATGATTGGACAAATTCATATATACATTGAAAACCATCGGGGGTTGCCCCAATTTTCAGATACAGAACTGCGCTTATTGTTAAAACAAGGTCAGTTGTTGATAAAAGGGGAACAATTTGTCCTTAGAACAATGCTTCCTGAAGAGATCTTACTTGAAGGTAAAATAGTTCAAGTATTGTATTTAGACGAACCCGGAAAATAAGGGAAGGAGATCTATGTAATGAAAAATCAATGGACCAGCTATTTTTCAGGCTATGTCAAAATTAAAGTGACTGGGAGACTAATAGAACCTTTTTTAAATAATTGTGTAAGAGAGAATGTTTATATTTGGAATTTAAAAAGACAAGGTGCTACAGCGGTTACAGGCTATCTGATGCTAGAGGATATACATAAACTCAGAAGGATTATCAGGAAGAGCGACTGTAAATTAGAGTTCGTTGGTCGCTTGGGTTTACCTTTTTTGTTAAAGAAAATGATATCTAATAGCGGCTTCATTATCGGTATTGCCATCGCTTTTATTATTACATTGCTATTATCTAATATGATTTGGAATATTGAAATAACGGGGGCAAACCCGAAAATAGAGCATGATATGAGAAAAGAACTTTCATCAATGGGGATTAAACGAGGTAAACTTCATTTTTCTCTCCCAAGTAATGAAGAGATTCAAGGGGAACTTATGGAAAGAATGTCCTCGATTACATGGGTCGGGGTTAAATTAAGTGGAACGGCGTATCATTTTGAAGTGGTTGAGAAAAAAGTCGCTGAGGAGCCTGAATTACTTAGTCCGCGGCATTTAGTAGCCAATAAAAAGGCTGTGATTTATGATTATTTTGTCGAACAAGGACAACCTATTATAAAGATTAATGATTTTGTAAAACCTGGTCAAATTCTCGTGTCAGGAATTATTGGTAAGGAAGGGAATACACAAATAATTCCAGCTAAAGGTAAGATTTTTGGTGAAATTTGGTACAAGTCTCATATAACTGTTCCTTTGGAAACGGTCTTTAATGTATTTACAGGAGAAAGTATAACAAAGCATTCACTTAAAGTTTTTAAATTGAATATCCCAATATGGGGGTTTAAAAAGATTGAGTATAAAACTTACAAGACAGAGGAGTTAGTCAAACAAGTTAAATTTTTAAAATGGGATTTACCCATCGTATATAGGAAACAAATCATTCGCGAAGAAGAAGAACATATTAGAACATATGATAAACAATCCGCCATTTTAATCGGGAAAAAGACAGCAAGAAACCATTTAAAGGCAAAACTAGGAGATGAAGCGGTAATAAAAGGAGAAAATGTTTTGCACCAGACATTAGACAATGGTAAAGTTAAATTAATGATACACTACCAGGTTATAGAAAATATCGCATCACCACAACCTATAATTCAAGGAGACTAAATAATGCAAGAAAATTTAAAAACGATCAACATACAACTACAGACTTTAAATGAAGCTCTATCTTTATTTGGGACTGAGGATCGGAATTTAAAAATGATGGAGGAGAAACTTCAGCTTTCTATTGTCACAAGGGGAGAAACAGTAAATGTTTCGGGTGACATTGAAGCACTTCAGCTTGCAGAAATAGTTTTTATGGCTCTGTTAAAGGTGATTAGGAAGGGAGCGAGCATTTCCGAACGTGATGTAGTGTATGCTATTGAATTAGGAAAAAAAGGAATGCTTGATCAATTTGAAGAATTATACGAGCAGGAAATTACAAAAAATGTAAAGGGTAAACCTATTCGTGTAAAAACTTTGGGACAAAGAAAATATATATCTGCTATTAAAGCCAATGACTTAGTTTTTGGCATTGGACCTGCAGGTACGGGCAAGACATATCTTGCAGTCGTTATGGCAGTAGCAGCGCTTAAGAGTGGACTTGTTAAACGAATCATTCTTACAAGACCTGCTGTAGAAGCAGGGGAAAGCCTTGGCTTTTTACCAGGTGATCTTAAAGAAAAAGTCGATCCTTATCTGCGCCCTTTATATGATGCTTTGCATGATGTATTAGGAGCAGATCAAGTGGCAAGATTAATCGAAAGAGGCACAATTGAAATTGCACCATTAGCCTACATGCGCGGCCGCACACTAGATGATTCCTTTGTCATTTTAGATGAAGCACAAAACACAACCAAAGAACAAATGAAAATGTTTTTAACTAGATTAGGTTTTGGTTCAAAAATGGTTATTACCGGTGATATTACCCAAGTCGACCTTCCAAATGGTGTTAAATCAGGACTGAGCGTCGTAAGAGATATATTGAAGGATATCTCAGGTATAGAGTTTATTTACCTAGAACAATCAGATGTTGTACGTCACCCATTAGTACAGAAAATCATAAATGCATATGAAAACCTAAGATAAGACCCAAAGAGGGCTGTCTCACCGGTGTCTGGCTGTGGGTCTGATACCTCTTGAGACAGCCCTTTTTTATAGAGTAAAGAAAGTATGTTATTTTTGTACATAATTGTCTAGCTCCAGCGCCTATCGCCTAGCAAACTTCAGGTCTCCTCCCTACG
>JAENZK010000021.1 GCA_016841285.1 Guptibacillus hwajinpoensis | reverse complement strand
TCGAAAAACTACCTCTGAAAATCTGAGGCATCCGCCGGAGGCTTTAACTTTATTCAGTAGGGGTCCCGACCCCCTCTGATTTGAAGACTGGATTCCATTAATCCCACCACTTATGAAAGTGAGGAGCTTCTGCTGAATAAAGTTAATTTTTTACTAAAATCGATCCTGCATTGGAGCTAGCTTCAACATATAGTTTGTCTGTTTGACCACTGTTGGCGATGAAATTCAATTCTTTTACAATCACATCTTTTTTCTCATCCAAAATCTCGAGATCCTTCAGTTCGCATTTGAAGCCACCGATATTAGATTTAATTTTTCCTTTTACTTCAAGATCGGTTGGTAAAAATAAATCGATGCTTCCCGTTTTCGTGTTCAAATATGCAAGCTTGCTCTTTGAATCTTGCAGCTTACAAATAATATTGCTGCTGAAGCTTTGTAAATCAACTTTTTCAAAAGCACCGTGAACATTGATTGTGCCGTTGATTGTTTCCGCTTCAATTTCTTGTGAAATACTGTCTACTATTTTTATATGCCCGTTCGCCGTTTCAAATTCAAAATCTTGTCCTTGTAATCGAGAAAAATCTATATTTCCATTTGCGGTATTAACTTTTAGCTTGTTAGCTTGAAGCCCTTCCCCGACAACATGTCCATTAAACATTCGAATTTGCATTTCATTGTACACAGCTTGTGGAATGTAAAGGACCGTGCTCATTTTAATTTGTTTCGGTTCAACCGAAAATTTCATGCTCTCACCATCAATCGAAAAGCGGACGCTTTTTAGAAAATAAGTTTTGGCGTCCTCAAAGGAATCGGACTTATAAACCTTCGCATTACACTCGATCCGAACGTCCCGCTCCTCCCAAGGAATGATTTTAATATTCCCATTGGAAATATCTAAATTAATATTTGATAAATAAACATCCTTGTGTTGAAAAATATGGTTCACTTCCACGGGTGTTCCAAAGTTAAAATCGAGGTCAACATCCTTAATTTTTTGCAAAGCACTATCGATAAAATCTGTAAACTTGTCTATAAACGATTGGCGTTTATACCCTTTTTGTTCACCGTTTGAACCCGAATAATGTGAATCATAGTTTACAAAAGTGGAAGGCTCGAAGCTTGTTTCCGGTTCCTGTTTTGTTTGATTTGAGCCATTCCCGTTTTGCGGCTCCGACTCCTGCTTCGTTTTTTCCATTGCTTCCATCAACTTAAGTGCTTCATCGACTGTTATTTTTCCTGACTCTACCATTTGTAAAATTTGTTTGCGTTCTTCATTCATCGTGCATACCTCCATCAATAAAGTTTAAATAAACGTTTAATTAACTAAAACTTTAATACCTTTCACAACGTTCCAAATTAAAATACCAAGATTGATCGCTCCGATAATTAAAACCGTCATGATGCCGCCAACCGCCAATAATGTAGGTTCTCCCCCGGTGAAAATAAGCGGGAAAAACACGAGCGGAATCGTAATAAATGGGATCAAATGTGATATTAAAGCCTTTTTGGCGTGCATTTTAACCTCTGGGCTGTCTACTATAAAATAAACGGCAATTGGAAAAATAAAACCTGCAAAGAAAATACTGAAATAACAAAGTGAGGACACCAATTTATTTGTTTCCATTGGATTTCAACTCCTTTTCGTTCTATAAGAATATACGAATTTAAAATGATTTAGTTTCGCCAAATCCTTAAATTAGTGCAAAATCAGTCTTAAGACGGAGAAGGGTAGGATTCTTGAGGATAGGTTCATTTGCTATCAATGTAATAGCAATAAAATAGCATGGCCTAACTTTGTGTAAGTAAGCCATGCTGCGAATCCATTAACCTTGTTGTTAATGGTCAAACTATATTTTTATATTTACCATTAAATATGGTGGTCTTATTTCTTCCCGTTGATTTTGACTCGTACAGGGCTTCATCTGCCCTACTTATGATTTCTTCCGGAAATTGATCTTCAAACGATGTCGATGTTACCCCCATTGAAACGGTGATCGAGTCCCCCGTTGGGCTGGTTGTTTCTGCTATTTCCATTCGTAATTTCTCGGCTAGATCAAAGGCAACATTGATATTTTCAAATTTAGTTAAAATGACAAATTCCTCGCCACCATAACGAAAGAAATAGATTTCATTTGGTGTGGAAATACTTCTAATCATGTTGGCCAAGTATTTTAACACTTCATCCCCTACAAGATGCCCGTAGGTGTCATTGACCTTTTTAAAGTGGTCGATATCAAGAAGGATAAGTGAAAATGGAATTTTTTTAGCGATAAATTCTTTCATAATTGAATCAAATGTTTTTCGATTATATAAACCTGTCAGTCCATCAATTTGAATTTGTTTGTTTAAAAGGTTGAAATAATTGTTGATATGATGGTATAGATAGTGAACCTCAAAAATATTGGTTTTTATATTTAGATTTTTAAAAGGAACAAAGCTATGCTCTTCCAAGGCATTCTCGGAAAACTTCGCGAGTTTATTGATTGGTCTAGTAATCATACTTCCAAGCACCCATGCTAGAAAAAGAATGACGAACAACAGTGGCAGACTTTGAATAATCATGCTTTTAGATAAGCTTTCAAGAGGCTCATCAATCACTGAAATAGGTGTCTGCGAAACGATTCCCCAACCTGTACTTTTTTCATAAGCGTATCCAGCAAAAAAATGATTACCCTCCGTGTTCTTTACTTTTTCTGATCCACTCTTACCGCTGATTACTTTCTGAACAATTGGATTTTCTATAACACTTTCATTAACTCGCTCAGCATCCGGGTGAAAAATAATTCGCCCTTTCCGATCTACGACATATGCGTATGAACCGTTTGCGTATTGATGATCGTTTATCGTATTTTTAATAACATTATCACTTTCCAGATGAATCGTGCCCGCTACCATTCCTTGGTATTGACCCGCTGCGTCAAAAATTGGCGCTGTCATAAGCAAGATCCGTTGGCCTGATAACGCCTCATAAGGTTCTGAAATGAATGACTTTTTAAGGGCCAATGAGCGCTGAACAGCTTCGGATTCAACTTTGAGATTGGCCGTCACCTGATTACCATTGTTAAATTGAACAACTTCAGGGCTTATTAATTGAATGACTCCATTTGAATCGGTAATGAATAAGGAATTGAAATAATTATTATTTGCTGCCCGCCACGCATCCAAATCAGCCTGATTAAAGTTCGACTTACCAAAGGTTTCGCCAATCGCAATTAAATTTTGCTGCATATGCCCGATCATGGCACTTATACTTAGCGAAAGCTTCCGGGCATAGGTGGAGTTGCTCTCCAAATAATTTTCTGACAAAGATCTTTTTAACGCATTCATCGATGAGTACCATGAAACAATGGCAGTTAGAGTGACCGACATGATCACTAGAATGCCAATGGCATAGCGAAGCTTTATTTTGTTCCCAAAACCCATACTTTTTTCTACTTCCAATCTATTTAAATCTAATTGTTATTAAAAATAACGTATGTCATCATACCAAAATTATACACCTTATCCAAGGGTGTTTTTATAAATATTTTGAAAATAGAGAAAACTTATAAATCATTTAAAAAATTCTGTTGTATGAATTGAAAAAACATCAGAAAGGTCGGGGACCTCGCTGATGTTTTTTATTTTTTTTAAATGGATTATGGGTTCTATTATGATTTTGCTTCCAGCATTTGCAGGCGCTCTTCCATTCTTGCCCGGTCTCGTTCAATCACTGGTTTTAAGAACTTTCCTGTATAGGAAGCTTCAACTTCACATATTTTCTCAGGGGTTCCGGTTGCAACGATCGTGCCACCCTTATCCCCGCCTTCCGGACCTAAATCGACTATAAAATCGGCGGTTTTAATAACATCCAGGTTGTGCTCAATGACGAGGACTGTGTCGCCATTTTCGACAAGGCGCTGCAGCACCTTCAATAATCTAGAAATATCATCGACATGTAAGCCTGTTGTTGGTTCGTCTAGAATATAAAGAGAGCGACCGGTTGAACGACGATGTAATTCAGAGGCTAGCTTCACACGCTGTGCTTCCCCACCTGACAAAGTTGTCGCCGACTGTCCAAGCTTGACGTAGCCAAGACCAACATCTGCGATCGTCTGCAGCTTTCGCTTGATTTTTGGTAGATTTGTAAAAAAATCCAATGCATCATCTACCGTCATATCTAATACATCTGAAATATTTTTATCCTTATATTTTACCTCTAATGTTTCGCGGTTATAGCGTTTGCCATTACAAACCTCGCATGGAACATAGACGTCAGGTAAGAAGTGCATTTCAATTTTAATGATTCCATCACCACGACAAGCTTCACAACGGCCACCTTTAACATTGAAGCTAAAGCGACCTTTTTGATAACCGCGAATCTTTGCTTCATTTGTTTGTGCAAAGACATCACGAATGTCATCAAAAACTCCTGTGTAAGTTGCCGGGTTGGACCTCGGTGTGCGGCCGATTGGTGATTGGTCAATATCAATGACTTTATCCAATGCTTCAATACCCTTAATTTCCTTATGCTGACCGGGTTTAGTCTTAGCCCTATTTAATTTGTGGGCTAGTGATTTATAGATAATCTCGTTGACAAGAGTGCTTTTTCCTGACCCGGAAACCCCGGTCACACAAGCGAATGTGCCAAGCGGAATTTTTACCGAAACATTTTTCAAGTTGTTTTCTTTTGCTTTTACAACTTCAAGGAAGTTTCCGTTCCCTTTGCTGCGTTCGACTGGCAGTGGGATGAATTTTTTTCCGGAAAGGTATTGGCCTGTTAGTGAATTTGGATCTGCCATAACTTCCTCAGGTGTCCCCATGGAGGTCACTTCCCCGCCATGAACGCCGGCGCCTGGACCGATATCGATTAAATAATCAGCAGCCACCATCGTGTCCTCGTCATGCTCAACGACGATCAGTGTATTGCCAATATCTCGCATATCCTTTAGGGTTTGGATCAGTCTATTATTATCGCGCTGATGAAGACCGATGGACGGTTCATCTAAAATATAAAGCACGCCTGTCAGTCTTGAACCGATCTGCGTTGCCAGCCTGATGCGCTGTGCTTCCCCGCCTGATAGTGTCCCCGCTGTTCGTGATAGTGTTAAATAATCCAAACCAACATTAACTAAAAATCCTAGACGTTCGTTGATTTCTCTTAAAACAAGTCTAGCAATATTCATTTCTTTTTCCGAAAGCACAATCGTTCTGAAAAATTGGTGGGCTTCCTCTACCGAATAATTGGTAATTTCCCCAATATTTTTGCCATCAATTAAAACGGCCAGCGATTCTTTTTTCAGACGATGCCCTTTACAAGTTGGACAAGGCTTTTGTGCCATGTATTGCTCCATTTGGTCACGGACATAATCTGATGTAGACTCACGGTACCGCCGCTCAACGTTGTTGATGACACCTTCAAATTCAATATGAGTTTCACGGATTTGTCCTCCACCAAAATCTGATTCATAACGGAAATAGATTTTTTCCCCATCGCTCCCATAAAGAACTTTATCCAAGAGATGTTTCGGGATATCCTTCACAGGTATTTCCATATCAATGCCATAATGGTCACAGACACATTTTAAAAGCGTCGGATAATACTGAGAACTTGTCGGCTCCCAAGGTGCAATTGCGTGCTGGAGTAAAGATTTATCCCAATGCGGAATAACAGCATCGAGGTCAACCTCCAGCTTCATCCCTAAGCCGTCACAGCTTGGGCAAGCCCCAAATGGGTTGTTAAACGAAAACATTCTGGGCTCAAGCTCACCAATCGAAAAGCCGCATTCAGGACAGGCATAATGCTCGCTGAATTGAAATTCTTCTTGGCCAATCACATCAACAATGACATAGCCATCCCCAAGCTTCAGCGCTGCCTCGATCGAATCGGCCAAACGAGATGTGACACCTTCTTTTACAACAACACGGTCGATAACCACTTCAATTGAATGCTTTTTGTTTTTTTCAAGGTTGATTTCGTCGCTGACTTCCATCATTTCGCCGTCCACACGGACACGTACATAGCCTTGTTTTTTGATAGATTCAAATACCTTTACATGCTCGCCTTTTTTCCCTCTGATAATCGGTGCCAGGATTTGCAGCTTTGTACGCTCTGGCAGCTCAAGAACGCGGTCAACCATTTGCTGAATGGTTTGTGACTGGATTTCGATGCCATGGGTTGGACAAACCGGATGACCAACCCGTGCATACATTAAACGTATATAATCATAAATTTCCGTTACCGTTCCGACGGTGGAACGCGGGTTATTGCTCGTTGTTTTTTGATCAATCGAAATCGCAGGTGATAAACCTTCAATCAAATCAACATCCGGCTTATCCATCTGCCCTAAAAACTGGCGGGCATAGGCAGACAGCGACTCAACATAACGGCGCTGGCCTTCCGCATAAATTGTATCAAAGGCCAACGATGATTTCCCCGAGCCCGACAACCCTGTGAGGACAACAAGCTTATCACGCGGAATAGTGATATCAATATTTTTCAAATTATGGGTACGGGCGCCTTTTATTACTATATTTTCAACTGCCATGGGGGTGGCTCCTTTCTTTCGAATAAAACTGAGTTTGGGTTGGATCGGGTTCGGTTGGGAAACGGTTGCTTGGTGGTTTGCGCAAACCTTTAGTGTCAGGTGATCACTGTTTTTCTTCAATTCGGGCTCTAAACTGACTTTTAGTGACCGTGCCCTGCAGTTTTCTCCGAACTCAGTCACTAAATAAACATTTAGTGACCGGAACAAACTATTTTTCCTGCCTTCGGGCTATAAGCAAACCTTTAGTGACCAAACTTAGCGCGTTTCATTTACCCCGGTCACTAAACAGATTTTTAATGACCGGAAACAATAAATTTCTGTGTCCGCGGGCTCTATATAAACGCCCAAACACCATTACCTCTCAGCCTTCAATTCCAACAATAAATCACGAAGCTCGGCGGCACGTTCGAAATCGAGTGCTTTTGCGGCTTCCTTCATTTCATTTTCCACATTTATAATTAACTTCTCACGTTCCTGCTTGGACAACTTAGTTTTTGGTTTTTCAGCAGCATATGTTTCCTGTTCTTCAGCAGCTGTTGTGGCGCGGATGACATCACGGATTTCTTTTACAATCGTTCTTGGTGTAATGCCATGCTTTTCGTTATATTCTTCCTGAATGGTTCGGCGCCGTTTTGTTTCATCTAACGCAATCCGCATCGAGTTTGTTATTTTATCAGCATACATAATCACGTGCCCATTGGCGTTACGGGCTGCTCGGCCGATCGTCTGAATTAATGAACGTTCGGAGCGGAGGAAGCCTTCTTTGTCTGCATCTAAAATGGCGACAAGTGAAACCTCCGGGATATCGAGTCCTTCCCGGAGGAGGTTGATGCCGATTAACACATCATATTTTCCAAGACGAAGATCGCGAATAATCTCAATTCGTTCCAGCGTCTTAATTTCAGAATGCAGATAAGAAACCTTAATACCAATATCTTTTAAATAATCCGTTAAATCTTCGGACATTTTTTTCGTTAATGTCGTCACGAGGACACGCTCATTTTTTTCAACCCTAGCATTGATTTCTCCAATTAGGTCATCAATTTGACCTTCAATTGGACGGACATCGATGTTCGGATCGAGAAGACCGGTTGGGCGGATGATTTGTTGGATCACCTCTGGCGTATGCTCCTGCTCATACGGGCCAGGTGTTGCTGATACAAAAATGGCTTGGTGTAGAGCTTTTTCAAATTCACCGAACATTAATGGACGGTTATCCAAGGCGGTTGGCAGACGGAAGCCGTGGTCGACTAACACCTGTTTTCGAGCCCTGTCACCGTTGTACATCCCACGAACCTGCGGCAAGGTAACATGTGATTCATCGACGATTAGTAAGAAATCCTTTGGAAAATAATCAAACAATGTGTATGGAGTTGAGCCCGGCGGTCTTAATGTTAAGTGCAACGAGTAGTTCTCGATGCCTGAACAAAAACCCATCTCCCTCATCATTTCGAGGTCATACCGAGTGCGTTGCTCCAACCTTTGGGCTTCCAGAAGTTTATTATTTTCATGTAATTCTTTTAATCTTTCTTCAAGTTCTACCTCAATTCTTTCAATCGCAATTTTTAATTTTTCCTCACGTGTGACGAAGTGAGATGCCGGGAAAATCGCTACGTGTTCACGGTCACCGAGAATTTCGCCGGTAAGGGCATCCACTTCACGAATGCGATCGATTTCGTCACCAAAAAACTCCACACGAATACAGTGTTCATCACGTGATGCTGGAAAAATCTCAACAACATCACCACGAACACGAAACGTTCCGCGCTGGAAGTTTATATCATTTCTTGAGTATTGCACGTCTACCAAATTGCGAAGCAACTGGTCCCGCTCTTTTTCCATACCTACTCTTAAAGAAACAACTAGGTCACGATATTCTTCCGGCGAACCCAAGCCGTATATACAAGAAACACTGGCTACGATAATGACATCATTCCGTTCAAAAAGCGAAGATGTTGCCGAGTGGCGCAGCTTATCAATTTCATCATTGATGCTGGCATCTTTTTCAATATACGTATCCGTATGCGGCACATAGGCTTCAGGCTGGAAGTAATCGTAGTAACTTACAAAATACTCAACCGCATTGTTCGGGAAAAATTCCTTAAACTCGCTGTAGAGCTGACCCGCTAATGTTTTATTGTGAGCCAGGATAAGCGTTGGTTTGTTAATTTCCTTAATAACATTCGAAACTGTAAATGTTTTACCAGTTCCCGTTGCCCCAAGCAAAGTTTGATACTTTTTCCCCTGTTTAACACCTTCTACCAACTTCGCAATCGCTTGCGGCTGATCTCCCTCTGGCTTATATTTCGACTTGAGATCAAATAGATTATTTTGCACCGCTATACCTCCGATCAAGCTTGGAATTTATATGATTTGGATTCTGTTAAAATTGTTCCGTATTTTGCTATGTATTAATCCGTTCGTCTACTAATTTTTGTCCTTATTGTAACATAGGCGAATATCAAATATCCAATTTTAACGAACGAATATTCGTGAATTTTGGGGACTGGCACCACCGCATGCATTACTGACGTACCAACTGACGTGCGGAGACTGGCACCACCGCATGCACTACTGACGTACTAACTGACGTGCGGGGACTGGCACCGTCAAACGCGCACCACCGCAGCGGAACTTCCCCGCACAAAACAAAAAGCATGGGGCCATTGCGGTATCCCATGCTTAGCGATCGTATTTTCTTTTATTGGTATTCTTTAATTTTTTCATCATTCTGGCTGACACAAGAAAGCCGACGATTACGGAAGCAATCCAGGTGGCTGTAACAAACGATGGCTCTCCATATCCTTTAAAAATCGCAAATATAATTCCGACAGTTAATAGGGTACTAATATAATGATTAAAAGTGACTCTCGTTAAGAAAATTATCATTAAAAAGGGTGCCAGTACAGCAAGTATAACTTTTGTCATGTAGGTAAAGATCCCCTTCCCAGTCATTCGAGACTAACAAAATATAATAGCATGCGTAATCTCAATTTTCAAATTATCATAATAATTCTCGAATAACAAGTTTGATTACTTTTTCCATTAACAAACAAAAGTCACTGGGTTACTACTCTATGAAATATATTTAACTATATTCGTTGCTGGTAGGGGCTTCTCAAAAAAGAAACCTTGCACTTCATCACAATGATTTGATTTTAAAAAGTGATATTGTTCGATTGTTTCCACACCTTCCACGACCACTGTCAAATCCAAATTATGAGCCAATTGAATCATTGCTTTTACAATCGTTTGATCGTCTTTATTTGTTAAAATGTCTTGTAAAAAAGAGCGGTCAATTTTCAAGCGGTCCAAAGGTAATAGTCTCAAATAACTTAAAGAAGAATAGTGAACTCCAAAGTCATCCATTGAGATTTGAACACCAATAGATTTTAGCTTTTTTATATTTTTTAAAGCAACTTTTGGATCGTCCATAATAACTCTTTCCGTGAGTTCGATTTCCAAATAGGTTGGGTCAATGGCCGTTTCCTTTAGGATGGATCTAACAATATTCAAGAAATTTTTTTGTTGAAACTGCAGCATTGATAGATTTACGGCAATTTTTACAGGTTTAAATCCTTGGGCTTGCCATTCTTTTAATTGAAGACAGGCTTGGTATAATACCCACTGATCTATATGAACAATCATTCCTGTTTCTTCAGCTAGTGGAATAAAGCAATCGGGCGATATCATTCCATGCTTTGGGTGATCCCATCTGATTAACGCCTCAAATCCATTTACCTTTTCAGTTTTACACGAGAATTTCGGTTGATAGTACAAAATAAGCTCATCATTTTCAATCGCTTTTCGCAAATTACTAGCAAGAACCAGTCTCTCAATCGATTTTTTCATATAACTCTTTTGAAAAAACTTATAAGTATTCTTGCCCTCTTGCTTGGCATGGTACATTGCGGAATCGGCATATTTTACAAGAGTTTCCCCGTCATCCCCATCATTCGGATACAAACTAATCCCGACACTAGGTGTTATAAACAATTCTAGTTCATGAAGTGTAAACGGTTTCGAAAAACTATCCATGATTCGATTCATGATAGAGATACATTCGAACTTATTCTTTAGATTAAATAGTATAATCGCAAATTCATCTCCACCATACCGTGTCACGACGCCTTTATTTTGCAGCCGCTCTTTCAATCTATTAGCCGCCGCAATCAACAACTCATCACCCACACTATGGCCCAATGTATCATTCACTTCTTTGAAGTGGTCTAAATCTAAAAAAATCACCGCACATAGTTTATCCTTACCGTCAGAACCTTGAATCAGTTGATTCAATTCATAATAAAAATATTTCCGATTCGGAAGCTTCGTTAAATCATCGTGATAGGCTTGATATTTTAATTTTTCCTCAAGCTTTTTCCGTTCCGTAATATCGATAAAAATAGAGACGTAGTTCTTTACCTTTCCACTATCATTTCTTATTACCTTGATCGTGATTTCCTCAAGGAATAATTCCCCATCCTTTCTTTTATTCCAGATTTCACCTTTCCAAAGTCCCTTTTCATTGAGACTACTCCACATTTCCTTGTAAAAATGTTTTTCATGGATCCCCGAACTTAGGATATTAGGATTTTGACCAATCACATCATCCTCTCCATACCCCGTTAATTTGGTAAAAGCCGGATTGATTAATTGTATTTTATTACTTGAATCTGTCACGCTTATCGCATAAATCATATTCTCATAAACATCGACCAATAATTCTTTTTTAAGATCAATAGTAGTTTCCTTATTTAACATGTTACCCACCTCTTTTCAGTAGATTACATTTTAGAACAAATTTCTTTTTATACTTTTTCTATAAAAATATTCTTTTTCCTTTAATTTTGTATAATTTTCCACTTTACAGCACGACCATATTGTTTTGGGGCTTTGGGGTGAGCCGGAGGGTCCCACCAGAGCCACAGGGTCGGACACTCTGGCTCTATCCACAAAAAGAGGCCTTTCTCCTCGTGTATATAACCATACATTCGTTGCTTGTCAGAATACACTGTTGTGAACTAAAACAAGGAGATGATATTTTGTGAGGAAAAAGGAATATGATAATTTGGGTAATCAAAATTTCTTGAGTGTCTCAAACCGTAGGGATACCAATTTTGATATAAATGATGAATTCGATGACGAATTTGACTTAGATACCGAAGTTCATAATCAAATGATGGGTATGGGTGGCAGCCATCACAAATCTGCCCGAAATGCTAATAGAGGTTTCAAAAAATCCACTTGCCAACAACTTGCAGATATTATTGGAGGTGTTGTGATTACATCTAAACCAACCTGTGTTGTTCAGCGCAATCGAAATATCAATGCTACGATTTTAGGCCGCCGAACACGGTCCCCGCTTGCCCTTCCATTTGCCCTATCCTTTGAAAACAATCGAAAGGGGAAAACTCTAAATCTTGGTGAAACGGTGATCCTTCAAAAAGAAATCAATCCATTTTTATCAGCATTGCGCAGTAGAGGAATTACTGTTACAGCTCTTCACAACCACTGGCTTTTCGATCAGCCGAGATTAATGTATATTCATTGGGAAAATGTTGGAGACCCGTTTGTTTTTGCTAGAGAAAGTTTTGCAGCAGCGAAGGAAGCTGGACTTTTTTAAAGAATCATATATAGGCCAAAAAACAGGCTAATAGACTCGGGTTTTTGCTTATACGGGTAATAGGAGACGGAATACATTGAGAATGAAGTCAAATGAAAGGAGGAAGACTATATGAATTCAAAAAAATATGATAGCACTGGTAATCAAAGCTATTATCGTTCCTCAAAAAAGCATCGAAATAATCAAAAAAATAATCAAACAAACGATCAAAATTTGAATCTAGACTTAGAATTTGATTTTGAAAATGATTTCCAAAATCGTTCGAATTCAAATGCCGATGTGGAAGCAGATGTTAGGAATACTGATAGAAACACAAATATCGCACGAGTCACAAATTCTGGAAATTCCCGAGTAGATATTACTTTAAATAGCACAAGCAGAGCAAGAGTCGAAGCAGATCAAGAAACGGATCAAAATAATGATCAAGAGCAAGAAAGCGAATTTGAAATAGACTTTTGATAAAGATAGTGGGATCTCTCCCACTATCTCTTAATAGGAAAGACGAGTATCCAAAGGAAAGATGGTTTTTTTATGCAAGAAGAATCTATGAATATAGAGTTAGAGTCCGATGAACAAAAAGTGATTCATATCCGTAATACGAACTCAACTGAAGTAGGTCAAAGTGGTAATTCTGATGTAGATTTAAAAATAGATGTGCATGTTGATACTACGGCCATTGGATATGCGATTTTATGCTCTCTACTAGCAACAAAACAAATGGACAATGATGAATTTAATAAGGCTGTTCGTAAGTTGGAAGAATTGACTCGCAAAACCTTTTACGGAAAAGATGTAAATGATCCATCCAATGTAAGGCTGTTTAACAAAAAGACAATATAGGAGCCACAGGGTCACTGTGGCCCTTCTCATTGTCAATGTTTATTCGTGTTACTTTAAATAACTGTGACATTTACCAAATTTGCTTTATAGCCTTTCAAAACAGCATAGGTTAACTTATCCATCGTTGCACCGTCAAAAATTGCTTTTTTTACATCCACATGTTTAAACGTAACATTTCTGAAAGTGGCATTTTTAAAAGATGTATTTATTAATGCGGACTTTTTAAATATGGTTCCATTAAACATTTGATTATCAAAACAAAATCCAGACAAATCTGTGGCGTTAAATTCTGTATGGTTCAGGATGGCAGCTTGGAAGCTCGTGTTTTTAAGATTTGCAGCATTAAATTTTACACCTGTAAGATTCGCCCCATCAAATTTCACACCAGCCAAATCGCTACATTTAAAAGAGCATTCCGTTAAATCAGAATGACTAAAGTCTGCACCTTTTAAATTGCTATAGTTAAACTGGCCTCCATGTTTTGTTATGCCATTTAGATCAGATTGCTGAAGTTCAATCATCGAGAAATCTTTATTCTCCATTTGGGCTGACTCTTTTTTCTTTCCAAACAACCCTAATAAAGCTTGGCTAAATCCTTGTTTCTCAGGCACTTCTTTCTTAACAGTGGTGTTCTCTATGATTTCCGAAACGTCTCCAATAGAATCAATGGTCATGCTATAGGCAGAATCATCATCGTAACCTTGATTTTTCAAATCATTAAATTTCTCCTGTAAATTAATCAGCATCTCTTCCTTTAATTCTTTAACTGCATATGAATCCCCAAATGGTAAAAACAAACCGTCTAAATGCTTTGTTAATTTTTCATTCATTTGTACTCCCGCCCTTCTATAACAATTGATCTATAATACGTTTTGCATTTTCCCAATTTTGTTTATTTTCAACGTACGTGCTTTTTCCTTTTTCTAAAATCTTGTAGTACTTCCTTCTTCCACCCTGACTTTCATCGCCCCAATATGACGTTACACACCCATCATTTTCCAATCTCTTCAGGCTTGAAAACATAGTGGATTCCTTTAGTTCAAATTCACCATTTGAATTTGTGTAAATCAATTTTGAGATTTCATATCCGTATTTATCTCCATCCATCAACAACTTCAGGATCATGGTATCGGTGTGTCCTCTAATTAAATCCGAGGAAATTTTTTTACCGGCCATAATATCACCTCACAACACAACTATATATCGTATTACCACGACTGTCAATGTAATACTTCTATCGCTATACAATCACCATCGTAATAGTGGTGTGATTTATGGGAAACCCAAAAAAAGATGTCCAGAATATAGCTTTCTGAACATCTTCTTTTTCTAAGATAATGAGCCAGAGGATCAGACCCTGCGGCCCTTTCTAGGCTGTTATGCAAACTGTTGTTTATGGAAGAAAAGCGGAGGTTTATTCATATAGAATCAGGGCTACACTACGAAAAAGCTGGCTGATAGGATAGCCCCTTTGGAAGGGTAACAATTAAGCGGAAGTTTTTCGGTTATTTACAAAATGGAGCTCATTTCGGATGAAATAAACGGAGTTTTCCGGTTATTCAAAGAAAAGGCTCCCATTTTAACCGTTTAAAAACAAATATTCGGAATGTCTCCGTCTATTTCAGCTATTGTACATCCATTTACCTCATTAGGGGAAATTTCTCCGACTATTTATTAAAACGAACCTAAAAAAGATAGCAAAAAACTGCAAAAGAGCCTAACAAAAAAAACATCTGCCCCATAAAAGCGAGACGATGTTTGAGTTTGTTTTTTCATTATTGCTGTTCTGTCTGTTTTTTTGCATTTAGTCGTTTTTCCAACATATGAATCATATATAGAAAATGTTCAGCCTCACGAACGACATGGTCAGCTAATAGAGGGCTTATTACATTTCGGATTTGGCATGATTTGATCAAGTCCAACCCAGCCTTCTTAAAGGCAAGTATTTCTTGAGCAGCATTTTCGCTATCTTTATTCATTTTTCCGATAATTGGGTAGGTTGGTTGTTTACGATACAACATCGATTCTACATCCTTTGCCTGATTTAAAAGCGTTTCAAAATCGTCACCAAATTTCCGTGCTGTCATGACTAAATTTCGTTCAGATTGGTCTAACAAGGAGGCGATAAAACGGGAGTGTTCCATCATGATGCGGATCCAGAAGACATTCTCACTAATAATGGCATCTTGGATCGGGTCTAAAATACCTTTATTAAATTTCTTTAATGTCCGCATAAAGTATTCTGCTTCTCTTGCAATGTGATCAACGAGCAAAGGAAAGTTGAATCCACTAATCTTACAATTAATGATTAGAATTAGAAGATTTCGTTTAAAATTACGGAATCCATGGACCAATTCTATACTTTCTTCGTTCAACTTTCTTACTGATTCAACATTATTTGGCGTTTGGTAGGCCTTTTTTTCTTGTTTTTCAAAATAGTGATAAAATCTATCCGTCTGTTGAATAAGATGTGTATCCTTTCGATTTAGTCCCTCTCCAAGAAACAGTGCATGCTCTTTCATAATTCTTAACCAAAACCTATTTTCTGTCAGGGACCGTTCTACAAAAAGTTGTTCTGTTAGTGATTCGGTCTTTGCTGCAAACGATTCCGGGGAAATTAACATCTGATTGAACTGGTCATTATTTACATGACCAGGAAGTTGAGGATGATTCTGCATGGGAATTCCTCCTTTGATTTCTTACTTAATACTAATCATATTTTTCAGAAATTGGATTATGTATTGGATAGGGATGTAAAAAAGCGTTCCTATTTTCAGGAACGCTAACCCTAACAAATCACAACTTTATACAGCCTCATTGGACCAATGTTTCTCATCAGATATGAACAGAATTCCAAGTTCATGGTGCTCATTGTCGTAAAGCGCTCTCTGAGCAAAACGAACTTCTCCGTTATAGTCTAATACTTCGAGTTTACAATAGGCTCGGTTCACTTGTAATGCCTCGTAAAATTCCTTTTCACTCCGAACTTTGGTGCCATTTACTTTTGTAATGATTTCGCCAACCTTCAATGACATTTTTTCAGCTGGAGAGATTGGGATCACATCGAGGATCACTAAGCCTTTTTCATTGGTTGCAAAGAACGATACTTTATCATCATCTAGCATTTTCTGTCTGACCGTAATATATTCACGTCCGACCATCGCCACTACAGCCGCCACAATCGCCAAGATTGGAAGCCAATACGCTCCAACCGTTAAGGCAGTCACTACTAGCGCCAATAATAGCACCCGTCTCCCCGTCTGCTGAATGGCAGTCTTAGGCAATGAAGCCTGGACCTCTTGATGGAATCCAACTCCAAACGGAACGACTAGTAGAGAAAAAGTCATATATGGCGTTACAATAACCGGCCACCATTCAAATACGGAAGTCAGCGCATCACCTGGGATTAATAATGTCACGGGAATCATCCATAATTTTTTTGCCTCATGGGTACCGATTCGCTTCCCACGTTTACTTTTGATGTATTTAGGTGATGTATGGGCATGTCCTTTTCTTAAAATTAATAAGCCTTCTGCAAAAATCAAAACCGAAAGCAAAATTGCCATCACCAAAAGTGGACTGCCTGTTAAATCTTTTATTAAATTAGAAACTAGTACATTAGTAAACGACATACTAGGAAGGAATAACGATATGATAATCGAAAGTCCTAATACAATCGCCGGTGAAAGCAAACGAGGTTGCATAGTTAGCGTAAAAAGAATAGTCAACAAGGATGTAATAACTATAAAACCTAGTGGAACAACCGCTCCTAGTGTAATCATCACAACAGAAACGCATAGGCCCGCAAGAATTCCAGACAAAGTCAGTTCCGTCCATTCCAAATTAAAAGGATGAATGCGAACATTGAAATCCTTCCGTTCTCTTTTGATGCGGCGAAAACCTAGTAAGAGTGCAACTAGTAATAATATATATGTAGCCGGATTAAGGAAAAACCGTCCGATTCCAAACAATAGTTCAATTACCCATGCTTCTACCATAAACACCATCCTTCGTATAACCAAACCCATAGTGAGCCACAGGGTCGGGTTCTGTGTCCCACCCGAAGCCATGAGTCCGAGCCACGGGGTCGGGTTCTCCGGCCCACCTTCGGTCAAAAATCGGGCCCCAGGCCCCGACCCTGTGTCCCATTTCCGAAAATATAAATCTACCTAATTATAGCGTAATGAATAGTTTCCATTTTGTCTATATGGAAATGAATGTAACCTGATGAAATTTTCAATTAAAACAAAAAAATATACCCGTATTCGCATACGGATATATAATCAAATATGCCTTGGCGTATTTGTGCCCAGATTTTTTCGAGCTTGCTCGAAAAACTTCCTCTGAAAATCTGAGGCATCCGCCGGAGGCTTTAACTTTATTCAGAAGGTCCCTTCCGAATAAAGTTAAACATAATTTCTCTGACTCCTGCCAGTTTCTTTATTTATAAAGCATTTTGATGGCTGTTTGAAGCTGGATGTCGTTTTTCTCGTCACGAACTTCTTCGATGATTTTTTCTTGAAGCTTTAGCGCTGTATCTTTATCAATTTGACCTGTTACCGGAATGCCGTTTGCTTTTTGGAAGGCTTGAACGGCAACTTCTGTTTGCTTGTTGAAGTATCCATCCTCGCGTCCCGGTTCGAAGCCAACGCCCTTCAACATCATTTGCGCGCTCTTCACTTGTTCATTATTTTGATCAAAGGCAAGTGGTTGATCTTCAATTTGGATCGGGCTTGAATAGAAATACTCTGGTTGCTTTACTTCGACGGTTGGTTTGATTCCCTTTTTATGAATCCAATTGCCGTCTGGTGTTAACCATTTGAACAATGTCAGCTTAATGTTACTGCCATCCCCAAGTGGAACAGCCTGCTGCACAGTACCTTTTCCGAATGAAGTTTCACCAACAAGATCATAACTGCCTGCTTCTTTTAAAGCACCGGCTAAAATTTCAGATGCTGAAGCACTACCTTTATCGATTAAAACTGTAATTGGATAGTTTTTCTTTTCCTTTAGAGATGAGAAAAACCGTTCCTTCTCACCGTTGCGATTTTCAATTTGTACATATGGCTTTTTATCCGTTACTAAAAGTTTTAAAATATCTTCCACACTTTGCAGATAACCGCCTGGGTTGCCACGAACGTCAAGGACCAAGCCGGCAATCTTTTGCTTTTCAAGCTCTTTTAATTGAGTTGCAAAATCCTTTGCTGTGTCTTCTGAAAAGCTTGTGATTTCAATATATCCAATTTTGTTGCCTTGATAGTCTTTAACTGAACTATACACTGTTTCAATTGGAATTTCGTCTCTCGTTACTTCCACTTTTAAAGTGCCAGTAACACCTGAACGCTCGACCTCAAGGATAGCTTTTGAACCCTTTTCACCACGGATTTTTAAAACCGCTTCGTATAAGTCAAGTCCTGCCAAGCTTGCACCATCAACGCTTAAAATCCGATCATTTGGTTTCAATCCGGCTTTTTCAGCAGGTGAATCCTTAAATGGCGCCACAATTGTGACCTTCCCATCGGTCATGCTTACTTCGGCCCCAATTCCTTCAAATGAGGAGTCCAATGACTGCTCAAATTGGCCGGCTGTCTCTTTGTCCATATAAACGGAATACGGATCCTCGAGCGTGTTGACCATTCCGGAAATCGCTCCTTCAACAAGCTCATCCCGTTTAACCTCTTCAACATAGCTCCCTGAAATCAGCTCCAACGCCTGCTTAATCTTAGCAAGATCCTCTTCAGAGCTTTTATCCCCTTTGGCAAACACACTTCCAGGTTGGACGTTGCCATTGACGCCATTTAGTAAAAAATAAGAAATCCCCGCTCCGACAATAAGCGATAATGCCATCAACACAAATACTATTCTTTTTCGAAATATCATTCCACTCACCCCAATATCTATCTGTAAATTATTGTAACATATATGCACCCGGACAGGAAAAGGCACCACACCCAATCAGTGCGATGCCTTTCAAGTGTCCCTATAACTATATGACAAGCTTGTACGATTTATGATTAACTTTATTCAGCTGAAGTGCCCCACTTCCATATTTGATAGGATAAAATAAAATCCAGTATTCTTTTCAGTGACGGTAAAAACCCTTACTGAATAAAGTTAAAGCCTCCGGCGGATGCCACAGATTTTTAAAGGTAATTTTTCGAGCTAAGATCAAAGACTAAGTACGCCACATCCTGTGGCAACGTCTTTGTGACCCACATCGTGTGGGCCTAAAAAATCTGGGCGCAAATACGCCAAGTCGTATTTGATTTAGTGTATCACATTTTGCTAAAGTTTACTGAAATTATGATTGAGAAAACCTATACCAAAAAGCCTGCGCCTAGCTAATTTTTTTTATTAAAAATTAACATATTTCCGTGGGTCCACTGAGTTTGACTTGGCTGCATTCCAAGAGCCTTCATGAATTTCGAAGTGCAAATGGGCTCCGTAGGAACGGCCAGTATTCCCCATATAGCCTAAGATGTCACCCTTACTTACAGAAGCACCTTCAGAAACTTTGCGGCTTTCCATGTGAGCATAAAGGGTTGTGTACATTTTACCGTTAATATTATGAGAAACAAAGACAACATTTCCATAAGAACTTGAATAGTACGAACGGAAGACGATGCCATCGGCTGCTGCCACGATTGGTACACTTGATCCGCGCTTACCAATATCAATACCAGCATGGAGCTTGCCCCAGCGTGAGCCGTAATTTGACGTTACCGGACCATTCGCTGGTCTACTAAATGAACCATCACTAATTGGTGGCTTTTCTCCCCTTTTCTTCGCTTCCTCAATGCGGCGCTGCTGCTCCTGCCACTGTGCTAGTAATTTCTTATAGGATGCTTCTTGTTTTCGTAAAATTTCATCCTGTTCTGCAAGGTCTAACAGTTCATCTTCGATTTGTTGTTCTTTTTCCTTCAATTCAGCCATTAATTTTTCCTTTTGGCCTTTTTGAGAAAGAAGCGTTTGTTGATCTGACTTAAGTTCAGCTCGTTTTTGTTCCAATCCCGTAAGCTGTGCCTGCTGCTTAGCCTTCAATTGTTCAAGCATTTGTTGGTCATTGACATGTGCTTGTAAAATATCTTTATCTTGTTGGACAATAACAGTCACGGCATTAACACGATCGAGAAAGTCACCGAAGCTTTTGGCTCCAAGCAACACATCTAAATAACTAACGACACCGCCACTTTCTTGCACGGAACGAACTCTCGTCTTTAATGCTTCATCTCGTTTTTTTATCTTAATTTCGAGCTCTTTAATTTGAGCACCAAGCTTTTCGATTTCAGCTTTTGTTGTCTTGATTTCCCCTTCTTTTTTCCGAATTTTTTCAGAGGTTTCCGCAACTGCCAAATCGATTCTTTTTATTTCTGCATTAACCTGAGCTTGGTCACGCTCAATTTGATTAATTTCACTCTTTTTTTCATTTGAATCTTGGTGCAATTCTACACGTTTGCCATGCACTTCGTTGATTTTACCCTTAAGTTGTTGGTTGGCAGATGCGTGATCGCTAAAAAATGTATAGCCACTTAGAGCGACCGTTACTGATAAAACAATCGTAAAAACCTTCCGCACTTCGCTTCCACCTTTCCCTCTTTGTTTCTTTTTCTATTTCTGTATGGCTTGTCCAATACAGCCATAAAATCTATCAATCTATGCTTTTAAGAATTTCCGCACTGACATTAAGCTTCCCCAAACACCGATAAAGGCCCCGATTGATACAAGAATAAGCGCAACTTGGAATGCAAAAGGGCTAAACGGTAGCAATTGAATAAAGAAAGCATCATCAATCTTTGGTTCCACCGTTTTATAAAGGTAGCTATAGCCTAGTACAATCAACACGATCGGGATAATGGAACCCATAATTCCTAAAAGGAGTCCTTCAATGAAATGCGGCCAGCGGATAAACGAATTGGTCGCACCAACGAGCCTCATGATTTCAATTTCCCGTTTTCTTGCCATAATTGTGATTTTAATAGTATTTGAGATTAAGAACATCGCTGTAAAAATCAGACCAATAATTAAGCCAATGCCGATATTTCTGGCAATATTGACAAATTTAAATAATTTTTCAACTGTTCCTTGACCGTAGTTGACCCGTTCGACGTTCTTGAATTTCTCGATTTTTTTAGCAACATCCGGTGTCATTTGCGGATCCTTTGTTTTTACAACAAAAACGTCACGCAGTGGATTTTCCTCCTTTAGCGATTCAAACGCTTTCCCTTCCTCACCAAAGCTTGTAATAATTTCATCTAATTCTTTTTCCTTGGGTGAGAAAGTAATCGTATCCACTTGAGCTATATTTTTGATCTGCTGCTCGAGCTCTTGAATTTGCGTATCATCCGCAACAAGGTCAATGTGAACTCTTATTTCAACATCCTCTTCAACAGTTGTTGCAAAGTTATTTAAATTCATCATGATGACTAGAAAAATTCCTACTAACAGCAACGTAACCGTCACCGCACTCACAGAGGCAAAAGTCATCCAGCCATTTCGACCAATATTTTTGGTGCCTTCTCTAAGATGTCGAACCAGGGTATTAGTTGTCATAGCCGTACTCACCTCTGGTTTCGTCTCTTGCAATCCGTCCACCCTCGATCGCAATGACACGCTTTCGGATCTTATTCACAATTTCACGGTTATGAGTCGCCATGACAACCGTCGTTCCACGGTTATTAATCTCTTCAAAAATATCCATGATCCCCCATGATGAATCAGGATCCAGGTTTCCGGTAGGCTCGTCCGCAATGACGATTTTCGGATAATTGACGATCGCCCTTGCAATTGAAACACGCTGCTGTTCCCCACCTGAAAGCTCCGACGGAATAAAACGGGCTTTATGCTTTAATTTTACAAGATCTAAAACTTCAAGAACGCGGCGCTTAATATTGCGAGGATGCTCCTCAATTACCTCAAGGGCAAAGGCCACATTTTCAAAAACCGACAGCTTTGGCAAAAGCTTGAAGTCCTGGAACACGACACCGATATTTCTTCTAAACAGCGGCACCTTGCTTGACCTTAATTTTGAAAGATTAATCCCGTTGATCATAATTGTGCCCTTTGTCGGCTTCTCTTCGCGATACATCATTTTTATAAAAGTCGATTTCCCGGCGCCACTCGGGCCGACCACATAGACAAATTCACCTTGTTTAATCTGAACATTAATACCGTTCACAGCCAATACTCCGTTCGGATATTGCTTATAAATATCTTCCATTTCTATCATTTAAATCACACCTAATTAAAAGTCTATTTACAGCCCTATGTATGTTACTGCTATTTTTTTGTTATGGGTAAGTTCTTGAATGTTGTTTTAAAAAATGTAAGGGCTGCATTCATGTGGTAAAGTGGAGCTTGTTGTTTGTTGTAAGTAAATGACGAATATTCAAAATCAAATGCGCCTTGGCGTATTTGCGCCCAGATTTTTTAGGCCCACATAATGTGGGTCACAAAGACGTTGCCACAGGATGTGGCGTTCTTAGTCTTTGATCTTATGCTCGAAAAACTACATTTGAAAATCTGAGGCATCCGCCGGAGGCTTTAACTATATTCAGCAAGGGATTGTTGCCCACTAAATTTAATACTAATTTTTGAATTCAACTCGGCACTTATGGAAGTGAGAGTCTTCTGCTGAATGAAGTTAACGCATTAGGAAAAGCGCCACGAAATGATATTTCATGACACACTATATCATTATACCACCGTTATTCGCTACTTTAAGCCTATTTTTATTAAAATTTTGTTTCAAATCTGATGAATTTTCGACAAATATGGAATTATAAGGAGAAAGGGAGAAAAAGAAGAATTTTTCGCGGCCAATAAAAAAAGAGCCTCTGATAAAGAAGCCCCTCTTACTAAAAATTATTACTTATGAGATGCTAACCACTCAGCAACAGCTTTAGCGTCATCGCCTTGTAGTAATCCAGCAGGCATTGCACCTTGACCGTTAGCAATAACGTTTTCAATACCAGCTTGGTCTAATCTGCTTCCTACTTGAGTTAAGTCAGGACCTACGCCACCTTCAAGATTTTGACCATGACAGCTTGCACAGCTTTGAGCGAAGATTCCTTCAGCTGCAGAATTATCTGCTGCAGGTGCTGCAGTTTCGCCACCGTTTGCTGCGCCGTTGTCAGCTGGCTCTTTTGCAGTGTCTCCACCGCCGCCACATGCACCAAGAATAAGTGCAGAAC
>JAENZK010000449.1 GCA_016841285.1 Guptibacillus hwajinpoensis | reverse complement strand
AATAAAAATAAAACCATGTTTTCCTAAATTAAGACGGTGATTGATAGGGCGATTCCCGTTCGCATCTCTTTTTCCCAAAATGGCTTCTTTAACTTGTTCCTGGGCGTCCTCCAATAAAACGTTTCCTGCTTTTACTTGGTTATCCAACACTTCAATCATTTCGATTGTCATTCTTACATCGGTTTGTAGGCTTTCTGCCCCAAGCGTATTTAAACTATCTCTGGAAGATTGATAACCTATGATTCCAATTAATAGACTCGGTACTGCTAGAAATACTAAGGACATAATTATGAGTTTTATGCGAATGGGCATTCTCTAGGAACCCTCCCTTGATTATCTAAATGTTTCAACTACTTATATTGTAACTTTCAATAGGAATAGTACAATAGTTACGGTAACAATATCTCAAAAAATAATTAGAAAAATACAACGGTGTAACTCTTGGATAGTTTGGTAATGCTAGCTACTAAAAAGATTTTGGAAGTGGAATGATTTGAAGATTTTAAAGAACCGTTTACTCATATTGGTTATTTTAGTGATAGTAGCTATTTTACTGCCTTTTTCAAACCCTAATGCTAATGATTTAGAACAACCCCTGAAGGCAGAGCTTGACCAGTTTTTACAGAATGAGCCAACTTTAAAAGGGGGGCTAGTAGGAATTAGTATCAGATCTGCGAAGTCCGGTGAAATTTTATATGAGCACGATGGGAATATCCGTATGAGACCGGCTTCAAATATGAAGAACTTAACTGCGGCAACTGCCCTATCGGTCCTGGGAGAAGACTATCGGTTTAAAACTGAAATCAGGAATAAAGGTGAGCGTAACGGAAATACACTTAAAGGAAACCTATATTTAAAAGGGTATGGGGACCCAACACTGTTAATAGAGGATCTTTCCCAAATGACGAAGGATATTGTGGATTCTGGAATAACGGTTATCGAGGGAGACCTAATTGCCGATGACAGTTGGTATGATGATGTTCGTTTATCTCCTGATTTAGTTTGGGGTGATGAGTACGCATACTATGGATCTCAAATTTCTGCACTCACCATTTCTCCAAATAAAGATTATGATTCTGGTACGATCCAGATTAAGGTAACTCCAGGCAGACAGGTAGGAGAAGCGGCTCAAATTCAACTATCACATAAAACAAACTATGTAAAAGTCATTAATCAAACCATGACCATTGCACCTGATGGAAAAACTGAGCTGTCGATTGACCGAGAACACGGAACGAATACGATCATCGTAAATGGCTTTATACCGATTGGTGCGAAAATTAAAAAAGAATGGGTAGCTGTTTGGGAGCCAACACAATTCGTTCTCGATCTATTTAAGCAAGAATTAACGAAACAAGGTATTAAACTTACAGGGGCTTCTAAAGTTGGTGAAACACCACAGGATACCGACCTTCTTACTAGCCATTACTCCATCCCATTATCCAAGCTCCTAGTACCATTCATGAAGCTAAGTAATAACGGGCATGCTGAAGTCTTAGTGAAGGAAATGGGGAAAGTAAAGAAGGGGGAGGGCAGTTGGGAAAAAGGGTTGGAAGTATTAAAGGAAGAGCTGCCGAAATTAGGTGTGAATACGAAAAAATTAGTAATCAGAGACGGATCGGGAATTTCACATGTGAATTTAGTTCCAGCTAATGAAATTTCTATGCTTTTGTTTTATGCACAACAGCAAAAATGGTTTCCTACATTCCTGGAATCTTTGCCAGTTGCAGGCATCAATGAAAAGATGGTAGGAGGATCTCTGAGAAAAAGAATGGTAGGCTTAAATGTCAAAGCAAAAACTGGCACCATAACAACTGTTTCTTCTTTATCCGGTTATGTCAAAACGAAAAAAGGAGAGACCCTTATTTTTTCTATTCTACTCAATAATCTACTTGAGGATGATGATAATGGGAAGGTAATAGAGGACAAAATTGTTGAAATAATAGCAAATCATTGAAGAAAAAGGAGAGCCAAATGGTTCTCCTGTTTTTATTATTCATTTGTTTTAACGCGTTTTACATGAGGATACACCGGAATTATGATATATTTTTAAATAATCACTACGATCATGGTGCAAATCTTGGATGATGGAGGAAATGAATATGAATATCAAGGCAATTGAACCAACACCAAGTCCGAATTCAATGAAAATCATATTAGAACAAAAGCTTCCAGAAGGAAAACGTTATAATTATACAAAAGAAAATTCGGATCAAGCCTCTGACTCAATTAAGGAATTGTTAAAGATTGATGGTATAAAATCAATCTTTCAAGTTGCAGATTTTCTTGCTATTGAAAGAAATCCACGGTACGAATGGCAGGCTATATTACAACAGGTAAGAGTAATTTTTGGTGAAAAAGCAGAACAACCAAAAGAAGAGATGGTTGAAAAAACAAATGCAACATTTGGAGAAATAAAGGTTCTCGTACAATTTTTCAAAGGCATTCCAATACAGGTCAAATTGTTAGATGGACAAGAGGAAAGACGATTTGGGATGCCAGACAAATTTAAAAAAGCAGCGGTGGATGCGGCTACTACAGAAAATATCGTGATGGAACGAAAGTGGGTAGAGCAAGGGATTCGCTATGGAATCTTTGAAGAAATCGGAGAACAGGTTGTCGAGGAACTTTTAGCCGCGTATCCTGATGAG
>JAENZK010000448.1:1937-2652 GCA_016841285.1 Guptibacillus hwajinpoensis | reverse complement strand
CGTCTAAAGTTGTTTCACCACGAATGATGGTTCCATCGGCAGGAACACGTTCCCCTGGTTTGACTAAAATCTGATCACCGATTTCTAACATCGAAACTTGGACCTTTTCTTCACTACCATCCATAAGTCGTAATGCCTCTTCAGGCTGTAGTGTCATTAAGCTAGATATTTCCTTTTTGCTTTTATTCATTGTATAAGTTTCCAGAGCACCGCTTAAGGCAAATATAAAAATTAAGATGGCACCCTCGGCCCAGTAGCCAATTATGGCAGAACCAATAGCAGCAAAGACCATTAACATTTCAACATTAAGGTCTTTCTCCTTTATGGTTTCAGTTATTCCTTCTTTAGCTTTTGCATATCCACCGATTAAGAAGGCTAAGATGTAAATCGTTACCGATGTGGATTCCATTCCATATTTTGAAAAAATCCACGCAGCAACAATAAGAACACCACTAAGTAAAGCAGCGATTAATTCCCCATGCTCAGTCATTTTATTGATAAACCTTGATTCTCGTTGCTTATTATCTAATTGAGAATTATTATCTATTACTTTAGCTTGAATTTGCAATTTTATCCCTCCTGTAATTTCTAAATGATAATGAAAATCAGCCTCTATTCTTGTTTTTATGAGCTGTATATGTTGTATTATATGAAACTTATCTAAAATTATTTTTACTTCTACATTAAAATTATTCTAAATAAATTATAGCATGGA
>JAENZK010000448.1:0-1927 GCA_016841285.1 Guptibacillus hwajinpoensis | reverse complement strand
TAAGGAAAAAATAATTGGAACATTTTTTGATAGAGGTTTAAAATAAGACTTTGAATTCTTGTTCAACGAATGAGGGGAAGAGGTCGAAATGGGATCAGAGAAGTTTTTTACAAATAAATTTGGGTTAATTATTTCAGCAATACTTGCCACATTCCTCTGGGGAAGTGCCTTTCCGTTTATAAAATTGAGCTACGATGAGCTTGATATACGAAGTAATGAAACAGCGCAACAATTGCTATTTGCTGGATACCGATTCTTTTTGGCAAGCCTCCTTATTTTGATTTTTATTTTGATAACGAAAAGAAAAGTTCTATTCAGAAAAGAGACAATAAAACCAGTAATAAAAATTGGATTTTACCAAACATTTATTCAATATATTTTCTTTTATATAGGATTAAGTCTAAGTACTGGTATCCAAGGCTCCATTATTGCTGGTACATCATCTTTTTTTCAAATATTGTTCGCTCATTTTATGTATAAAGATGAAAATATAAACTGGAGAAAGTCAATTGGTCTTATAATCGGTTTTACTGGTGTAGTTATAGTTAATTTATCGAAAGGGACTTTTGAATTTGAGTTTGGATTAGGAGAGTTTTTTCTTCTACTATCAGCCACTGCAGGTGCATTAGGTAATTTATTTGCCCGAAATGGAAGTAAGGATATGGATGTCGCTTATTTAACGGCTTATCAAATGTTATTCGGATCGATTGGTTTATGTATTGCTGGTGCGATGTTTGCCGGATTCGCCCCTTTTACATTTTCAGGGAAGGCTATTTGGATGCTGCTTTATTTATCATTTTTGTCTGCAGCAGGTTTCGTCCTTTGGAATAACGTTATGAAATACAATCAAGTAGGAAAAGTTTCGATGTATCTATTTTTTATTCCTGTTTTTGGTGTCTTTCTTTCGTCCATGTTATTAGGTGAACTGATGCATTCCAATGTTTTGTTTGGCCTTTTATTCGTTACCTCAGGAATAATAATTGTCAATCGAAAAAAAGAACCATCGAAAAAAAACGCCTCTGTATCATAACCGAGGCGTTTTTGCGATATTCTGTTATTAGTCAATGAACCCCAGCCCCTGCGTCGTCTTATTAAAATTACTGGATAATATTGTCTTCGATAAATTCTTCAAAATGATAGTATGTGCTGTTGTAAATGTGCTCGATTTCCTCATCTGTCATATACATAAGATTCTCGTTATCAAACCTTCTGTTTCTAGTAATAAACTCAATCATGTTTTTCCGTTCTTGTCGACTCATTTAAAAGCCCCCCTAAAAGATTTGTTTTGCTGTAATACTACAGCTGTTGATTTGTTATTTGTATTATATAACAGCGAAACTAATTTGGTCAATGAATTTTTAAAAAATTTTGTAAAAGGGGCGGATATCATTAAAAAGGCAGGAATTGGGCCTTTGAAGCCTAATTGTGCCACAGGTTAAGGTCACAGTACCCTAGGGTCACAGTTCCCGACCCTGCGGCTTGGTTGGGCCATAGTACCCGACCCTCTGGACTCCCCAACCATGTGCCTGTAATTTTTTTCATTAAAACATTTATTTTCTTTAATTTGGAAACTATAATGAGTAAGGATATTTTTTTAGAAGGGTTGGTTTATTTATATGGTAAATAAAATCTTCCTCATCATGGCAGTGATTGGGGTTCCGTTGTCTATTATTGGAAGTTTGCTTCACTTCCCAACAATATTAATGTTCATCATTTATTGTTTAACAATTATCGCATTAGCAGGTTTTATGGGCCGTGCAACAGAAAGTTTAGCTGTCATTGCCGGGGAGCGAATTGGCGGGTTATTGAATGCCACTTTTGGAAATGCAGTAGAATTAATCATTTCAATTTTTTCGTTATAAGCGGGTCTAGTCGGAGTGGTGCTAGCATACCTTACCGGATCGGTTTTAGGTAACTTATTGTTGGT
>JAENZK010000447.1 GCA_016841285.1 Guptibacillus hwajinpoensis | reverse complement strand
TAGCAATTCTTAGTTGACTTATCGTAGGGAGGAGGCCTGAAGTTTGCTAGGCGATTGGCGCTGGAGCTAGATAATGCTACTTTACTAAAGCGATCACTTCAATTTCTACTAGTACATCCTTTGGAAGTCTAGCAACCTCTACACAAGATCTTGCAGGCTTATGTTCGCCAAAATACTCGCCGTACACGTCATTCAGTCTCGCAAAGTCATTCATATCCTTAATAAAAACAGTAGTTTTAATGACTGTATCAAGTGAAGCCCCTGCTTCAGCAAGTACGGCTTTCAGATTTGCAAAAACTTGATGTGTTTGTGCTTCAATATCACCAGTAACCAAAATGCCAGCTGCTGTTAATGGAATTTGTCCTGAGCTGTAAAACATATTATTTACAATAATGCCTTGAGAATATGGACCAATAGCTGCAGGAGCTTCATTTGTATGAATCGCTTTCATTTTAATTCCTCCTTAGTGGTAAATTATTCCTCTATTTTTAAAGGTTTGGCATATTTAAAGTAGTTGCCTTCTTCCACTTCAATATGTTTTTCTTTTACATTAACCTCTGATAACCGAACTAAAGAAATATATTCCTCAACTAAGCGCTCTTCAGAATCTTCTTCAGCTTCAACTAATACTCCAATTCCAGCAACTGTAGCCTTAAATTCCTCAAGCATGCTGACCATTCCGTTGATCGTACCGCCCGCTTTCATAAAGTCATCAATGATGAGGACATTGGAGCCTTCTTCTAAGCTTCTTCTAGCAAGCACCATATTTTGAATTCTTTTTGTTGATCCCGAAACATAATTTATACTAACAGTTGATCCTTCTGTCACCTTACTGTCACGGCGTACGATAACAACCGGAACATCTAAATAAGAAGCAACAGCATAGGCTATAGAGATCCCTTTTGTTGCTACTGTCATAACGACGTCAATTTTCCGATCAGTGAAAACTGAAGCAAATAAACGACCGATTTTCTTAACAATTCTTGGGTCTCCAAGGATATCATTTAAGTATAAATAACCGCCAGGAAGCAAACGGTCTGACTTAGCAAGCTGCACACGTAAATTATCGATAAACTTATGGGCTTCCTCTTCAGAAGCATGAGGAATAAATTTCACCCCACCCGCAGCACCCGGTACAGTATGTAATGTACCCATGCCCTGTGTTTCAAAGGTTTGTTTTATAATACCTAAATCCTCACTAATGGATGATTTTGCGGCTCCATAACGATCTGCGAAAAAAGAAAGTGACACTAAATGACGGGGATGATCTAATAGGTAGCTTGTCATGTCTACCAATCTCCCGCTTCGCCTAATTTTCATTGATGTACACCCCTAAAACCCGAATATTTTATAGTAACTATAACACTTTTATACGGATTTAATCAAGGGCAGATAGAAAAGCGCAAGCCACTCGTTTAGCGACGAAAAAACTGGAGCACGCTGACTGAGATAAAGGAAACACGACGAACAAAGTGAGTCGATGTTGACTTATCGTAGGGAAGCGGGTGAAGTTTTTCGAGTCGCTGGGCGGCTGGAGCTAGACAGATTAGAAAAGCGAAAGCGCCTTGCCCATCGCCGTACAAACTGGAGGGTCATCGGTCTCGAGATAAAGGAAACTTGAATTGCGTTAGCAATTCTTAGTTGACTTATCGTAGAGAGGAACCCTGAAGTTTGCTAGGCGATGGCTGCTTGCGCTAGACAGTGATGAACAAGTCAGCTTTCGTTTTGGGTACCTAATATACGAACTGCATAAACTTGATCACAAAATCCTCTTAATCCATTATAAATTCGTTGTAATCTTGATTGATATTGAACAAGACCATACACGGTCGGTCCACTACCGCTCATTAAAACCGCATCTGCCCCAAAGCGTTGCATCTGCATTTTTATGTGGTTAACCTCTGGATGCATTTTTAAGGTAACGCTTTCTAATACATTCCCGACGTTTTTACAAATCCCTTTGAAATCATGATTGTCAATAGCTTGCACCATTGCATCGATATTTGGATGCTCTACTTGATCCAATTTTAAATTCCGGTAAACATCAGCTGTAGATACCCCAATCGTCGGTTTCGCCAAGATAACCCAGCATGGTGGCGGGGAAGAAATATGCTCAATCAGCTCACCGCGACCTGTTGCAATAGCCGTTCCACCGTACACACAAAAGGAAACGTCCGAGCCGATTTCAGCACCCAGTTCAGCTAATTTATCAATTGATAGTCCTAATTGCCATAACTTATTTAAACCTCTAAGTGTTGCAGCGGCATCACTACTTCCCCCAGCCAAACCAGCAGCAACCGGGATTACCTTCGAGATTGATATGGAAACACCCTTTTTCACTGCAAATCTTTCTTTCAACAACTTTGCTGCCTGATAGGCTAAATTCCGTTCATCATCAGGTACAAAGCGATTTTGTGAGACTATCGTAATTTTATCATCCTGAAGTTCTTCTAATTCAACCCGATCTGCCAAATCGATTGTTGTCATGATCATTTTTACTTCATGAAAACCATCGTCTCTCTTGCGTAAAACATCTAACGATAAATTGATTTTTGCCGGCGCTTTTACTAAAATTCGTCTGCCCATCCTACTCATCACCTACTAAACTCGTCTAGCTACTAGTATAAAGTACCAGACCTACTTAATAAAGTTAAATTAACTCTGTAT
>JAENZK010000020.1 GCA_016841285.1 Guptibacillus hwajinpoensis | reverse complement strand
CTGTTGGGGCTGATGAAAAGGCTGCAGACATCATTTCAGCAATGAAAGAAAAATTAGAAAAAATCAAAGAAAAAGCTAGCGCTATTTCAGACGAGGAAAAGAAAACGGTTTGGGTAGAGGTGCAGCCGCAACCAGATCTATATACTACCGGTAAAGGTACATTTATGGATGATATGCTATCACTTATCAATGCAAAAAATGCGGCAAGCGATTATGAAGGCTGGGTTAAGTTTACGGAAGAGGATGCCTTGCTATTAAATCCTGATGTAATTGTCGTAACCTATGGTTTTTATGTTGAAAATCCAACTGAGATGGTATATAAACGTCCGGCTTGGAAAGATGTACCTGCTGTTAAAGAAAAACAAGTTTTTGAAGTAGACGCTGATAAAACAAATCGTTCGGGACCACGATTGGTAGAAGGAGTAGAAGAACTTGCGTCTGTCATCTATCCAGAAATATTTAAAAAATAGTAAAGTTTATCCCTTTGCTTTATCAATATTAATTTTAGTGATTTCAATTTTCTTGGGGATTTCGGTTGGTTCTCATCCAATCCCCTTTTCTACTATTTTACATATTATGACTAATGGTGCAATTTCTATGCCATCAGGGGATGAAATCAGTCCAATGGTATATAACATCGTCGTATCGATAAGAATGCCAAGAGTTATATTAGCTATGTTAGTCGGTTTTTCATTAGCAATTGCAGGTGCTTCTTTCCAAGGATTATTAAAAAACCCCCTTGCTGATCCATATACCCTTGGAGTTTCATCGGGAGCGTCAGTTGGGGCAGTAATTGTTCTTTTTTTAGGAGTATCGCTACCTGCTTTCGGTTCCTTTACTTTGCCAATTATGAGTATTATATTTGCATTATTAACATTATTTCTTGTATTGACATTTTCGCGACTTGTCGATCAAAAAATATCTGTTGAAACCATTATTCTAACAGGAATCATCTTTAGCTCTTTTTTAGGTGCGGTTATTTCTTTAATGATCGCTTTATCAGGGGAGGAACTCAGGCAAATTGTTGTTTGGCTAATGGGCAGCGTTTCAATGCGGGGATGGGCCTATGTCTATATGATAATACCCTTTACATTCATCGGCGTTATGATTCTGATACTTAATAGCAAGGAGTTAAATGCGCTCTCTTTTGGTGAGGAAACGGCCTATCAGCTTGGCGTGGATGTTACAAAACGAAAGTTATTTATTTTAATCGGTGCTTCGCTTCTAACAGGTTCAGCTGTTGCCGTGTCGGGAACAATTGGTTTTGTTGGTCTCGTCATTCCACATATAACTAGAATGCTTTGGGGTCCTAACCATTTCAGATTATTGCCATTAGCGATGTTAAATGGGGGCTCTTTTTTAATCTTAGCAGATCTTGCAAGCCGGACCATTATTGCTCCCCAGGAACTTCCTATAGGTGTTATTACTTCGATTATTGGGGCACCAGTCTTTGCATTTATATTCTTTAATAGAAATCGAAAAAGGTAGTGGAATATAGTGATAAAAGTTGTGAATGTTTCCGGTGGCTATCACCAGAAAAAGGTTATTGATAATATCAGCTTTGAAGTGAAACAAGGAGAGATTTTTGGGATTTTGGGACCAAATGGAAGCGGAAAAACAACAATATTAAAAATGCTTTCCGGTCAATTTCCTATCTCAGAGGGCAAGATTTTTATAAAGGGCACATCTATTCAAAATTATAAGATTAAAGACCTAGCTAAAAAGGTAGCTGTTCTCCCTCAAATAAATGAAATTTCGTTTTCTTATACAGTAAAAGAAACTGTAAAATTAGGCAGGTATGCTTATCAAAAAGGGATTTTTCCTACCTGGAAAATAGAAGACGAAAATGCTGTCGGGAATGCGCTCCAACTAACGAATGTTTCACATTTTGCTGATTGCCCTCTTGATTTATTGAGCGGTGGTGAAAAGCAAAGGGTTTTTTTGGCAAGAGCCCTTGCTCAAGAGCCGGAAATATTACTCTTGGATGAGCCGACAAATCATCTTGATATACAACATCAAATTAGTTTATTTGACTCACTCCATCAGTGGGTGAAGGAAAAACAATTAACTATAGTTGCGATTTTTCACGATTTGAATATGGCAAGCCTATATTGCAACCGTTTATTATTATTAAATGAAGGTAAAGTAATCAGTCTTGACGAACCACAGAATGTACTTCAAGAAGATCAACTCTATAATGTGTACCATACAAAGTTAATTAAAAGGCAGCATCCAAATGTGCCAACGCCTTTAATTACCCTTTCACCAAGTAATGATACTGAGCATGATTATACTTTTTCAATGTTAAAGACGAAACAATCAAAAGAAACGATTATTGTTGAATCATCAAAACCCTTAAAGACTCTATCATCTGCTGTTATTAACTCAGGTTTTAGCTGGAGTAAGTTTTTTATTAACAGACATGTTGACATGAATTATAATGTTGATGATCCAGAAAGTGAATTGAGAGATTACTTGACAACGCTTGGGATTGATCCTACCTACGCAGTTGCGATGATGACAGCAGCTAGATTGGAAGATGCCGTATGTAAAATAATAAAGATGGAACAATTTTCCCTTTACGTTGTTGTCACCGCTGGAGTTAGTAATGCTGTTGATATATCAAAGGCTTATTTACGAACAGATTTTGTTTATACACCAGGTACGATAAATACTTGGGTGTTTATCGATGGTAATCTTCCTGATTCAGCTTTTGTTCAGGCGATGATGACGGCTACAGAAGCGAAGGTAAGAGCCATTCATGAGAATAATATTCTTGACCCAGAAACGAAAACATTGGCTACTGGGACTTCAACAGACAGTTTACTTATTGCTTCCACACAAACAGGCTGTTTCCTTGAATATGCAGGATCAATTACTTCATTAGGAAAGGCAATCGGACACACAGTATTTGATGCAACAAATGAAGCAATTCAAAATTATCTACGAAGAATTGGCTCAATTTCTTAATTCCAAAAATATACATAGTACATTCGATGAAACTTTTGGACGACAGTTTACGACTAAATGAGAGAACGGGAGGTTTTTCCGGCATGAAGGACATATTTCAAAGGTTCTATGACCTTTATCATTATGACCTTTTCCAATTTTTGTTTTACATGGTAAAAAGCAGGGAACAGGCAGAAGATCTCGTTCAAGAGGTGTATATAAAAGTACTTCAATCGTATGAACGGTTCGAAGGAAGGAGCAGTGAGAAGACATGGCTGTTTTCTATTGCCAGGCACGTTGCGATTGATTGGTTTCGAAAGCAAAAGAGAACGGCAGATGGAAATGCAATAGATGATGAAACGGTACAGTTTCTTTTAAAGGACCATGCACCACTTCCTGAGGAAGTGGCAATCCAAAATGAGCAAATACAGCTTATGTATCAATGCATGGAAAATTGTACAGTCGATCAAAAATTAGTATTAGTTTTAAGGTATATTCAGTCATTTTCAATAGCTGAAACAGCTGATGTTTTAGGATGGACGGAAAGTAAAGTCAAGACTACGCAACACCGAGGTTTAAAGGTTTTAAAATCCTTGATGGAGGAAGTCTATAATAAGGAGGGGATGACGAATGCATAAATCAACATTTGATGAAGAACAGCTAGAGAATTTGCTGAAAAATATGCCAAAAGTGAAGGACAATCAAAATCCTGAAGTGCTTTTTGCAAAAGTATCCTCTCGTTTAGAAGAAGAAAAAAAGAATGAAGTGAAAAGAAATGATTTCAAAAAGATACCAAAGAAGAAGGCATGGATCTTGCCGACATTGGCATCTATTGCTGCTATTATTATCATTTCGTTAGTATTACCGTCATTCCTCCACGAGCAAGACATGGCGACTGAAGAAACAAATAAAAAAGCAAATGAACAAAAGTCATTGATAGCTAAGAAACCAGAAGAACCTGAAAATTTTACAATGATGGCAGAAGAAGGACCAATGGCTAGAATGGCATTTGATGGTGGCGCGTCACATCTTATTTCAGATTTGCCTGAAGATCAAGAATTCATTACTGTGGCCGTTCCTGATGGAAATGCCCAATTCGTGGTTCCTATTAGTTTTATTGTTCCAAAGGGCGGAGAAATGACGAATCTGGAGCGAATCGAAACGATTAAGGAGCATCTTCACGAAGAGGAATGGGGTTTATCAAGCTACATCTTAGAGAACGTTAAATTTAGTGAAGAACAAATTGATAATAATACTAAAAAGCTTATTATTGACGTTCCTGAAAACCATCCATATGGAAATGGATCAGCCATGGAAGTTATCTTTTTATCTACAGTAAAAGAGATGGCGAAACAACTCAGGGTTTCTGTTGTTGAATTTCGCACAGGTGGTAAGCCTGGTGTGATGCTTGGTAATTATGGTGAACTTAAAGCGCTTGATCTAGAAAAGGATAAATCAAAGGGCTTATATTATATTTTCCAGCCTAATGGACTGATTCAAAAGTATCTTGTTCCATTTACAAAAGAGATTGAGTTTCCTGAGGCTCTAGAAGATATGAAATTGCCAATAGAAATCGATCTTCAGCAAATCAAGCCGGCAATACCTGAATCAATTCAATTCAAAGGTGTTGACATAGATCAAAATACAAATCATGCAGTCATCGAATTTGCTAAAGGGACGACATTAACCAATGATGAAACAAATTTATTAATGGTGGAAGCTATTTTGATGACGGCAAAAGAGTATGGGGTTAAATCTGTTGAATTTAAGAATGTCAACGCAGAATTTATTGGGCCCTATAATATGCAAGAGTCTATACTAGTACCATTAGCAGTCAATCCAATGCCTTATTAGAAAAGCGTAAGCGCCTGTTTAGCGACGTATAAACTGGAGCGCATCGACTGAGATAAAGGATATCCGGCGATGAGGGAACGAGTCCTCTACTGTTGACTTATCGTAGGGAGGTGAGCGAAGTTTACGAGTCGCTAGGTGCTGGAGCTAGACATTATTCGATAAAAAAAACCTCTCAACTGGTACCAGTTGAGAGGTTTATGTATTTATTACTCAAATTTATTTGCGTTGCCATCAAAAGCTTCGTCAGCAACTTTGATTGAGTCTGTTGGACAGCCTTCAAATGCATCCATCATGTCGTCGATTAACACATCAGGAATTTCAACAATACCTTGGTTATCGTCTAATGTTACATATGCAATACCTTCATCATCGTAATCATAGATATCAGGCGCAGATGCTCCGCATGCACCACATGCAATACAAGTTTCTTTGTCTACAATCGTATATTTTGCCATGAAAAAATACCTCCCACAATTTGTAAATAGTATATAACTCCATGGAGTTATATTTATGACTCATAAACATTGTAAATCGCTTTGTTCAACTTTTCAATAGTAAAATACAATGAGAATGCTTATCACATAAATGATTAATCCTTTTTTCGTCATAATTTGCTAAAATATAATGGAATGCGCCTTGGCGAATCAAAGGAAGAAAGGAATCAAAGCTGTGGAACGATTTCGTTTTTTTGTCGTGTTGTATTGCCTTTCAAAATATAACGGCGAAAGGTCGATTAATGCTATCTACCATTTGCTGCAGGGGAAAAAATCCTCCCAAACCATTCAAGATGCAAAATTATTCAAGCTAGAGTCCTTTTTTCAATCGTTACAGCAGTTAACGAAAAAAGATATTGACGATATAATCTTTGACCTTCAAAATAGTGAAGTTATATCTATGACGAATAAGGATACCTATATTTTAACTGAAAAAGGCTCATTTTATTTAGAAAAATATTTGAAAAAATACCCAATACCACCTTATCTGAATGGATGGAGATACCATAAAAAAGCTCTTATTTTTTGGAAACGACTATCACTTACAGTTCAAACATTATCTTTTTTATTGTATGATAATTCAACGTTTATTCCTGTTATTAATGATGATGAAACACAACGTTTTGTAAAAAGTTATTTAAAAATAAAAAATCGCTACGACGCATCAAGTGTAATTTTTAATGAAGTCAAAAGCCTGCTACAAACATTACCACAGCTGCAGGCCGAAATATTTGTATTACACCTAAGCGGTTATCATAGGATAGGATACACGATTGAACAAATAGGACGTTTCATTCACCTTGATAGAGAATATACATTCATACTTTTTCAAGCGGTCCTTCATTTCATGATAGATGAAATCGAAAAGAATCCGATGCGATATAAACACCTTATGCATTTTATACAACAAGATGATCAGTCAAGAGAACCGCTAACACAATCATCGCAAAGAACTTATGAATTATTATGTTTGAATAAATCTATTTTCGAAATTGCAAGCATTCGTAATTTAAAAGAGAGTACAATTGAAGATCATATCGTTGAAATCGCTTCGGAAATAAAAAGCTTTCCCATTGAGCCATTTGTATCAAAAGATCTACAAAAAAAAATTGTCGATTCATTTTATTCGCTTGGAACAAAAAGGCTTAAACCAATTCGAAGTTCCCTAAACAATACTGTAAGCTATTTCCAGATTCGTCTCGTACTTGGAAGGATGGAATGTTGAGTGAGATTAGAAAAAATATTACTAGAGAAATTTCATTTTTCTTCGTTTCGAAAGGGACAAAAGGAAATTATTCAAGATTTAGTTAAAGGTAAAAATGTAATGGCAATGCTTCCGACCGGTGCAGGAAAGTCAGTATGTTATCAACTTCCAGGATATATACTGGAAGGCACCGTTCTTATTGTTTCACCATTGTTATCATTAATGGAAGATCAAGTGCAACAATTGAAGTCTAGAGGGGAAAAAAATGTTATTGGTTTAAATAGCTTTTTATCTTATCAAAAACGGAAATCTGCATTACGCTCAATCCATCGATACCGATTTATCTATGTTTCTCCAGAAATTTTACAATCGGATGAGGTTATACATGCCCTACAAAAAATCAAGATCAGTTTATTTGTTATTGATGAAGCTCATTGTATCTCCCAATGGGGCCATGAATTTAGAACTGATTATTTGAAACTTGACGATGTTAAAAATAAACTAGGAAATCCACCCTGCTTAGCTTTAACAGCCACCGCAACCGAAATGGTGATTAAGGACATTATCCACCAATTAGACTTATCCGATGTTGTCAAACACATTTATTCTATCGATCGACCGAACATAGCTATAAATGTTAAAAAAGTAGAATCCCTTGATGAAAAAATAAAAGGGACGATAGAATTTGTAAAAAGTCTCCAAGGCCCTGGTATTATTTATTTTTCAAGCAGAATGTGGACAGAAAAAATGACGCTGATATTACGAGAAAACGGCATTAACCGGGTCGCCTTCTATCATGGTGGGTTAGAAAATGATGATCGTTTATTAATTCAGCAGCAGTTTATCCAAGATCAATTAGATGTCATCTGTTGCACAAATGCCTTTGGTATGGGTGTGGATAAAGCAAATGTAAGATATATCATTCATTTTCACTATCCATCTCAAATTGAATCCTATTTACAGGAAATTGGACGTGCCGGTAGGGATGGTAATCCAAGTATTGCCATTCTACTGTATTGTAATGAGGATCATGATTTGGCAAAGAGTATTGTCCTTCATGATTTACCAAATTATGAAGAATGGGCATTAGTTTTTACGCTTATTTCAAATCCAATACAAAAGCCTTCATTACATGAACTTGAGTTAATGATGTATGAAAGGCATGGTATTTCCGAAATAAAATGGAGATTTATGAAATATCAACTTGAACATGAAAAGGTATATGTGAATGGGAGCGTAAACCTCCATATAGGTGTTGAAGATGCAAAAATAAAGATATTAAATATTGTACATGAAAGAGCCCGCTTAAAACAAAGAGATTTAGCTGGGTTTAAAAGGTGGATTGAAGATGTAGATCGTTGCAGACGTGAAACATTACTATGGAGGTTTGATCAAATGCTGGAAAACCGTCCTGAATGTTGTTGTGATTACTGCAATTTTGATATTCAAAAATATGGAAATGACGGAAAAATTTCAAATACCTATATATTTACAGATTGGGAGGAAGAATTAAAATTGATTCTTAAACAAAGCGGTGAAGGACAGAATGGCTAAACGTCAGGCCGAACTTATAAACGAAATGGAAGATAAAGAAGTACTCTTTCACCTTTACTTAACACAATTAATGATTATTATACTTAGCAGTATCATTGGTTTCTTTCTATTTGAGGATTTAGATTCATTTTTAGATTTGTGGGAATGGAATATAAAAGAAATCCTCCTTTTTGGCGGCGGAAGTGCTATTATTGTTATATCTATTGACTCTGTTCTTATGAAGGTTTTGCCAAAGCATATGTATGACGATGGTGGCATAAATGAAAAGGTTTTTAAAAAACGACCAGTGTGGCATACATTTATCATTTGCCTACTCGTGGCACTGTCTGAGGAACTCTTCTTTCGTGGTGTTCTTCAAACACATTTCGGATATTTAATAGCAAGTATTGTATTTGCGATTCTCCATTTTAGATATCTTTTTAAATGGGCTTTATTACTAGTCGTTATTTCATTAAGCTTCTATATCGGTTGGATCTATATCATTACTGAAAACCTTCTTGTTACAATATTTATGCATTTTCTAATCGATTTTGTATTTGCGTTAATGATTCGCATCAATTATTTACGTACAGTTTCAAACGAGAGGTGAGCATATGTCAACGAATCATGATTCAATTGACCAGGCAGAAATTCTTAGAAAACGAATGGAAGAAAATCATTCAGAGACTACCGAGCTGCCGCCACGAAGTGAGGTCCATCGCAAAAAAGATAAAAAGGTTAAATTTCGGGTCCGTTTTCCGCTCATTCGTTTGCTTGCCTTGTCATTTATTTTAATCGTATGTATAGTTGCCAGTTATAACTTATGGAAGGACCATATCCAATTAACAAATGCCAGTGAAACTGGAAACGAAGACAAAAAAGATTCTAATATTGATGTGGTTGAAATAAAGGACAGAGAAGAAGAAGGCGCTGGATTAGTTGAAAAAGTTCAAAAAGATGAAGAAAAAGTAGCACAACAGGCAGAAGAAAAAGAAGAAGAGGAACAGGATCAAGTTGAGGCTGTGCAGCCTACGGATACAACCCCTGCTCCTATTGATAAAACATCAACGGAAGTGGAAGTTCAAGAAGCAACTCCGGTGCCGAATACTACGACAGAACAAGTTAACAAAAACGAACCTACAAAAGTGCTCCACCATAGAGTAAAAGCAGGAGAAACTTTATACCGAATCTCGATGAGATACTATAAAAGTAGAGCCGGAGAAGAGATCATTAAGAAAACAAACGGTTTAGATGCGAATGGAACCGTAATGACAGGTCAAATTCTAAAAATCCCATTGAAATAGATCATAGAAAGATTTTGCCGTTCTACATTTTTGTCCATGCGAATAAATGTTATGTAGATAGGTAAAATGCACGGACAATGGGGTGACAAAGTGGAACATCATCACTTTTTATTAGATGAAGTCGGACAGGTTATAATTAACGATTTGAAAAAGTTAAAGAAAAAACATCAAAAAAAAGAGGCCGAACTTAAATTTTACAAAGGTGCCTTTATTTTAATTGCAGCACTATTTTTAGCCTATGTTTTAATCTTTACGGTGTTACCATATCGATTTTTTTTAAGTTCAATGATTTCAGTACTAATAAATGATGTATACCATTATGTTTTTGTAGGAATGTTGATAACAGTTCATTACCGCATTAAGTTTATTGATAAAAAGACAGAGAAAGCGGAAAAAGAATATAATGCTCTACGTTGTGAGATTATTCAAAGATCGGAAGAACTATGGCCTGAGGGAGAAAAACGGAATAACCGTCACCGTTTTTTTAAGGAAATGATAGAAAAACATGATATTAATCTCTACTATGAGAATGATTGAATAAAAGGGAGCTGTTCGATACAGTCCCTTTTTGCTGCTTTAAAAATAAACTTTTTTATCTCTTTCTTCTTTTAATATTTCAACAGCTTCTTTAAAACGCTGAGCATGAATGATTTCTCGTTCTCTAAGGAAACGAAGTGTATCATTCACGTCTGGATCATCTGATAAATTGATTAACCATTGATAGGTGGCACGGGCTTTTTCTTCAGCAGCGATATCCTCATACAAATCTGTGATCGGGTCCCCTTTAGCTGTAACATAAGTAACTGTAAATGGTACTCCAGCCGCATTATGATAATATAAGGCCTTATCATGGTCGGCATAATGAGCCCCTAAGCCACATGCTTTCATTTGGTCTGGTGTCGCATCCTTTGTTAGTTTGTAAACCATTGTAGCAATCATTTCAAGATGGGCGAACTCTTCTGTACCGATATCAGTTAATAATCCGGCAACTTTATCAGGGATTGTGTACCTTTGATTTAAATAGCGAAGCGCGGCTGCTAATTCACCGTCAGCCCCGCCATATTGTTCTATTAAGAACTTTGCAAGCATTGGGTTGCATTTCCCGACTTTAACGGGATACTGCAACTTTTTTTCATAAATCCACATGTACTTATTCTCCTCCCCCAGATAAATTTTATCTAGTTTTTACGTCGCAAAATGGCTGGTTTGGCTTCCTATCAGTCCAGCTCCAGCCACCCAGCGCCTAGCGTGACTTCCTTCACCTCCGTACGATAAGTCAACATCGACTCTCTTCGCTCGTCGTGTTTCCTTTATCTCCTCCGGCTCAGTCCAGTCCGAACGGCGCTAAACGGGTGGCTTCTGCTTCCTATACTTGCCAAGGCCATGGAGCTTCTTTCCAATCCCACGGATGTCTTGAGTAGCTGTGACCATATTGGAGCAAAGGACCAAACTGGACTTCGAATTGTTTTGCTACCTGCTTTCTTAATTTTGCATATTGATTAAATTGTTCAATTGCCTGAAGATCTTGGGGATGGGTATCTAAATATAATGTGAGCTCCACTAAAACAAAATCTACTACTTGCAGTTCTTCTAGTAATGTGTAATATTCCTGAGGCATTTGTTTATTCATTCGTTTTTGCCTCCCTCATACTCATTTCGTGTGCATTAAAATAAGGGTCATAAAAGGCACACCAGAGTGTTCCAGCATAAAGTGCTTCCTTTGGAGAAAATTGTTGTAGCCCTGAGGGCTGAAAGTTTATATAAAGGTTTGGAGCAGTAACATATTCTTTCGTAGTCATAGGCGGACAAGGATCAAATGGACTGATATATGGATGCCAGCTTTTCCGTAATGTAAACATTGCGGTTCCTCCTTCTTTATTTTGACATACAGGGTCATTTCATTCTATGGAATGCTATGAATGTCCTATGCCATATTAATCCTTATTAAGCATCATTTTCCTTTCACTTACATAATTGATAAGGGAGGGATTATTATGTTTATTAAAATTTTCACTTTCTTATTTGCAGTTATTAGCGGGTATTTAACAATTTTCATATTACCAAGTATGACTTTTGATGACCTATCGTTTTTCATTACAGCCCTAATTTTAAACCCAGTTCGCTTCTTTATTGGAATGATTGCTTTTATAGCGACTGTTCTAGCTTTTTCATACATTATTCGATCACTTATTGAATCACGTAAAACATTTGTCATCGATATTGTTTTGTTTTTTTCATTTTTGTTGTTAATGAAATTTTCAGTACTGGTGACGCTCTTATTGGTTGTTTTTTCAATTGTTTTCGGTGTTCTAACGGTTAATGATGTTGGTAAATCCCGTTCCGATGAAGTAGATTCTTAGTTCGGTCGTTTACACTGAATTAGTAATAATCTATACTTTTAATAAGATATAGCGTCGGAGGAAGTATTTATGGATTTTGAGCAAGGAAAGTATAATATGAAGGCTGTTTCTAAGTTGCTCGGGATTCAGCCGGGGACACTCAGGGCATGGGAACGAAGATATAAAATTATTGCCCCTGAGCGGAATGAGTCCGGGCACAGATTATATACCGAAAAACATTTAACTATACTAAAGTGGTTATTAAAAAAAGTTGATGAAGGGTTTTCGATCAGTCAGGCTGTTTCTCTTTTTGAAGAAAAAGAGACTAATAAAAACGTACAGGATGAATCACAGACGGAAAAACTTGATTATACATTTCACGAAATCAAACATAACCTTTTACAAGCATTAATTAAATTTGAGGAAGTACGTGCCCTCAAGGTTTTGGATTATGCTTTTAGTTTATTTTCCGTTGAATTTGTCCTAATTAATTTAGTAAAAGCACTTTTGGCTGAAATGAATCATCTCTTGGGACAAAAAAAGATATCAAGTGTTCATGAACATTATATAGGAAGTTTCATTCGGTCAAAAATAGGCGCTGTGTTACAAATGATGCCAATGGATCCTTATGGGCCAAAGGCGATCGCCCTTTGCGGTCCTAATGAGAGTCAGGAACTAGACTTATTGATGTTTTCTGTTTTCTTGAAATACAGAGGATATAAAGTTATTTATTTAGGGACAGGCGTTAATGATGCAGACTTGTATACAGTTATTGCCGAGCTAAAGCCCCAACTATTGTATGTTTCAAACGCAAACATAAATAGGACGACAATTTCGAGTTTTATTGATGTACTTACCAACAAATACACTGGAATGGTTATTGGTATAGGTGGTGAGTCTATATCATCTCTTCAGGAAAAATTAGACGAAAATTACCAGCAATATATAGTTGGTGATAGTAAACCTGAATGGGATGAATGGATAAAACAAAATGCTTGTCTATACCCTCGTTAAAAGTGTAAGATTATATATCAAATACGCCTTTGCGTATTTGCACCCAGATTTTTTTCGAGTTTGCTCGAAAATTTAAAATATTACACATTCGCAATATGAACCATCTATAAATACAAACATATAGTAATGTAAGGGATGTTTGGGAGTTGATGGTAAGGGAGGGTAGCTCATGAGGCTAGAGCGTTTAAATTATAATAAAATTAAAATCTTTCTAACTTTTGATGATTTAACTGAACGTGGATTAACGAAAGAAGACTTATGGCATGATAGCCAAAAGGTTCATCAATTATTTCGTGATATGATGAGTGAAGCCAGCGACGAATTAGGATTTGAAGCAGATGGACCAATAGCGATTGAAGTATACTCTCTTCAGGCTCAAGGGATGGTCATTATTGTGACAAAGGATTTGATAGCCCAGGATGAAGATGAGGAATTTAATGATGAATATATAGAAATGCAGGTAACTGTAGACGAAAGTGATGATATTTTTTATGAATTCGGGTCACTCGAGGATATCATTTCTTTAAGTTCTAGATTACATCTTTTAGGAATAAAGGGTGGTAAACTTTATTCTTTTCAAGATCGTTTTTATTTAGAATTACAAGAATATGAGCTGAATGAGCAGCTAACAGAAAATATCATAGCCATACTTTCTGAATTTGGAACTCCTGCAACTATAACAATATACAGAGTTATTGAATATGGTAAAGAGTTAATGAATGAAAAAGCAATTGAGCAAATCTATCACTATTTTATTAATAAAAATGCGTAAATAAATGAGTAGGCTGATCATTTTTTAGACAGCCTATTTTTTGTACTATAAATTATTACTTTTTATTGAATATAGTATAAGATAAACATCGATATTTGCTATTGCGGCAAATATCGTGTTTTTCTAATGAAAAAAATTAATGATTTGTCTTGTTTATCACTAGTGGTATGATAAATAAATAGGCACTCATCTATATCGGAAGAATACGATATGATAGTGTTTTTACTATATGAAAAACATAAGCTTTTAACATGAGCAAGGAGTGGAATGTTAGTTATGAAAGTAGCTGTTTTATATGGGGGAACATCCGGTGAGCGGGAGGTTTCATTATCATCAGGTAAGGGGATTATAAATGCCTTAGAGAAGAAGGGGCATGAGGTCATCGGGATTGATTTTAACCCAAGTAAAATCAATGAGCTATTAACATTAGATGTGGATGTTGTATTTATTGGACTGCATGGTCGATTTGGTGAAGATGGAAGAATACAAGGGCTTTTGGATATGCTTAATATCCCTTATGTAGGCTCTGGAGTATTAGGGTCAGCGCTTGCAATGAATAAGGTTAAAGCTAAAAGAATTATGGAGAGCGTGGGCATTCGCGTTGCCAAAGATGTAGCAATAAATGTTGAAACGTTTAGCCGTGAAAATTTTAGTATGAAAATAGATTATCCAGTCGTTGTCAAACCAGCTAGTGAGGGTTCAACAATCGGGATCACCATTGCGGGGAATGAACAAGAACTACTGGCTGGAATTGAAGAAGCTTTTAAACATGATGAGGATGTATTAATTGAAGAATTTATTGCAGGAATGGAAGTTACTGTTTCTGTGTTAGGAAAAAAAGGTGCGGAACAGGCCTTACCAGTAATAGAAATCGTACCAAAAAACAAATTTTATGACTACGAGGCTAAATATGCTCCGGGTGGAAGCGATCATATTATTCCAGCAAGGGTCAGCGAGGAGATAACTCAATATCTTCAGAAAAATGCTGTTTTAGCCCATCAATCGTTAAACTGTAAAACATATTCACGGACAGACTTTATTGTTCCATTTGATGGCAGTTTACCAATCGTATTAGAAGTTAATACGTTACCTGGTATGACTCCGACAAGTCTGTTTCCTGATGCAGCTAAGGAAATTGGTTTATCTTACGAGGATATGATTGAAAGGCTTATAGAATTATCGATAAAATAAGAGATAACCCATTGCATCAAATATCATGGTGTGTATACTATAGTGATGTATGTAAAAAATAACCTAATTATTTTATTATTGACCAATCTTTAGGAGGTAAAATTCCATGGCAGCCGATAAACCAGGGATTGAAAATGAAGATAATCTAGATGTCCTGAAATCAACGCAGATTATTATAAAAAACGCATTGGAAAAGCTTGGTTATTCCGATGAAGTATATGAGTTACTTAAAGAACCTTTACGGATTATGACCGTTCGAATTCCGGTTCGAATGGATAACGGATCAATTAAAATATTTACAGGATACCGTGCACAACATAATGACGCAGTAGGGCCAACAAAAGGTGGAGTTCGTTTTCACCCAGGTGTCACTGAAAAAGAAGTCAAAGCCCTTTCAATATGGATGAGTTTAAAATGCGGAATTGTCGATTTGCCATATGGTGGTGGAAAAGGCGGTATCGTTTGTGATCCACGTGATATGTCGTTTAGAGAATTAGAGAACTTAAGCCGCGGTTACGTTCGCGCTATTAGTCAAATTGTTGGTCCTACAAAAGATATACCAGCTCCGGATGTGTTTACTAACTCACAAATTATGGCTTGGATGATGGATGAATATAGCCGTATCGATGAGTTTAATAATCCTGGTTTTATAACAGGGAAACCGCTTGTTCTGGGAGGTTCCCATGGACGCGAATCGGCGACTGCTAAAGGTGTGACTATTTGTATATATCAGGCTTTAAAGAAACGGGATATTAATATTAAAGATGCAAAGGTCGTTGTACAGGGATTTGGAAATGCTGGTAGCTATTTGGCCAAATTTATGCATGATGCCGGGGCGAAGGTTATCGGTATATCAGATGCATATGGTGCCCTACATGATCCGAACGGTCTCGATATCGATTATCTGTTAGATCGGCGCGACAGTTTTGGAACAGTAACTAAGCTGTTTAAAAACAAAATCTCAAATAAAGAGCTACTCGAACTTGACTGTGATATTTTGGTGCCGGCAGCAATTGAAAATCAAATTACAGAAGAAAATGCAAATAATATTAAAGCGAAGGTTATTGTCGAAGCGGCAAATGGTCCAACTACATTAGAAGCAACAAAAATATTAACGGACCGCGGTATTTTACTTGTTCCTGATGTTCTTGCGAGTGCTGGGGGAGTAACTGTTTCCTATTTTGAATGGGTTCAAAATAACCAAGGGTATTATTGGTCAGAAGAAGAAGTTGAAGAGAAACTCCAAAAAGTAATGATAAAAGCCTTTAATTATGTTTATGAAACTGCACAAACTCGAAAAGTAGATATGAGATTAGCAGCTTATATGATAGGCGTACGGAAAATGGCTGAAGCATCTCGCTTTAGAGGCTGGATATAACGAAAACGAAAGCGACCGCTCAGTGAAGTTTACGAGTCACTGGTCGCTGGAGCTAGACATAGAGAAAAGCGAAGGCGACCGTTCAGCGACGTATAAACTGGAGCGCATCGACTGAGATAAAGGAAACACGACGAACGAAGAGAGTCGATGTTGACTTATCGTAGGGAGATGAGTGAAGTTTACGAGTCGCTGGTCGCTGGAGCTAGACATAGAGAAAAGCGAAGGCGACCGTTCAGCGACGTATAAACTGGAGCGCATCGACTGAGATAAAGGAAACACGACGAACGAAGAGAGTCGATGTTGACTTATCGTAGGGAGATGAGTGAAGTTTACGAGTCGCTGGTCGCTGGAGCTAGACAATAAAAAACACACATGAGTCCTCGTAAACTACGGGGACTTCTGGCATTTAAGGAGGAAATCCATATGAACAAAGAAGATGTCATCATTGTTGGTGGGGGGCCCTGCGGCTTAGCAGCAGCAATTGCGCTTAAAAATCAAGGCTTTCAACCACTTGTTATCGAAAAGGGAAATATCGTTAATGCTGTTTATGGATACCCCACCCACCAAACATTTTTTAGTACAAGTGAAAAATTAGAAATTGGAGATGTACCTTTCGTTTCCGAAAGCAGGAAGCCAACGAGAAATCAAGCATTATGTTACTATCGTGAGGTTGTAAAACGGAAACAGCTCCGCATTAATACATTTGAGCGTGTTCTTCGCATAGAAAAGAAAGGTGACGAACAATTTATCGTTTATACCCAATTGAAAAACGGCGAGGAAAATTCGTATAAAAGTAAGTACATCGTTATTGCTACAGGATATTATGATAATCCAAACTATATGAATATTCCTGGTGAAGATTCTCATAAGGTTATGCATTATTTTAAGGAAGCTCATCCATACTTTAATACAGAGGTTGCTATCATTGGCGGAAAAAACTCTGCAGTAGATGCGGCCCTTGAATTACATAAAGCGGGAGCAAAAAGCATTACAGTATTATATCGCGGTAGTGAATTCTCCGGTAGCATCAAACCTTGGATTTTACCTGAGTTTGAGTCATTAATTCGTCATGGTCACGTGAAGATGGAGTTTAAGGCGATCGTGCAAGAGATTACGGATACCACAATTGTCTACACAGTAAATGGGGAAGAAAAAGTACTCAAAAATGATTTTGTTTTTGCCATGACGGGCTATAAACCAGACCATGCTTTTTTAAGGGAAATGGGCGTTGGTGTTGTTGAGGAAACAGGGCGTCCCCTTTTTAATCCAGATACGATGGAAACGAATATTCCAGGCATTTTTATTGCAGGAGTAATTGCAGCAGGAAACAATGCTAATGAAATTTTTATTGAAAACGGCCGCTTTCATGGAAACCTTATTGCCAACTATTTAATGGAAAACAGTAAAGGGTGAAGATTTTGAAAAAAAAGGTTGCCTTAATCACAACGGGTGGAACGATCGCAAGCAAGGAAATTTCTAAAGGCCTACTATATTCCGGTGCATTGTCTGGTGAAGAACTAGCAGAACTATGTCAGCTGCCTGAAGATATAGAAGTGAAAGTTATTGATGTTATGCAAAAACCAAGCATGCATATCGATTTTGACTTAATGCTAAAAATTCGTAGTGAAATTTTAACAGAACTAAACGATCCAACAGTCTGTGGGATCGTTGTAACACATGGGACCGATTCATTGGAAGAGACAGCCTATTTTCTTGATTTAACAATTAACGATCCAAGGCCAATCGTTGTTACGGGGTCACAAAGGGCGCCGCAGGATATAGGGACAGACGTATATTCCAACCTACGGAATTCCGTGTATGTAGCCGTTAATGAAGAACTAAAAAATGTTGGTGTAGTCGTTGTTTTTAATGAGCGAATTTATTCAGCAAAATATGTTAAAAAGGTCCATGCCTCTAATGTTCAAGGCTTTGAATCATTCGGATACGGCTATCTTGGAATCATTGATAATAATATCGTAAGTATTTATCAAAAACCGATTTCTAAAGATAACTATCAAATCATAACACAAATTCCCAGAGTGGATATTATAAAGTGCTATACGGGGGCTGATGGGGTATTCATCGAAGCTGCTATAGGAGCTGGTGCAAAAGGAATCGTGTTGGAAGGGGTCGGTAGAGGCCAGGTTTCACCGTATATGATGGATGCGATTAAAAAAGCAATTGCGGCGGGAGTGATCACCGTTATTACTACAAGTGCGGAAGAAGGCAAAGTCTACCCATCTTATGGTTATTTAGGAAGTGCCAATGACTTAATGCAACAGGGTGTGTTGTTAGGTGAGGATTACGATAGCAAAAAAGCAAGAATAAAATTAGCGGTTTTATTAGCCTCAGTTGAAAAGATAGGGCAAGCAAATTTCAAGTAAAAATTCCAAAATTTTTTAGTTCTTCCTCTATACCATGTCTCGTGTTACCATTAAAGATGTAAAAATAATGGTATTTAAGAAAGGATTACTTGATCCAAATGTTAGCTATTATATCAAGTGGAATTGCACCAGGACTTGCACTTCTATCTTATTTTTATTTAAAAGATAAATTTGATGCAGAACCAATTAGTATGGTTTTTCGGACGTTTATATTTGGTGCTTTACTCGTTTTTCCAATTATGTTCATTCAATATGCTTTTTCAACTGAAGGGGTTTTACAAAGTAATTGGAATAATGCCTTTATATTATCAGGATTTTTAGAGGAATTTTTTAAATGGTTTATCCTTTATTTTACCGTGTTTCAGCATACAGAATTTAATGAACGCTATGATGGAATTGTTTATGGAGTTTCTGTATCCCTTGGTTTCGCCACGATAGAAAATATTCTTTATTTATTAGCCAATGGAATCGAATTTGCATTTGGCAGAGCCCTTTTGCCGGTTTCAAGTCACGCATTATTTGGTGTGGTTATGGGATTTTATTTAGGAAAAGGGAAATTTTCAACTATTGAAAAAAAGAAACTTTGGATAGCCTTGTCTTTATTTTTACCCGTTTTTCTTCACGGAACGTACGATTTCATTTTATTAACAGTTAAAGAATATTGGGGATACATTATCGGTCCATTTATGATCTTACTTTGGATCAATGCTTTAAGAAAAGTGAAGGAAGCTAATCAACTCGATGAATCAAATGTAATCCAGTTATTCGAAGAAACTAATAATATTTCCAAATAAAAACACGACATCTTCCATTATTGGTAAATGTCGTGTTTTTTAATGCATAAAATACCAATCTCTACAGAAAATACTTATAGGAAACATTCCTATAAGGAGGTTTGCGGGAAACATGTATTATAAACATTTGGTAAAATATTTGCTTATGCTTACACTGCTTGTCGGAATTGCTGCCTCTACTTCTAATGAAGAAAAGGCCAGCGCTTTTTCAAATCAGGTTATTCAAATGGGGGCAGTGGGGGATGATGTTATCGAATTACAGGCAAGGCTTCAGTATTTAGGATTTTACCATGGAAAAATAGATGGTGTATTTGGATGGGGGACTTACTGGGCATTGCGAAACTTCCAATCAGAATTTGGATTGCCGATTGATGGATTGGCTGGTGCTACGACAAAACAAAAACTTGTAAAGGCTTCCAAGTATGATCAAGCATTTGTAAAAAATAACATTAATCAAGGAAAAAGTTTTACATACTACGGTGGCACACCAAAGGAACAGCAAGTAAAAAATAATCAACCTAAGCCACAAAACAACACTAATGCGAATAATGCACAACAATCAACACCGTCAAAACCAACAGCCGTTAATATGCCAAATGGATATTCACAAAATGATATTCAGTTAATGGCAAACGCAGTATATGGGGAGTCAAGAGGAGAGCCGTATGTTGGACAAGTGGCGGTAGCTGCCGTAATCCTAAATCGTGTTAATAGCCCCTCATTTCCGAATACCATTTCGGGCGTTATTTTTGAACCAAGGGCGTTCACCGCGGTGGCGGATGGGCAAATTTGGTTGACTCCGAATGAAACAGCCAAAAAAGCGGTTATTGACGCAATTAATGGCTGGGATCCAACAGGGAATGCGATTTATTATTTTAATCCTGATACTGCAACTTCTGCATGGATTTGGGGTAGACCACAAATTAAACAAATTGGAAAACACATATTCTGTATGTAAAAATTGAGGTGATTGTCTTTGCTTCGAGTCTTATTAATAATATTTTTCGCAATCATAGTCGTTGGGACAGGCTTCTGGGGTTATCAAGAACACCAGGAAAAAAATGCGATTTTAATTCATGCGGAAAACAATTATCAACGTGCATTCCATGATTTAACTTATCAAGTTGATTTATTACAAGATAAAATTGGTACAACTTTAGCTATGAATTCAAGAACACAGCTATCACCGGCATTGGCTGATGTTTGGAGAATTACGTCGGAAGCACATTCAGATGTGGGCCAATTGCCACTAACATTAATGCCGTTTAATAAAACAGAAGAGTTTTTAGCGAGGATCGGTGATTTTTCCTATAAAACAGCTGTTCGGGATTTGGAGAAAGAACCGTTAACAGATGGAGAATATAAAACATTAAAACAATTATACTCACATGCTACTGAGATTCAACAGGAGTTAAGGAAAGTACAGCATCAGGTAATTGAAAATAATTTAAGATGGATGGACGTTGAGCTAGCTTTAGCTTCGGAAAAAGAAAATATCGATAATACAATAATTGATGGTTTTAAAACTGTAGAAAAAAATGTCGAAGAATATTCCGAAAGTAATTTTGGCCCTGAATTCACCCAGATGAATGCAAAAAATGATAATAGCTTTAAATATTTAAGTGGAAAAGAAATAACAAAACAAGAAGCAATGAATGAAGCTAGAAAGTTTTTGCGAATTGAAGAAAATGTAACTATGAATGTAACCGAAAATGGGAAAGGTTCGGATATTGGATTTTACAGTATTACGATCAATACTCCAAAACAAAACTCCGATATTTATATGGATATAACCAAAAAGGGTGGTTATCCAATCTGGGTATTGAATCATCGTGAGGTTAGTCAATCGAATATTAGTTTAAATGAGGCCACTGAAAAAGCTAAAAAATATTTAAATGATCAAAACTTTAAAGATTTGCAGCTATTTGAAAGTGCTCAATATGATCATGTCGGGGTCTTTACCTTTGTAGCAGTGCAGGATGGAGTGAGAGTTTATCCGGATTCGATTAGGGTGAAGGTTGCTCTTGATGAAGGAGATATTATCGGTTTTTCAGCTAATGATTATTTAATAGCGCATCATAAGCGCACGATTCCAAAACCGGAAATATCGTTTGAACAGGCCCGTGGGAAAGTGAATCCAGCTGTAAAAGTGATGGAACATCGACTAGCGATCATCAATGATGACATAGGAGAAGAAGCATTATGTTATGAAATACTAGGGGTCATCAATAATGATACGTATCGCATTTACGTTAATGCTCTTGATGGGTCAGAGGAAAAGGTAGAGAAATTAAAGAATGCTGAACCAATATATGAACAGGTTTAAAGGAAAAGTCACTATTAGACTTTTCCTTTTTTTTGTTCCATGAGATAATAAGGAAATGAGTAGGATTTTATACGGAGGGACTAACATGCTGAATATTGGTGATACGATTAATATAGAAATTAAATATTCAGATGAGCGGGAAAAATTTAAATGTAAAATTGTTGATAGAAGGGGAAATCAACTACTTATTGATTACCCAGTTAGTGAAAAGACAGGAAAAACAGCGTTTTTTTTAGATGGTACTGAAATTAAAGTTTCCTTTTATGCGAAAGATAGTGCTGCTTATATGTTTGAATCTGAGATTATCGGTCGAAAAAAGGAAAACATTCCGATGATCATCATTAGTTATCCAGGTCAAGATAAATTAATTCGTGTACAGAGAAGAGAGTTTGTTCGAATTGATGCGACCGTAGATATAGCTGTTCATCCTATCAATGATGATTTTAAGCCATTTACAACCGTTACCGTTGACATAAGTGCAGGGGGAGCTGCTATCATCCTACCACCAAATCATCATTTTAAACCCCAAACGCAAATTTTATGCTATTTGGTACTACCTTTATCTAATGGTGAATACTATTATATAAAAGCCCATAGCAAAATTATTAGAATTATTAATGGGACAAATGGTTCGAGAGATAAAGCACCCATTCAATTTATCGATTTAAAAGAGGCCCAAATTCAACAAATTATGCGCTATTGTTTTGAGCGCCAACTAAGCGAAAGAAAAAGAGGAAGATAACGCATAGTTCCTAAATCATGTGAAATACTAACCAAAAAATGGTTGGTGTTGGAAAATGAAAACAGTTGAAAAATACATATATAAGTTCGTGATCCTGCATCTAATATTTTTAATAATTGGTCAATGTTTGATTTCAAATGAAACTCTGGCACCTTATTTAAGCAAGATTGTCTATTATGAGGGTGTTATGAAAGATCAGTATTCAGAGATAGTTGAAACGATGAACAGATAATAGCAGGATTTACCTGCTTTTTTTTGTTTAATTACAAAGTTATGAACTTAGCTTATACTTAATAATGACTACATCAACTTGAGGTGATTTTTTTTGAAGAAGATTAATGTTGCAATTGATGGTCCCGCTGCTGCAGGAAAGAGTACTGTTGCCAAGCGTGTAGCCGAGAGGTGTTCTTTCATATACATAGATACAGGTGCAATGTATCGTGCCCTAACGTACAAGGCCCTCGAAAAAAATATTGATTTAGAGGACGGCTCGAAACTTGTGGAACTATTATTGCAGACGGAGATTCAACTCGAGCCGGCTGACAAAGGCGGTAAAGTTTTAGTTAATGGTGAAGATGTTACTAAAGAAATACGCGGAAATGATGTAACTAATCATGTATCGATTGTTTCAAAACATAGCGGGGTCAGAAAATTAATGGTCGAAAGGCAGCAACAACTAAGCAGTCAAGGCGGAGTTGTAATGGATGGTCGAGATATTGGAACCCATGTCCTTCCGAATGCGGAAGTAAAGATTTTTATGGTTGCCTCTGTTGAAGAACGAGCTAAAAGAAGGTTTGAAGAAAATTTACAAAAAGGAATTGGAACAGATTTAGAGAAATTAAAAGAAGAGATTTCTCTTAGAGATAAATTAGATTCAGAGAGAGAAGTAGCTCCTTTACAAAAAGCAATTGATGCTGTTGAGATTGATACGACATCCTTAACAATCGATGAAGTAATTGCTAAGATCATTAACTTAATTGAAGAGAGGAGTTGAAACTATGTGGCTATACAAGTTTGGAAAAGCTCTTTGTAGCATCTACCTTAAATCACAATACAAAATAGAAGTGGTTGGTATAGAGAATATTCCAAAAGAAGGGGGTGTCTTGCTCTGCAGCAATCATATATCTAACAATGATCCCCCCCTTGTCGGCGTTACATGCCCAAGGGATATTAGTTTTATGGCAAAGGAAGAGCTTTTCAGAATGCCTGTTATGAAAACGATCATGCATGGAATCCGGGCTTTTCCAGTAAAGCGAGGAATGAGTGACAGAAATGCCTTAAAAGCGGGACTATCCTTGTTAAAGGAAGGAAACGTTTTAGGGTTGTTCCCAGAAGGAACAAGGAGCAAAACAGGAGAATTGGGTACGGGTCTTGCCGGTGCTGGTTTTTTTGCACTTAAATCAAATGCAGCTGTTGTCCCTTGTGCCGTTATTGGTCCTTATAAACGCTTTGGTAAGCTGAAGGTTGTATATGGGGACCCGATTGATTTTGAACCTCTTCGAGCAAGTAAAGTATCAGCTCAGGAAGCGACAGATGTGATCATGAATGAGATCGGGCAATTGATCGAAAATAACGCTCTCGATGGGCATTCTACTTGACAAATTGGCCCGTTTATTAGAAGTTAGAAAAAAGCACAAAAAATACATTGAAAAGCAGACTGTTGTTTGTGGATTGAAGAGGGTATTTTTATGT
>JAENZK010000446.1 GCA_016841285.1 Guptibacillus hwajinpoensis | reverse complement strand
AAAAGATGAGAAAAAGAAAGTATTCGTGAGATATTACTAACTTTATTGAAGGAGGGATTAAGAGATGATTGGGATTACTAATATTTATCCTTATCTTCCTCACTACCGGTTAAAGGTTGATTCGATTAATAGGGCATGGAACCGTTCTCCAGGAAAAGGAGAACGGGCAATTGCAAATTACGATGAAGATGTTATTACGATGTCTGTGAATACTATCTCCAGTTTAAAACAAGGCTGGGACGATATTGATTTTTTAATTCATGCAACCACAAGTAGTCCTTTCATAGAGGAGAGTAGTTCTGATTTAATAGCTTATATTTTAGGAATGAATAATAATTGTTTAAATCTAAATATAAATCAGTCGTTAACTAGTGGTACAACCGCTCTGCATATTGGTTTTAACCTATTAAATCAATATAAAAAAGGACTTATTATATCAGCAGACCGCCGTGATATACAAAGTGGAGATGACTTTGAAAAAGTAATTGGTGATGGTGCATGTGCTATTGAAATTGGAACAGAAAATATTTTGGCAAAGTTAGAAGCATTTTCTTCCTTATCGGATTTTGGATATGATACATGGAAATTAAAAGATGATGTATCCGTAAAAAAAAGCGATGAAAAATTTGCAAATGAGGTCAAAATTGATAATTTAGAAACTGTTGGTAGAGAGCTTTTAGTGAAGAATAATCTTCAGATATCTGATATCGAATGGATCATAGTTGCAGATTCACAGTCTAAGTTAACAAAAACAATAGGCAACAGACTTGGGTTTACTCCTGAGCAACAATTTATAAGTTCATTAAATAATGAAGTTGGATATTTAGGTGTGACATCTGGATTCTTATATTTAAATGAATTATTACTTAAAGCTAATGCTGGCGAACGAGTTATGCTTTTACAATCAGGGTCTGGAGTAGATGGGTATATCTTTAGTGTGACAGATAATGTAGAGTCCTTTAAAAGAGAGAATGATTTAAAAACACAAGTTACTTCCAAAAAAGTGGTTGATAATTATAATGAAGCTTTAGTTAGAAGAGGCCTTCTAAAAGTTGTTGAGTTAAAACCATACGCAACTAAAACATACTTACGAAGAGAACGCGAAAATAACCTGCGTTTGCGTGCCCAAAGATGTAAGGAATGTGGTTTTATTCACTTTCCAGAGCGTCCAAATTGTCATCATTGCCATTCGCGAGAAACAATGGAATGGTTATGGCTAGAAAGGACCGGAACGATTGTAACCTTTACACATGATCATGTTTTTCCTGGATCTATTGAACCTATGACGATGGTAGTGGTTGATCTAGATGGTGGTGGCCGTATTTTTACACAGATGACTGATCTTTCTACTGAACAAGTGAAAATTGGCGATCGTGTCAAATTATCGTTCCGAAAATTCCATGAAGGTGGAGACTTTCCCAACTATTATTGGAAGGCTACACCGATTTTGAAAGGTGGCGATCTAACATGACAGAAAGAGTTGCGATTATAGGTTTAGGTGCTACAAGATTTACTGAGCACTTTAATAAGAGTTATGCTGACTTAGTAGAGGATGCCACATTTCAAGCTCTAAAAATGGCCAATATGGAAGTAAAGGATATCGAAGCAGCTTGGCTTGGAACTTGCTATGCTTATGAATATGGAACAGAAGGCAATGCAGGTACGTCTCTTGCGGAATCCATTGGCTTGTATGGTATTCCAATTTCAAGAGTGTCTAATTATTGCACGACAGGCCTTGATGCCATTCGAAATGCTGTTTATTCAATCCAAGCCGGTGCATTCAAACGTGTACTAGTTGTTGGTGCAGAAAAAATGCGGGATGTTCCGCCAAGAGATAGTTTAGTAGCTACACATGCCCATAATGGTCACCCGTTATATGCAAAAGGAAGAACGGCACCAGGGATGTTTGGGATCATGGCTAATCGCTATTTTGAGAAATTCGGTAATTTGAAAAAAGAGATGGCAATGGTTTCGGTAAAAAATCACTTCCATGGCTCATTAAATCCCCGTGCACATTTTAGAGCGGAAGTCACATTAGAACAAGTTATGAAAGCACCTATGGTAGCTGATCCGGTTGGACTTTTAGACTGTACACCAACTTCAGATGGCGCGGCCGCTGTAGTAATTACAACAGAATCTGAAGCGAAAGCGATGGGGGTAGATTATGTTGTTATTTCAGGTATCGGTGTTGCAGTAACAAGCGGTTATTTTACTGCACAATATGACCCGAATTGGGACTTTCTTGGTTTTCAATCTACCAAAATTGCGGCACAAGCAGCCTATAAACAAGCTGGGATAACAGATCCATTTAAGCAAATTGACGTTGCTGAGGTTCATGATTGTTTCACAATTACAGAGATTATAAATTATGAAGATTTAGGTTTTTGTGAGTTAGGAAAAGGTGGGGCATTACTACATGAAGGTATTACAACATTAGGTGGCTCACTCCCAGTAAATCTTAGTGGAGGGCTACAATCATGCGGACACCCAATTGGGGCATCCGGGGTACGAATGGTTGTTGATGTTGCAGAACAATTGCTTGAAAAATCAGGTCCAAGACAGGTGGATAACGCAAGGGTAGGTTTAACGCATGCACTAGGAGGACCAGGCTCCGTTGCAGGGGTTTCTATATTAGAGAGAGTAAATTAAAAAGGGGGATTAACTATGAAGAGACCGTTACGAATTGTTGT
>JAENZK010000019.1 GCA_016841285.1 Guptibacillus hwajinpoensis | reverse complement strand
GAAGCCTTTTGCTTTAATGTCAACTGAGCAAGTACACGCTGAGCATTCGCTGACTCACTCTCAAGTTGTCCAAAAATACGAACCCTTTTACTTGTTTGTTCTTTAAACTCATCTATTACTCTTTCTGCAGCACCGATCGACATTGCCGCAAACCCAACAAAAAATGCTGAATAATATGGTACATGATAATATAAGAAATCCTCATTTACTTCAAACTGATCAGGTTTTCGATTTTGATTAATTTTAGTAAAATTTAACACCAAATCTTCTGGAATAAATAGATCTTCAGCAATCACGGTATTACTGCCAGATCCTCTTAGTCCTAAAGAATCCCAATCTTTAATAACCGTAAATTCAGTAACTTTTGCGGTTAGTAATAATTGGTGCGGCATTTCTTCCCCTTCGAATTGATACCATGCTCCTACACTAAGCCAAGTCGCATTATTGATACCGCTTACATATTTCCACTGACCTGATAATCGATATCCACCTTCACAGCGCTCCACTTTCCCGACAGGTGCAAAAATATCTGCTATTAGTCCTCCATCATTATAAATTTCATCCATTCGGTTCTTTGGCAAAAACGCTACCCATGAATTATGAAGGGAATAGAAATAAGTTAACCATGCCGCTGATAAGTTATAGTATCCTACAGTTTTAACCATATCTGTAAACGTTGTGAAATCAATTTGCGGGTGACCGTATTCTTTTGGCATTATTAATCTATTAATTCCTTCTTCTACGATTGCATCAATGACATTTTTAGAAAGAGTACGGTTCTCATCAGCCTGTAAAGCCTCTTTTTCTGCTATTTGCCCAATTCTTTTAGCACTTTCCATTATTTTTGCATATACTTCTTTTTCTTCCAATTTAACTGTCATACTGCCACTCCCTTTCTCAATTAAGTTTGAAAAATATGATTCTCATTAAAGGGAAGGTACACCTCCCCTATTCTGCAAAAAACTGTTCAACCAATTCAACAAATCTACTATGCTTTTCAATTTGTACCCAATGCCCACATTGCTTCAGCAATACAAGTTCTGCATTTGGAAGATGCTCTACTAATGCTAAACTGCTTTCTTTTGGTACAAATTGATCCTCATATCCATGTATTAAAAGGACTTGCTGCTTAATACGTCGTAATGCACTTGTAGGAATGGCCATTTCAAAAGGAGTGGCACCAAACAATTTTGGATATAACTCTCTAATTTCAGGCTTCATAATATTTTCGTATCTTGATGCGATAATTTTTTCTAAATCATCACCAAGTACGGATTCATCATACACAAACCAAGTAATCAAATTTCTAAACGCTTGAATCGTCGGATCCTTAAAGAAATTGACCATTCTAAAGATTTCAGGTTGTGGTCCGCCATTATGCAATCCCCCACCACTGCCCATTAACAATAAGCGATTAAAGCGACTGGAATCATATAATACGGCGTTTAAAGAAACAATACCGCCCATCGAATTGCCAACTAAATTGGCCTTTTCAATTCCGTTGTAATCCATAATTTCTAAAACCTGCTGAACTCGTGCCGTTGTCCATTGCCAAAAAGTCATATCCGTATTTTCCGGTAATTCCGTCTGACCAAATCCAACCATATCCGGTGCAATCACATGAAATTTTTCACTAAGGGCATCCAATGCTTTACTCCAATTCGATTCCGCATTTGCCCCTGGTCCAGAACCATGTAAAAAGATAAGCGTGTCCTTGTTCGATTCACCTGCTTCACAATAAAAACTCGTAAATTTTCCGGTATTTACTTTTTTAGTCGTATACTTTGCCATTTCTATTACCTCCTTTTCTTTAAAATAAGGATAATAGAAAACTTGGCCACTTTTAATACTTTTATTTATTGATTGTTTAGAAAATTTTGATAAAATTTATTGTAAATACCTTATAATAATTTATCTAATAGGGCTATTACAAGGAGGATGGAACTTATGAAGATTACTACAGACACGACATTAATAAATCAATCAGATTTAGTCATTACATCCCAATCCTTTGGACTTTTACGAAAAGAATTATTTAAAAACATCGGTATGAAAAAAGCAAAAGGGTTTCTCTTGCGCTTCGGTAAAGAATTAGGAAGTAATAAAGCAAAAGAATTAATGGAAAAAACACAATCCATTGAAGAATTGTTAAAATTGGCATCTCAAATTCATGTAAAACTTGGACATGTAACAGCAGTAGAACCTAACGACTCCCCACCAGAATTGGAACAAAACATTAATAGAAAGTTGGCAAATGTAACGGGAAGATGGATCGATTCTTTCGAAGTGGCCACCCACTTGGAACATTATGGAATCGCCGATGAATGCTCGTGTTACACATTGAGCGGTTTTGCAAGCGGTTACGTATCTACTATTTTTAATGAAGATATCTTTGTGAAAGAAATAACGTGCCGTTCAAAAGGAGATGCTGATTGTACCTTTTACATCAATACAAAAGAATTTTGGCAAAAAGATTCAAATGAGGACCTACCCATTTATGATGACCAAACCATTCTAAACGAATTAGAAGATACGTATGATCAATTACTTTCTCAACGAAATCATTTAAATAAAATGACAAACTTCCATCGTGAGTTGACCGAAAGCGTAATAAAGAATAATAGCATTGAAAATGTAGTTAAAAGAGCTTATGAAATACTAAATATCCCGATTGTGATTGAAGACCTACATGGAAATGTCCTTGTACTGAACGGGATCGAATCTGATCATTATAAGAAAGACATTTTAAAAAGTAAAAAAAGAAAAAAATTAATAGACATCTATCATACTACCTATGAGAAAATGGACCAAATTCAACTGCTCACTACTCCTATATTTTTACAAAATAAAGTATTTGCATTTTGCTCTTTTATCTATATAGAGCCTCAAACAGTAGATGAACATGATGATCTCTTTTTGGAAAGATTATCTCTAGTAGCAACTCTATGTTTTCTAAATGAAAAGGTAAGTTTTGAGACGAGTGAACGGCTAAAAATTTCAATATTAGATAGATTAATAAACAAACAATATAATTCAATCACAGAAATTACTTCACAATTAAAATTCATGATTCCAAACACTACCGGGTCTTTTGTTACCCTTTCTCTAAAATGCAGTTCTAAAAATAACAAATCATCCTCCATTGATTTATATGACCAGATACTACAACTGTCAAAAGCATTAAAATCTCATTACCTTGAGGGATTAATCAGCCAACACAAAGATCAAATTGTCATTCTTTTATCTTCCGTCGATGCTACCTTTTTAATAAAAAAGATCAACAAGGTATGGTCTCATATGGTAAAAACAAATAAGAATCTTGACTATAAAATAGGGATTAGTAATATTTTCAAAGATTTACGTGATTTTCATGAGTCTATGAAACAAGCAGAACAAGCTGTTCGGTTGCCTCGAGATCAAAAAATCATTCTTTATGAAGAGTTAGGACTACTTGGGCCTATGCTGAAAGACATGAATGTGGAGAATGTAAAGGAAATTGCCGTCAAAGAATTAGGTACATTACTCAATCAGGATGATAAAAGCAAGGAACTCCTTCATACTTTATATACATATTTGGTAAATGGAGGAAAGCTCGAAAAAACGATGGGGGATCTATCCTTATCAATCGGCGGGATCCAATATCGTATACGTAAAATTGAAGACATTATTCAAAAAGACTTGAAGGTTTTTTCTACTGCATCTTATTTATTGATGTTGATTGAGTCACTTGTATTGATTGGGGAGGTGGAGATGTAAAAGGAAAAATGATGGGAGTTTGATGATAAATAAAAACAGGGAGATGGATTCAATTAATCTCCCTATTTTACTTTTTTGATTGCGGGGGTTTTTCATTAATTCCGAGGAGCCGCTACTTTCCCCCATATTTTAGTGATTTTGTTCAATTTTAACCTCCTTTTGAAAAAATCTTGTTAGTATAGACGGTACAACTAGAATTATAAAAAGCATTCTTACAAGTTGTAGCGAGGTTACAACAGAAGAATCTGCACCAACCGCTGTTGCGGTTAAAGACATTTCAACCAATCCCCCAGGTGCTACACTTAAAATGGATGTAGCCAATGAAAGATCTGTAAATAAATATAGAAGGTAGCCTAAACCAAAAGATATAAGTATTAGAAAAACCGCTAGTATTGAATAAAGACCACAATATTTCCATGCTCCTAATAAATCATCGAAGGCAATTGAATTAGCAACGAATGCACCGAATAAAATTTGTGCTAAAACGAAAATTGGAAACGGAATCTCTGGCAACTCTATTCCTATTATGTTCAAAATTGCTGTTGCCAGCAGCGGACCTATAATATAGGCGGAAGCAATTTTTTTCTTCATCATAATCCATCCGACAAGAAAAGAAAGGATGTACCATCCATAATTTAAAAAATTGATTGCAGGTTCCGCATTTTTCAGTGGTTGGTAAGATACTGGAGAATCAGTGAAGAAATAAATCACTACGAATGGGACAATAAAAACTACAGTTAACATCCTAACTGTTTGTAAAACAGCAACCATCGAAACATTCGCGTTCAAATTGTAACTCGTTGCAACCATTTGAACTAATCCTCCCGGTACAGAACCAATAACAGAAGTAATTTTATCAACATTAATGAATTTACTAATGGCCAAACTGTTTTGAATACTGATAACTAATATCAATATAGTAATTAATAAATAAGGTGCAATATAAGGTAAGACCGTTGTAATAGTCGATCTAGAAAAAAATAAACCAAGAACAATACTTATTACAGATATTACAACATTATTTACAGTTTTAGAACAATGCAAATTTCTTTTTGCAATCACTCTATATAAAATTGTAAAAGTAATCGAACCTAATATCCATGGTAACGGGATTTTTAATAAATAAAAACAAGAGCCTCCAACTAAGGCAACTAACAGAGTTTCAATGAATTGAAGCCATTTTACCTTTTCCAATAACAAATCACTTCTTACTATAAAGTTTTATAAAATTATTTTGACTTGCTAATAATAGATAAAAACATACGTTTAGGCGTATGTTTTTAAACTCTACTATTTAATCTTTTAATGCCTGTGGAAGCCATGTAATAATTTCAGGGAAAAAGCTGAATAATATGATTGTCAAAATAATGATAATAATGTATGGAAGTGATGCTTTTGACATTTGCAACACATCCATTGGATTTCCCTGCCTTTCTGAAATACCCATCATGACAAATAAATTCAAGCCTACCGGTGGTGTAATGATAGCCATTTCAAAGGATAAAACAGATACAATTCCAAACCAAATTGGATCAAATCCTAAGGTTGCCATTATAGGAAAAAGAACAGGAATTGTAATTAAAATGACAGAAGCAACTTCGAGGAACATTCCAAGAATTGCATATATTATAAAAATGATTATGAAAATTACCCATTTGTTTACTTCCAAACCTGTCAGAAGTTCATTGATTACCTGCGGAAGTTCAATAATCGTGATCGCAAATCCAAAAAGAAGAGCGCTTGCTACGATAAGCATAATCATCCCCGAATTTGCAGCAGATAATTTTAAAATTTCCATTAAGTTTCTTAAATTAATAGTTTTATATACGAAAATACCTAGTATTAAGCTTATGACAAGCGCAACAGCTGCAGCTTCGTTAACTGTTAATAGACCTGAATAAATTCCACCAATGATTACGACTGGTAATGAAAATACCCATACTACCTCTTTAATAGAATTTTTTCTTTCCTCCCACGATGCCGGTTTCTGTGGTTCCAATTTTTTCCCATAACTTATGATTACATAAAAAATAAAGAAAACAGTAAGTAATATTCCAGGAATAATTCCAGCAATAAACAAATCAGATATAGATTGATCAGTAATTACTCCGTATAAGATAAGTGGACCGCTTGGTGGAATGAGAATTCCTAAAGTACCAGCTGCCGCTATTACTCCGTACGCTAGTTGTTTTGGATATCCATATTTAATCATTTCAGCTGAAGCCACAACTCCTAGAGTTACAACTGTTGCAACACTAGATCCCGATATTGCTGCGAAAAAGGCACAACTTAAAATAGTTGCGATTGCTAAACCACCGGGAAGATGACGAAGCCATTTATCCGCTGCATTAAAAATTCTTTGACCAATCCCACTTTGAAGGATAACTTGACCTGAAATAATAAATAATGGTAAGGCTACTAAAACACTATTGTCCAAAGATTTATACATAACCTGCGGAATCTGTAAATTGGCCATTTGTGGACTAATTTCAAAAAATAAAATTCCTCCACCTATAATAGCTAATGTAAATGCTACTGGTAATCCTAGTAAAAGAAGTAATAAAAAGATTATTAACACGATTAAATAAACTTCCACTTTCACACCTCCATCTCTTTAAAGATTTTCAACTTTATTTTTTTCAAATGGATAACATAGATTCATAATGTGCCAGATAATACCTAAACAAAGTACTAGTGCTCCAAGTGGTACAAAGGATTGGGGAATCCATAACGGGATCCTTAAAAGCGATAAATCTGTAATATTTTCGTGAAATGAATTCATTGTCATCAAGAAACTTTGCCAAGTTAAATAACTAAAAAACAATAATGCAAGCAATGACGTTCCTATATCCAAAGATAATTTATATTTTGGTGGGAGAAGTCTAATTATTATATCCACCCTAACATGCTCTCTCAGTTTCATAGCGTAAGCTGTACCTAAAAAAGATGCCGCGATAAACAAATAAACTGATACTGGGTCAACCCAAAGTGAAGAAATCAGCATATACCTCGCAATTGATCCCCATGTCACGATAAATCCAATAATTACAATCATTATGCCTGCTAAAATTCCAGATAGGCTTAGAATTTTAGAAATTATATTATTGACTATAACCAATCCTTTCATTTAATCACCCCTCTGAGAAAAAGAATGGGAAGGAGGAGATATGATATCTCCTTCTTCCAGTAACTTAATTACTGTGGAATACTTTTTGCTATATCAACTAATTTTTTTCCAGTTTCTCCAGTAGTATCTATAAACTCTTTTATTATCTGGTCATCTACTTCTTTAAAAGAATCAACCTGTCTTTTTTCAAACTTCATTCCTTTTTCCTCAAGTACTACAAGTGCTTCTTCATCCGCTTTTTGTGCTTCAGCTGCAACCCATACCTGCGCCTCCGCACCTGCTTCTTCAAGGATTGCTCTAGCATCATCTGATAGACTGTTCCACCAATCTAAATTTACAACGATAGGGAAAATAGCGAATAGGTCTGGACCGGTAAAATAATCGGTATATTCATAATAATGGCGAGATACATATGATGTTATACCTGAGCTAGCTGAGTCAATAGTACCCCTTTGAAGTGAAGGAATAACTTCTCCTCCACCAATCGATACAGGCGTTCCTCCTAATAATTGGACATATCGCGCAACAATAGGACTAGGAACTCTTATTCTTTTTCCCTTATAGGCTTCTGCAGTTGATAACGCTTCATCCTTAGAAGCCATATACCCAAATCCATAATCCATCCAAGCAAGAACATGAGAATTATATTTATTGAATTCGGTGTTGAATACATCAGAAATACCAGCCTCTAGCCCTTTATGAACAGCATCATAACTATGAAAAAGTGGCAAGTTGAACAAATCAGTTGCTGGAATACTTCCAGCCCATCCACTTACAAGACTTGTTCCCATCTCTACAGATCCAGTAGAAATTGCTTCTGGCGTTGATTTATCATCAAATAACTGACCAGATGGAAAAACGCTTACTTCAATTTTACCGTTACTTTTTTCTTTCACTAACTCAGCAAATTTTTCAGCTCCTAGTGCTACGTGATGACTCGTTGGTAAGTTGTGGGTAAATCGAACCTTTATTGTTTCTAATTCTTTTCCCCCCGCTGCTTCTGCTGTCTTAGGAGATTCTTTAGTACTTGAAGTTTGAGTTTGGTTTCCACAAGCTGCTAGAAATAGTACCAAAAAAGCAATTGTAATCTGAACCATAATCCTATTAACGTTTTTTTTCATTTTATCCACTCCCTATCTTTATTTGTTATAATAGATCACTTAAAATTTTAAAGCTAAAAAACCACCAAAAAGTAGAGTTAATTCTATTATTTAATCCATATGTATTTTCCTCCTTTTTTACTAACCTCTTACATGAAAACGTTTTCGATAAACTTTATTAAATTAGTAATATAAAATATTTTCTAATTTATAGATATTGTAACAATATTAAGAATTTTTGTGAAACGAATTCTAAAATTTATAAATGTTTGAATTTTTCGCATTATATAATCTTTTTTTCATATGAAATGTATAAGATACTGTACATTATACTTTTTATAGGGAAATACCCAAAACTACAAATATCAGCCAGGCTAAGCCTGGACCAATGAGAGTCAAAACAAGAGTACCAAGGAGTAGTCTTCTAAAAAATTCCCGCTCTGATACACCTTGAACATTTGCAAGCATTAATGCTCCTCCACCTGATAAAGGGCTAAGATCTACAATATTTGCAGAAATTGCCAACGCTGTTACAACGCCCATCGTTGATATTGATGGATCATTTAATATTGGCACAGAAAGTGGAACAATCACTGCTAAAAATCCTGTTGTTGAGGCAAAAACCGATATAATCCCTCCAAGATAGGAAGCTACTAAAGAAGCAAGTACGGGACTTCCTACTTTTTGTATCTGTTCTGTTATAAATGCTATTGTACCGAGTTTATCTAGTATACCAACATAGGTCACAATTCCTCCTACCAATAGAATAATTGACCATGGTATTAATTTTAAAACTTCACTTTGGTTTTTAGGATTAATTAATGAAAGTAACAAACCCAATGTTAAAGCCGCAAAGCCGATATTTAAATTAAATGTAACTACAAGACCTAGCAGAATCGGAATACTTACAAGTGATACAGCCTGATAGAAAGTAATATTCTTTTTTGAACCATGTTGATTATCCATCTCTGCTTCCCTTGTTACCGTTGCCGCCATTTCATTAATGGCGAATTCGGAGACTGTTGTTCGATCCTTTAATAACCGAATTCCCCCAAATGCAGTAAAAACAATGATTGTAATTACGACTATAAAAAGAGCTATATTTAAATATAAGGCAAAAGGTGAAAAAGGAATGTTCTCTGATTGCATGATACCGTTTACAATTATTCCAAAAATATTAAGTGGTGAAAATCCACCAACAACAATGCCAAAATGAATCATTATTGCCATTAATAAAGGATTAATTTTATATTGATGTGCCATTCTTAATCCCATCGGAGCAACGATAGAACATACTGCTAATGATGATACTCCAATACTTGTTAACAAAGCACAAAGAGAAAGGATAACCCAAGGGACTAAACCAACATTTCCCCTTACTATACCTAAACCCCAGTTGGTAATAACATCGATGGTTCCATTTTGTTGAAAAATAGCAAATAGATAAGTTATTCCGACTAATAGAACAAAAAGGTCTGCAGGAAAACTATTAAAAATGTCGTCCATTTTGATTCCATCGTAAAATGACTGGATCAGAAACGCGGCAACTAATCCAAGTAATCCAACATTTATTGATATAACGGAACCAATAAAGAAAATTAAAATTAATACAATAATGGAAATAACCTCTATACTCATCTTTAACCCCTTTTTTGATAGATAATGATAGGCGAACTATATCAATGTATTTCTTCAATCGCATAAATCACATAAGACATTTTAGTTATAGTTTTAAGTGAAATGATGATATAAGAAATTAATAAATTAAATATAAGGCTTTCTAATTCCAAGCATATTAAATGCAAATCTAGAATTAGAAAGCTTTATTCCTGATACTATCGAATAACATTTTTAGTAAGGAAATAATAGGATTAGAGCTATCAAGCTAATGATTTTTCTAAAATTTCAACTATATCTAGCGTCTCGACTTGCTCTTCTACTTCTTTTGCTTTTGTACCATCACTAATCATCGTTAGGCAATACGGACATCCGCTGCCAATCATAGTAGGATTTGTTTCAAGCAGCTGCTCAGTTCTTGCCACATTTATCCTTGTTCCTGTATCTTCTTCTGTCCACATCAGACCACCACCCGCTCCACAACACATAGCGTTCTCACGGCTTCGTTCAGCTTCTACAATTGTTAGTCTAGGAATAGATTTCAATATTTCACGAGGCGCATCATATATACCATTGTAACGACCTAAATAACAGGAATCATGCCATGTAATAATTTCATTGATTTCCTTCGTCGGTGTTAATTTCCCATCCCTTATCCACTCAAACAATACTTCTGTATGGTGGTACACTTCAACATCATTAAGACCAAATTCAGGATATTCATTTTTTAATGTGTTGAAAGCATGCGGATCTATTGTTACTATTTTTTTTACATTGTGCTTTTTAAATGAATCAATATTAGCAACGGCTAATTCCTGGAATAAGAACTCATTTCCAATACGACGCGGAGTATCACCTGAGTTTTTCTCCTTATTCCCTAAAATAGCGAAACTAATACCCGCCAGATTCATCACACGAGCAAATGATTGTGCAATTTTCTGACTTCTGTTATCAAATGAACCCATGGAACCGACAAAGAATAAGTATTCAAATTCTTCACCTGATTTCTCCATTTCTTTTACAGTGGAAACTTGTATATCTTCACAGCCTTCACGCCAGTTCTCACGCTCTTTGCGATTAATACCCCACGGATTGCCTTGACGCTCGATATTAGTAATCGCACGTTGTGCATCTGGCTTCATTTTCCCCTCTGTTAAAACAAGATAACGCCGCATATCGATAATTTTATCAACGTGTTCATTCATAACTGGACATTGGTCCTCACAGTTTCGGCAGGTTGTACAAGCCCATATTTCCTCTTCCGTAATAACATCTCCAATTAAACTTACATCATATTCTAATGTTGCAGCAGCTTCCCCACTCATAGCACTTTGCATTGCTAATTGGTTCCCTCTTGAATTTTTAAAAGCAAACGTTGGTAACCAAGGTGTTCTTGACGTAACTGCTGCCCCTTTTTCTGTTAAATGGTTCCGCATTTTCACTATTAAATCCATCGGTGATAGCATTTTTCCTGTTCCAGTGGCTGGGCACATACTTGTACATCTTCCACATTCTACACAGGCATATAGATCTAACAGTTGCTTTTGATTGAAATCTTCAATTTTACTAACCCCATAAGTTTCCTGTGCTTCATCCTCAAAATCAATTGTTGATAATTGACCAACTTTATGCGTTCGTCCTAAAAAGACATTTGCTATACCTGCAATTAAATGGGCATGTTTTCCTTGTGGAATGTATACTAAAAATGAAAGTAAAAATAATAAATGTAGCCACCAAAAAACAAAGAATAGTGCAGCAGCAGCTCCCTGTGGCAGCCAACTAAAGACATAAGCAATACCTGATGCAATCGGTTCGGACCAAGTTAATTCATGTCCATGCCAGATAATCCCCATACCATTTGCAAGTAAGGTTGCAGACATCAATCCACCAAGAAAAAAATAAACAAGACCTGCGTGAAAACCCCTTTTTAAGCGTGTTAATTTTTCAATATAACGACGGTAAAATCCCCAAAAGGTAGCAACTAAAATCATAAATACTACAATTTCTTGGAAGAATGTGAAAAGCGGATAAACTGAACCTAATGGGAGATGGGAATCAAAAGCGATTCCCTTCCATATTAAATCTATTGCTCCAAATTGAACTAAGAGGAAACCATAGAAATACATTACGTGTATAGTACCGCTTTTCTTATCTTTCAACAATTTTTTCTGTCCAAACACATTAACCCATATAGCATTAAACCTATCATTCAATTTTTTATTAAACTCTGGCTTTTTACCAAGTTTAATATATTCATAACGCGTTTTCACGAGGGAGCCGAACAAATAAACTGCATAAGCTGTTACTAATAAAAAAGCGACCAAATTAATTATTGCAAAAGTCTCCATTCATTCCTCTCCTCTACTTCTTACTTTTCAACGTAAATGAAGTTTTCAATTTTTTCTCTGACAAAGTCTGGAACAGAAATCGCCCTTGGTACAGATGAAAAATCTGTCCAGCATTTAATGCTGTATCCTTCAGCAATAACTTGACCATTTAAAAGGAAGGTATGAGTTATTTTAAAGGTCTTTTTTGATTGTGATAAGAATTCTAGTTTATTTTCAATAATAAATTCATCATTAAAACGCAACGGTTTTATAAATTTGCAGAAACATTCAAGTTGTGGAATCGCAATCCTTTCAGTTTCAAAAAGATCTTTTAAAGAAATATCAAGCTGTCTAAAGATATCATTAATACTCTCATCCATCCATTTATAAAAATTGGGGAAAAATACAATTCCTGCTGCATCGGTTTCTCCCCATTCAACAATAAAATTGTGCCTTGTTATCATTTTTTGCTACTCCTTTTAAGTTAAATCATTCCTTTTATATAATTTATTGAGTAACTGCAACCTTTTTGAATTCCTCAATTAACAGAGGAACAACTTCAAATAAGTCTCCAACAATTCCGTAGTCTGCTATTGTAAATATATTTGCTTCCGGATCTTTGTTGATTGCTACTATTTTCTTTGAATTTGACATACCTGCAACATGTTGAATAGCTCCTGAAATACCACATGCGATATAAAGGTCTGGTGTTACTACTTTACCAGTTTGTCCTATTTGCATTGAGTAGTCACAATATTCCGCATCACATGCCCCACGTGAAGCACCAACTGCTCCTCCTAATAGGTCTGCTAATTCATTTAATTGTTTGAATCCCTCTGCACTCTTCACACCACGTCCACCTGAAACAATTACCTTTGCTTCAGATAAATCAACACCGGCAGTTGTTTTACGAACTACTTCTTTTACAATTGTACGTAAATCGGTAAGTTCCACTTTTTTTGTTGTAACCACCCCAGATCTTGTAGTATCTTGTTGTAATGCTTCGATATTATTTGGACGAATAGTTACAAAGACAGTATCTGTATTTACTTTTCTTTTTTCGAATGCCTTGCCGGAATAAATTGGGCGAATAAATAGAGCATCCGTCTTCTCACCATCCACTTTTATAACATCTGAAACTAAACCTGCTTGTAAACGACCAGCTAGACGCGGTGCAACATCCTTACCAATAGACGTATGCGCTAAGAATACCCCTTTCGGCTGCTCATCTTGTAAAATTTGTAATAATGCCTGAGTGTAAGCTTCAGGTGTAAATTGATTTAGCTCACTATTTTCAATAACGATCGCACGATCTGCACCATATTGAATCATTTTCGTTGCAAAGGTTTGGACATCCTCCCCTAATAAAACTGCTATTAACTCCGCTTCTCCATTCCACTGTTTCGCTGCCGCAAGTGCTTCTAATGATACATTCCGTAGTTCCCCATGGCGTGTTTCGCCGACAATTATCACTTTATCCATGTTTTATCTACTCCTTACATTACTTTTACTTTTGAGTTAATTAATGTAACTAATTCTTGGACCTGATCATTTATTTCACCGGATAAGATTTTCCCGGCCTGTTTCGCTTCTGGTAAAAATATTTCTACAGAAAGGGTAGGTGCCTCTACACCGTCTTCATCTAAATCTAAATCTAAATCATCTAGCTCTATTGATTCGATTGGTTTTTTCTTCGCTTTCATAATTCCCGGCAATGAAGGATAACGAGGTTCATTTAGACCTTGTTGGCACGTTACCAAAAGCGGTAAAGATACTTCAACTTTTTCTAAATCCCCTTCCACATCACGTTCAATCGTTGCGTTGTTTTCACTTATTTCCAATCTGGTGATTGTCGTTACCGCATTGATATTTAACAGCTCAGCGACTAACGGCCCCACTTGTCCTGAACCTCCATCAGTTGATAAATTACCTGCCAAAATTATAGAAGGATTTTTATCCTCCAAATACTTTGCAATAATCTTAGCAGTGGAATACGCATCGCCATTTTCGATATCTTCATCACTTATTAATACGGCTTCATCCGCTCCCATAGCTAATGCTGTACGTAACTGATTATTCGCTTCTTCATCCCCAACTGTAATAACCGTTACTTTACCTCCATGAGCATCACGGAGAACGATAGCCTCCTCGACTGCATACTCATCATAAGGATTAATAATGTATTCGACACCCTCATCTTGAATATTTCCACCAGAAATCATAATCTTTTCTTCCGTATCAAACGTACGTTTTAATAAAACGTAAATATTCACTATAAAATCCTCCTTGTAGTCGTATTAATTGTTAAAATTATAATTTTATATTAAAAACAGGAAATTTCTTTTACGGATTCCACAGACTCTAAATAGTTGAGTCTGTTTAATAGCTCTTTTGCCTTTTTATCACTCAAAGAATTACTTACACAATCTAAAAACTTTTCTTTTAATTCATCGCTAGATAGCGGCCACTCAGCTGCACCTTTTGGCATCTTGATTTGTTCTTCAAATTCAGTTCCATCGAGAAGCCGGATTCTTACAGTGATATGCCCCTCTTCAATTGCACTTTGTTTAATTTCTATCGATTCATCTTCCTCACGAACGACTTTTTTCATCATTTCTTGAATTTCTGGTCTTAATACTTCTTCTGTATTAAAAGATGCCACATTCACTTTTCCTTCGTAAATCATTACAGCTATTGGGAATTCTACACTAAATTTACCGGCTAAACCTGTTTGAGGTAATTTGTGTATTAAAGGAGTAAATCCATTTTTTGGAGCAATAACACGTATTTCTTCAATTTGTTCTGGTTTAAACTTAAACTTTTGAAGTAAAATTTTTGTACCATCTATTGCTCTATGTGAGCCATAACAGCACGGATATTGTTTAATTGATAATTTCGTATTGGTAATCTCAAATGATTCACCTATGGAATCTTTAACCTTTATTTCACCCTCTTTAAGATAAAGTGCAAAGAGTCCAAGCGGTGCTTCTAAAATTGCCCGATCTGCAGTAAAGCCTTTTTGTGCTAATTTTGAGGAAAAAATACCTGAACGAGCAGCATTACCGGCATGAAATGGTTTTGTCATCGTTCCAAAGTTTTGTCGGGAACCACTCATATGTGAAACCGCAATTCCAAGTGCATCCTCAATCTGTTCTTCCGATAATTTATACAATTTCGATGCTGCTGCCGTACATCCTAAAACCCCCATCGTTGCTGTCCCATGCCAACCTATTTTATAATGGTTGTATGTAATCGCTTTTCCAATGTAAGCCATTACCTCAAAACCTACAAAATAAGCTAAAATCATATCTTTTCCTGATGCATCTACTTCTTGGGCTGCTGCAATAATAGCTGGTACAAGCGCTGCACTGGGATGTGCTTGTGTAGCTTTGCTATTTACATCATCAAAATCAAGTGCATGGGACATTGTCCCATTGACTAATGCTGCTAAGGAGGCAGATGTTTTTTGACTATAACCCCAAATAGACGAATCACCTTTCGCTTGTTCATCCTTCACTACCTCTAAAAGGATTTTACTGCATTCTTCATCTTTTCCGGCTAAAGCTACACCGATAGTATCAATAAAAGCATTTTTTATTAATGGAATTGCTTCTTGAGGAATATTTTCAAAAGTATAGTTTTGAATAAAATCAGCTACATCTTTTGTTAAACCCTTTGTTTTACTCTGTAACATTTTCATCCTCCGACTAAATACAGACTTATTCAAAAGTAGTGGAAATTAATTATCTAGTTTTAAAATCATAAATGATGCCATCCCTAATGCAATTAATTGATTTTTAGAATTATAAACTTCGGCTTGGGCGACTGCTAAAGTCTTCCCTTTATGTTTCATTTCACCTTTGCCTATTAAATATTCTCCTGTTCCAGGTAATAAATAATTTATTTTTAATTCTGTTGTTACGACCGTTTCATTTTGAGAAAGGGTAGAGGCAACTGCTGCACCTGTAGTTCCATCGATTAAAGTTGCCAAAACACCGCCTTGTACGGATTCATTTCTGTTATATAACTCTTGAAATATATCAATCCGAAGTTCCGCCTGCCCATTGCCTTCAGAAATTACCTTCATCTTGATATAATCCCAGAATGGGCTGTTCTTACCTTTACTCAACTTCATCAATCTCTACCCTCTCTATATTTAATAACTTTATTTAGATAATTACTCGCCTTTATAGTCCGGTTTGCGTTTTTCAGCGAATGCTACACGGCCTTCAATACGGTCTTTTGTATCACGAAGCATACCCCAAGCTAGATTTTCGAGTGCCATACCTTGCTCTAAAGTCATTTCTAAACCTTCGTTTACGGCCATTTTAACTGCCCGAACAGATAATGGTGCGTTCTCACAAATCTTCTCAGCTAAATCAATGGCACGAGCTAATACTTGATCATTTGGTACAACTTCTGCAATTAAACCTAGTCGGTATGCTTCTTGGGCATTGATGCGATCAGCAGTTAATAACATTTTCATAGCAGCCCCATATGGTAAACGACGCGCTATACGTTGTGTACCACCTAATCCTGGCATACTGCCAATTTTTACTTCAGTTAACCCATATGAAGAAGTTTCGCCACCAATAATAAAGTCACACATTAATGCCATTTCTAAACCGCCACCTAAGCAATATCCATTTATAGCTGCAATCATTGGTTTATATTGTTTAAACGGTGGTACGAAGTCACGTTTTCCTAAACCATTTAATGTAATTTGGGCAAAACTCTCTTTAGGAGGCATTGTTTTCTTTAGGTCTGAACCTGTACAAAATGCTCGATCTCCTGTACCTGTAAAGACCGCTACCCAAAGATTAGGGTCTTCTTGAAAATCCTCCCAAGCTTTTTTTAATTCAATTTCTGTTTCTGGATCAATTGAGTTCATAGCTTCTGGACGATTCAACTGGATAATTGCTACTTTCCCACGTTTTTCGTAAATAAGACTCATAAATTTTCTCTCCTTCATTACCTTTTTATTGGAAAATACCTTCTTTTTCTAAAACTTTATATTCTTCTTCTGACATTTTCAAAATATTCTTACAAATAAGTTCAGTATCAGCCCCTAATAAAGGTGCAGCTGCTTTAACAACAATGGGTGTTTCAGATAGTTTATATGGCGCGTTATTATAGAGGCTATTGCCCATCTCGGGATGTTCCAGCCTTACAAAGTAATTGCGTGATTGTAAATGTATATCATCTTCAATTAAATTTTTCGCACTTTGGATTACTCCTGCAGGTACACCTGCTTGTTGAAGTGTGTGCATTACTTCTATAGGCGTATACCTTTGTGTCCATCTATTTATTTGTTCATCCAGTTGTCTACTATTATGTTTGCGGTCTTCTAGGGTCGCAAATGCCGGATTATTTGCTAACTCATCTAGACCAGTCACTTTTATAAAAGCCTTCCATTGTTCTTCCGTTTTACAAGAGATCACACACCACTCGTCATCTCCCTTACAGCTATAAGCTCCATTTGGTGCAGCATAATCAACAAAATTCCCTTGCCGCATTGGTGAAGTATTATTATTAGCTGCTTCCATTATAGCTAATCCTAATACACCTAAAGCAGATTCTGTTTGAGCCAACTCTACATATTGGCCTTTTCCTGTAATATTGCGATAGCGTAATGCCGAAAGCATAGCAAATGCACCATGTGTAGGATTTGGAACATGGTCTGGATAGTTTGTTCCTGTCCCAATCGGCTCCCGATCTGGCAAACCGGTTAAATGGTTTAAACTAATTAAGGCATTCATCATGGCGCCGAACCCTGAAAAGTCTTTATGCGGTCCAGTTGTACCCTGCATAGGCATGCTGATAAAAATAATATCTTCTTTCACTTCTTTTAAAACATCATAGCCTAAGCCCCATTTTTCCATTGTTCCATTGTTCCAGCAGTAAAACTATTGGATACGATATCAGCCGTTTTGACAAGCTCTTTAATTAGTATTTTGGATTTTTCCTGACGCATATCTAATAGGAAGCTTTTTTTGCTAGTATTCCGATTTGCAAAATATCCACTACGATTTAAGCCTTTGACACCGTCTTTAAATGGGGGAGTTAATCGCAAAACATCAGGGCGTTTACCTGATTCAATTTTGATTACTTCAGCCCCTGCATCTGCCAAGATTTTTGTAGTAAAGGGGCCTGCACCAACCCAAGTAAAATCTACAATTCTTACACCTTCTAATGGAAGATTTGTCACAGGAGTACCCCCCCTTCTTTTAATTCTTGAATTTCTTCCGAGCTAAAGCCAGCTTTTAACAATGTTTCTATTGTGTTTTCCCCAATTTTTGGTGCCGATTTACGAAGCGACCACTCCATCTCGGAAAATAAGTATGGTGGACCTGGATATATCAAATCAGTTTTTAATTCATCATGAAAAACCTTTTTAAAGAATCTGCGATCTAATAATTGAGGATTTTTCAGTACATCTTGCGTATTATTTACTGGACAAATCGGTACTTTACGCTTTTGACCTTCTACATATAACTCTAATTTTGTTCTATTTGATGAAAATTCATTGAATAAATCAAAAAATGTTTTTCTTGCCTCATTAGTTGACCGCCAATCAAAATCATCCCATGCAGGATCATTTAGTATTTGCGCCCCTTTAATCCCAATATCAATCATCCATTGTATAAGGTTTTGCCATCCACCTGAACTTGATAACCCGGCAGTCATAATGTATACTTGGCCATCTTTACAAGGATATAGCCCCCAACCAGCTTGCTTATCAACAGCGCCAATCCGTTTACGAACCACGCCTTCTAAATCGTAAAACTGAGCAGCATTTTCAAGTCCCATCGCTACAGATTCCTGCATTGAAACATCAATATATTGTCCAATTCCTGTACGATCACGATGATAAATAGCCAACAATGTACCAACTGCTCCAAATAATGATGAGGCAAAGTAGCTTTGGTTACCATAAGGCATAATTGGTGGTGTATCGGGATATCCTCCCAAATACATTAATCCCCCCATAGCTACACTAACGATATCCGTTGCAACATAATCCTTATAAGGACCGGTTTGTCCAAATGGAGTAATAGAAGTCATAATCAATTTTGGATTAATAGCTTTTAAGTCGTCATACCCCAGACCGAGAGAGGTCATGTATCCAGGTGGGAAGTTTTCGAAAATAACATCATAATGTTTGACAAGTTCTTTTATTGCACTTTGGCCGCTTTCTGTCTCAATATTCAATACAACAGATTTCTTATTTGTATTCAAGTATTGAAAATAGAGGCTCCCTTCTTGATCCACTTTATTGTCATAAAAGGGACCAAGGGTTCTTGAAGATTCTCCTACTGGTGGTTCTATTTTAACGACTTCTGCCCCTAAATCCGCAAAAAGTTTTGTACTATATGCTCCACACTCATTTGTGAAATCTAATATTTTTAGATCATTGAATGGAAAATTGTTAGACATTGCATGCCCTCCCTTCGAGTCTACTGAATCTGATAGTCACGCATTTTATTGTAAAGTGTACCTAATGAAACACCTAAAACATTTGCAGCCTGTTTTTTTCCTTTTAATGTATGACCATAGTGATTCAAAGCTTTTACGATCATATTACGTTCAGCTTCCTCTAGCGAAATGATTCCGTTTTTGAAGTTTTCGCTATACTCCGCCGGTAATTTATCTAATACTATTTTCTTAGTAATGATTTCATCTTGGTCTTCCATAACAATCTGCCTAATAACATTCTTTAATTCTTTAACATTTCCATACCACGAGTAATCTACTAAAGTCTCTATAGCTTCTTTTTCAATCCTTTTAATATTTTTACCAAATTTCTGATTGTAACATTTCAGAAAGATATTTACTAAATTTGGTATATCTTGTTTCCTCTCTCTTAATGGTGGAATTTCAATACAAGTTTGATGTAAGTAATGAAATAACTCTTCATGTAAAAAGCCATTTTCATAGCATTCTACCAAACTTGTATTTAAAGATGCTATTATTCTTAAATCCATCAGATATTCTTCATGCCCGCCAATCTTTACAGCCTTCCCAGCCTTCAAAGCGTGAATTAATTCCGCTTGTACAGGCATTGATAATTTATCTAAATAATCAAGATATAGAGTCCCACCGTTTGCTAATTCTAAGCAACCAACTTTATTTGCCATAGCCTCCGGAAATGCATTTTTTTCGTAACCAAAAAGTCTATACTTAATTTCATTATCAGATATTTCTGTGCAATCAAAGCGTATAAATGGTTTATTATTCCGGGGACTTTGCAAATGAATAGCTTCAGCAATCACATCTTTTCCTACTCCCGGTTCTCCTAAAAGAGCGATCGGTAAAGATGAACCTGCTATTTTCAATATTTTCGCTATAATATCCTTCATCTTTTTGTCTTCCGCAACAATATCAGAAATAACGTATCGAGCTGTTTGGCGATAAATTTCAGTTAAGTATGATTGTTGTTGGTTCATACGAATAGAAAGATCTACAACTTGTGAAATATCTTTAAAAATAGCAATAGCTCCAACAAATTCTCCATCAATAAATAATGGATGACAACTTGTAATCGCTTTCCCTTCTCTGCCGGGAGTTGTAGTTAATATATTTATTTTAGGGTTTTTTGTTCTTATTACTTCAGCTATTATTCCATTCGGATTAACATCCAGTATGTTTTTGTGCATACGCTCGCTTGCATCTATCCCTGACAATTTAGTGAAATTGTTGTTTACAAAATGCACCAAGCCCTTTTCATCAACAATCTCAATTCCTTCTTCTATAGTTTCAAGAACAGGTTCAAATAATTGCATTTTTTTATTCAATGACCCTACTACTGTTTCTAGAATTAATAATTCATTATTGCTGCTACTCACAATAACTGCCCCTTTTCTCGTGTTTTATAGAGGATTAGTGAGGGATAGAGTTATGAACCAACTTTACAATCAATTAACTAGCTGGACTAGCAAATAAACTTTTCCCTCCACATGCATACATAACTTGTCCAGTAATATATGATGCTTCATCTGCGCAGAAGAACTTAGCTAGATTTGCAATATCCCCTACAGTACCTAATTTACCAGATGGCTGTGCTTTTATTAATCTATCTTTTACGGAATCATCCAATTTTTCGAATAATGGTGTACGGATTAAACCTGGAGCGATACAATTCACAGTTATTCCGTATTTTCCTAATTCAATGGCTAAGGAACGTGTTAAACTTACTACGCCACCTTTTGATGCTGCGTAATTTGCTTGAGCAAACCAACCTAGCCATGCTCGTGAAGCGATATTAACCATTCGTCCAAAGTTTTGTTCCCGCATGTAGTCTGAAGCAACTTTCGAACATAAGAATGTTCCTTTTAAATTTACATCGATTACCATGTCCCAATCCTCTTCGGACATTTTCTTAATGCTTTTATCGCGTTCAATCCCGGCATTGTTAATTAAAATGTCGATTCTACCAAATGTTTCTACTGCTTTTTCAAACATACTCTTTACTTCATCTAATTTTGTGATATTCGCTACTATACCAATCGCTTCACCACCTTGCGCTTTAATTTCTTCTACTGCTTGGTTAACACGATCTTCACTTAGATCATTAATCACAATTTTCGCTCCGCTGTTAGAAAAGTGCTTTGCAATTCCAAATCCAATTCCACCAGCAGAACCCGTAATAAGTACTACACGATCTTTTATATTCACTACTCTAGACCTCCCTTAAATTATACAGATAAAGAAGAGTATAAACTCTTTCCGCCACAAACGAACAATGTTTGACCTGTTATATAACTTGATTCATCTGATGCTAAGAACGAGACACTGTAACCGATATCTTTCGGCTTACCAACTGAACGCGTTGGTTGAATTTTTATTAAATTTTCTTTAGCTTCCTGCGGAATATCATCAAATAACGGTGTCTGGATAAGACCTGGACAAACAGTGTTTACCGTGATTTGATATTTAGCAAGCTCTAACGCCAATGTTCGGCTCAAACTTACAACCCCACCCTTTGATGCTGCGTAATTGGATTGCCCTTTGAATCCGAGCCAAGCACGTGATGATATATTGATAATACGGCCATATTCTTGTCTAATCATATGGTGTGAAGCAGCTTGACAAGTTAGGAATGTTGCTTTTAAATTAGTATCTAAAACCTTGTCCCAGTCCTCAATAGAAAGGCCACGAATGGTCTTATCACGAGCAATCCCTGCATTGTTAACCAATATATCTATGCGTCCTAATATGTTGACAGTTTCGTCAATCAAATATTTGGCTTGTTCAGGGTCAGTAATATCTGCACGAATCCCCATTGCAGAACCTTCTCCATATTCATTATTAAGACTATTTACTACATAATCGATACGTTCTTGATTAATATCATTGATAACAACCTTTGCACCTTGACTAGCTAGTTCATGAGCAATACCTTCACCGATCCCTTGACCTGATCCAGTAATTACTGCGATTCTATCTTGTACACTCATTCCGTTTTCACCTCAATTTGTTTGTTAGCTTACTGCTGAGAAAATATGAACACCACAAGCACCATTGTCAACTCCAGAGATTCCGCCTCCCGTCACATGCGTTAATCCGTATCTTGGATTTTTCACTTGACGTTTACCGGCTTGCCCTGTTAATTGCCAGAACATTTCAGCAACTTGAGCGACCCCTGTAGCTCCTAATGGATGACCGCGTGAAATTAAACCACCACTAGGATTGACAGCTACCTGACCATCGATATAACTTTTTCCATCCTTAATAAAGTCAACACCTTTACCATGTTCGCAGAATCCCATTGATTCATAATATAAAATTTCTGCAATTGTAAATGCATCGTGTAACTCTACAATATTAATATCTGATGGCTTTAACCCAGACTGCTCATATGCCGTATGAACTGCACGATATGTAATCTCAGCCCATGTTAAATCACGATAACCACCTTTAAATAATCCAGAAGTAATGACAGAAGCTTCTGTTTTTATAGAAATGTCTGAAAATTCCTTCGCTCTCTCAGTTGCACAAACAAGTACAGCAGCCGCACCATCACCACTGTTTGCAGAACATTGTAACATTGTAAATGGATCCGCAATTAAACGTGATTCCATGACCTCTTCTATTGTGATTGGTTTTTGGAATTGAGCATATGGATTAAGTGCACCATTTGCACGATTTTTTACTGATACTAAACCAAAATCTTCGGCAGTTACATTGAAGTCATGCATGTAACGTTTGGCACGCATTGCATAAACCCCTGGCATGACAATTCCATGATTACCTTCGATTTCATTTGGCGGAATTGGTAGAGCACCTCCACCTAATGCCGTTAATTTTTCTACACCAATGACAAGCGCTACATCGTAAACCCCAGTTGCAATTGCTTGATATGCTTGATGATAGGCAGTAGCACCACTTGCACAAGCGTTTTCAACATTAAAAATCGGGATACCAGTCATACCTAATTCTTTTAAAACACGCTGAGTTGGTAAATGGCCACCAAATACATTTCCACCATATGCAACTTCAATTTTTTCACGGTCCAAATTCATTCCTTTGATCAGGCCGACAACCGCCTCTTGTCCAAGTTCTTCCAATGTTTTTTCGTTTTTACCAAACTTAATCATATTTGCACCAACAACTGATACACTACGCATATAATCCCTCCTACTCTACTTTAAATTTGTAACTAAAGACGTCTGTTCCATCTTTCTCCTGCGCAATTTTATCAAAAATCAATTTTGCTTTTTTCCCAATCTGGATATCATCACCAACAATTTGACCACAAACACGTACATCTCCTGGATAGTCAACATACGCAATATTTAATGGAGCTTGGAACCGTTTACTTGTTACTGTTAACGTTGTATAGGAATAAATCTCACCCTCACCTTCTAACGGCACGATTTCACGTTCCTGACTAAAACAAGTTGGGCAAATCTCTTTCTGAGGGAACCATTGGCTACCGCACCCCTTACATTTACTTACTAATAGATTTACTTCATCATCCTTACGAATGAGCCATTCTTCGCCAAATACTGAATATGGTTTCGTTTCCATGCTTTCTCCTCCAATCTTTTCTATTTATAATAGTTTTCAAGTTAACGAGACTTTATAATGTCACGTGCAATTGACCAACGATGGACTTCTGATGGCCCTTCAACAATCCGGTAAATACGTAATAACCGATACATATAC
>JAENZK010000445.1 GCA_016841285.1 Guptibacillus hwajinpoensis | reverse complement strand
TTTGCATGATAAGTTCCGCACATTGTATCAAATTCATTTCAGGCCATAATAGAATTTGGGAGCTGTCTACTCCTTGTAGTCTTGCAAACCATACTTTTTCAGCTGATAGAATATGAGAAAATAAGCCACATACCTCATTCTTTTCACCTTTCATATTTTGCAATCCCTCAAAAATATGAAGGTTCGCCCAATGCAAATGCTCATACATTCTTTTAATTGTTTTCATAAGATATCCTCCAGTTTTATAATTACATATTGGTTTATTAATCCATATTGGTACTCAACATCTTTTTACTTACAGGACTTACAATATAAATTAAACCTGCCAGTTAAGACTCATAATACCGGGATAGCCGAAGACTAACGCACAGGAAAAAAGATGGCGGTAACGCCCCCTAGGACTGCCATCAATCTCTTGTTATTCACCCTATTTCCTTTTAACGAATTCTGATTATTACAATATTCAAATTTTATGAACTATTATAACATTTATGTTTAAAAAATACATTTATTAGCAATTGCTCTTATTTTTTTCTTTAGATAGTACAAAAAGGTCATTCTTCGGTCAGACTAATGAGCATAGTATTAGAAAAATTTTTTTACAATAATATAATGAGATATGGAAGGAGATGTTGAAAATGGGACAAACATTACAAGGTAAAGTAGCGTTTATTACGGGCGCTGGAAAAGGAATTGGCAAGGCTGTTGCAATTGCCTTAGCTAATGAAGGTGTAAACATCGGTTTACTTGCCAGAACAGAGGCAGATTTAAAGGTAGTAGCAAGTGAAATAGAAGGTTTAGGAGTGAAAGCAGCCTATGCGGCTGTTGACGTATCTTCTCAGGAAGAAGTGGAACAAGCGATTCAATCATTAACTGGTAGCTTGGGCACTGCCGACATTTTGATAAATAATGCAGGAATCGGAGGATTTGCAACACTTTTGGACATGGATCCGCATGATTGGAAGCGAATTATTGATGTCAATTTAATGGGTACATATTATGTAACACATGCCGTTCTGCCGCAGTTAATTGAAAAAAATCGTGGTGATATTATCAATATTTCATCAACAAACGGATTAAATGGCGCAGCTACATCCAGTGCCTACAGTGCTTCTAAATTCGGGGTGATCGGTCTTACAGAATCATTGGCGCAAGAAGTCCGCAGAAATAACATCCGCGTCACTGCATTAACCCCAAGTACAGTTGCAACTGAACTTGCCATTAAAACAAACTTAATTGCTGAAAATAATGACCAGAAATACATGCAGCCGGAAGACATTGCAGAATTTATTGTTTCTCAATTAAAGCTGCATCCACGCATTTACGTAAAAACAGCTAGCTTTTTGGCAACCAACCCATTCTAGTTGGTTGGAAACGACAATGACTAATGCAAAAGAAAATCCTGGAGGAGCTTTCTCCCCCAGGATTTTTACCACTGATTAATAGAGGCTTATTGCTTAAACTGATTTAAATCTACCATGCATTCCTGAACAAGTGTGACAGCCTGACTCATAGCCGCCCCACCACCAAAAGCGGCCGATACTCCTATTGCCTCTAAAATCTCTTCCTCCGTAGCACCTTGGTCCAGACAGCCTTTTGCATGATAGATGATACAATATTCATCCTGAGAATACACACTAATGGCTAAGGCAATCAGTTGTTTTTCTTTCTGTGACAACGTTCCTTCCTTAAAACAAGCTTCTGTAAAAGCATTAAAATGCCCTGCTATATCCGGCATTTTTTGAGTAAATGTCCCTAAACCCATCTTAAAATCATGCAGTGCTGCTTCCGTTACATTTCGAGGTTCCACATGCTCCATATCATCACAACTCCAAAAATTATTTTGTAATAATTCAATTGAATATCACATAAATAATTTCCGCAAATTTTATAATCCTATTCCAAACTAATGTAAAACTACAATTCCTGTAGGTTCTTATAATCTCTACTGATGGCTCCATCTTTTAGTTCAATCACTCTGTCTGATTTTGCTGCAATAAGATCATTATGGGTTACGATTAAAACAGTGGTCCCTATTTGCTTATTAATATCTCTAAAAAGCTCATAAACATGCTCTGTTGTTTCACTATCCAAGTTTCCGGTGGGTTCATCTCCAAATAAAATAGCAGGATCATTTATTAGCGCTCTTGCAATCGCTACTCGTTGTTGCTGCCCTCCGGAAAGATCTGTAGATTTATTATTAATGAATTCTTTAAGACCTACTAACTCGAGAAGTTCTTTTGCCCTGTCTTCGTGCCTTTTACTGGTACTGCCCATTTTAATCCAGGTTGGAATTAACACATTTTCAAGTGCCGTAAATTCCGGTAAGAGATGATGAAATTGAAAAATAAAACCCATATTTTGATTTCGAAAGTCCGCTAATTGGTCGCCAGACATTCGACCATATTCCTGCCCCTTAAAAAATATCTCTCCACTAGTAGGCGTATCAAGTGCTCCAAGTATATTTAATAAGGTTAATTTTCCTGAGCCGGAATATCCGATAATACTAACAAATTCACCCTCTGTTAACGAAAAGCTAATTCCATGGAGGATTTCTGTTTTTATCTTTGTCCCATATTCTTTTTTAATATTGTTTGCTTCCATTACATAATCAGCCATTTCGAATAACCTCCACAGGATTCAATTTTGATGACTTTCGTGCAGGTAAAAATGCTGCCATCGTCCAGACT
>JAENZK010000018.1 GCA_016841285.1 Guptibacillus hwajinpoensis | reverse complement strand
CACTATGCTTAGAGCGAGAAATGTCCCAAGTGAATAATCTACACTTGGGACGTGGATAAAAGTCGCGTTAGCGATTTTGTTCTTTTAAATTAAGGACGACTGTCTATTGAGGACGGAAATTTTAAGGAAACACCGTCTCCTAAAGACGGTTACATAAGAATAAGAAGTTGCTATAATTCAAAACAATAGAAATATTCAATAAATTAAAGTTTAAGATTTATCGAATATTCTTATTATAATATTGGAGGTCGATAGATATGCAATTTCAATTTGGAATCCCAAGCCAGGTTATTTTTGGAGCTGGATGTTCAAAGCAAATAGGAGAAGTTGTTCAACAGTTAGGTGTAAACAAAGTGTTATGTGTATATGATCAAGGTGTAAAATCTGCTGGAATTGTTGATCAGATTGTAGGGTCAATTAAAGAGACAAATATTGAAGTAGTAGAATATGACGGAGTTCTTCCGAATCCACCTGAAAGTGTTGTTGAGGAAGGGGCTCAGTTTGCGATTGAGGCGAATGTTGAGGCAATCGTTGCCATTGGTGGTGGAAGTTCAATAGATGCAGCAAAAGCAATTAATATTTTACTAACCAATCCGGGACCAATTAATAGATATGACGGATTAAATAAAGTTGAGATTCCGACAAAACTGTTAATTGCGATTCCAACAACATCGGGAACCGGAAGCGAGGTTACTGGAGTTACAGTTGTTACTAATTCAGCCGAAAAGAGAAAAATGGTTCTTGCTGGAAAAAACATTGGGGCCGATCTAGCTCTTGTTGATCCAGAACTAACAATTGCGTTACCGCCAGCAGTCACAGCTGCAACTGGAATGGATGCATTAACACATGCAATCGAGGCCTACACCTCAAAGTTTGCCTCTATTCCAGCGGATGTAAACGCTTTAAAAGCAATCGAATTAATCTATAACAATATTGAAGCAGCATATAAGGATGGAAATAATATAGAAGCCCGTACAAATATGTTATTAGGCAGCATGCTTGCAGGCTATGCATTTAACTCCGCATTTCTAGGGCTAGTACATGCAATTGCCCATCCGTTAAGTGCACATTGTGGTTTACCACATGGAGTAGCAAATGCTTGCGGTCTACCATTTGTAATGGAATATAATGCACAGGATCCTAGTGTACAGAAAAAATATAATGAAATTGCTAAGGCAATGGGCTTAGAGGTGGAAGATCTCTCAGCAGAAGAAGGATGTCAGAAAGCGGTTGAAGCAGTTAAAAACCTTGCCATTGCGTTAGACATACCTAGTCTAGAAAAATTAGGAGTTAGAAGAGATCAACTTGAACTACTGGCTGAAGAAACATTAAAAGAAGAAGTGTCAATGTGGGCTACTCCAGTTGATGCAACAAAAGAAGATGTTTTTAGATTACTAGAAAAGGCATTTTAAGGAGGTAAAATAATGACTAAAAATTATAAATTATTTATTGGTGGTAAATGGGTTGAATCAGTAACAGGAAAAACTTTTAATTCGTATAACCCTGCAACTGGGGAATTAAACGGAGTCGTTGCAGAAGCAAATAAGGAAGATGTAGATTTAGCCGTAAAAGCTGCAAGAAAAGCTTTTGAATCTGGACCTTGGGCTGAAATGTCACCAAGTGACCGCGGACGTTTGCTTTACAGGGCGGCTCAAGCTCTATGGCAAAAGGCCGATATGCTAGCTGAAGTAGAGTCAAGGGATAATGGCCTGCCAATCAATGAAACTAAATTCATTGCCATGCCAGCTATGATTGATGGACTAGAGTTTTATGCTGGTCTTGCGAATAAGATTCAAGGTGAAACCCTATCATCACCAGGTAATAGATTAAATTATACATTAAAAGAACCGTTAGGCGTTGTGGCTGCCATCGTTCCTTGGAATTTCCCATTAATGTTAACAATGTGGAAGCTAGCACCGGCGTTAGCAGCGGGTAATACCATCGTTATTAAACCGGCTGAACAAACACCAATTAGTATTTTAGAAATGGTAAAAGTATTCCAAGAAGCTGGAATACCAGATGGAGTCATTAATGTGGTGCCAGGATACGGTCCAACAGCAGGGCAACCATTAGCAGAGCACCCGGATGTAGATAAAGTAGCGTTCACCGGATCAACAGCAACTGGTCGTTTAATCATGCAAGCTGCTAGTAAAAATTTACGACCGGTTAGCTTGGAATTAGGAGGAAAATCGCCAAACATCATCTTTGATGATGCAAATATTGAAGACGCAGTCAACGGTTCAATGTTTGGAATTTATTTTGCACAAGGACAAGTTTGTGCAGCTGGATCCCGTATGTTTGTACAAGAGAGTGTCTATGACAAGTTTATGGATGCATTTGTAAAGAAGGTTCAAAATATCCGTGTAGGAAATCCGTTGGATCCGACAACACAAATGGGACCACAGGTTTCCGGAGAACAACTTGCAAGAATTGAATCCTATGTTGCATCTGGTCTTGAGGAAGGTGCAAACGTATTGATTGGCGGAAAACGAAATAAGGATGCGGGGAATGGGCATTTCTATACTCCAACTATTCTAGAAAACGTTACAAATCAAATGAAGGTTGCTAGAGAAGAGATTTTCGGTCCTGTTCTTTCCGTTATCAGATTCAAAGACGAGGAAGACGCATTAAGAAAAGCTAACGATACAATTTATGGATTAGCATCAGGCGTTTGGACAAATGATATTAAGCGAGCTCATAGAATGGCAAAGGGAATTAAAGCGGGCACGGTTTATATTAATACATTTAGCATGCTTGACAGTACAGCTCCATTTGGCGGAACAAAGCAAAGTGGATTTGGCCGCGAGCTAGGTATGCAGGCTTTGGACATGTACACTGAAACAAAACATGTATGGGTTGATTTAAGTCGAGAGCACTTAAATTGGTACGGAGTTTAAGAGAAATAAAATAATAGATTGTGGAGTACATTCTGTAGATGTGCTCCACAAATAACATGTAAGCGTTTTAAATAGAGAAATGGAGGCGCAAAAGATGAAAAAAATAGGATTTGTTTGTATGATGTTCGTAATGATACTTGGCATCGTTGGATGTAGTCAACCTAATCAGCCAGTATCAAACGAGTCTAATCAAAATACATCTTCAGATTCTAAAGAGGTTACAAAAGCTGGAAGTGGAACTATTAAAATTGGTGCGTTATGGCCATCTGCAGCAATACCACCTGTACAGTCTAAGATGCAAGCAGCAGAGGAAGCTGCAAAGGAATTAGGTTTTGAACTAGTAAATATGGATGCACAGTTCGATGCCTATACTCAATCACAGCAAGCTAAAAATCTTATAGCTCAAAAGGTAGACGGAGTTTTAGTAGATCTAATTGATCCACAAGCGATTGTTCCTGCACTGAAGGAATTACATGATGCTGGAATACCGGTTGTTGTGACAACGTTACCTGTGGCTCCAGAAGGTCAGGAATATGTAACATCTTTCATCGGCGGAGATAATTTTAGTGCAGGAAAACTATCAGCACAATTAATGCAAGAAGCTTTAGGTCAAAATGGCGGAGATGTCGTCATTATTGAAGGTGCACCAGGTATACTTACGCAAAAAAGAACAGAAGGGTTTAAGGAAGCAATTCAAGGGACTACTATCAATCTACTCGAAGCGCAGTCTTCCCCATGGGATCGTCAAAAAGCATTAGACATTATGCAAAACTATTTAACGAAATATCCTGATTTGAAGGGAGTATTCGTCCAGCATGATAGTATGGTTCCAGGTGTTGTGCAAGCTTTAAAACAAGCTAATAAGTTGGAACAAGTAAAAATTATTGGATTTGGTGCGACAATTGATGGTGTGGAAATGATCAAAGACGGTTCCATGTTTGGTAGTGTACAGGAGGATTTATGGTGGCAATCTCAAGAAGGGGCCCGCGTAATCGTTGATGCGATTAATGGAAAAGAGTTTCCTAAAGAAAAGCTTGGCGAGCAAAAGATGATTACTGCAGATCAACTTGAAAACTACACATCTAAAAATTACTAGGATCATAGATATTCATTTAAAAGGATAGCAGTATAGGGAGTGGAAAATCAATGATCTATACTGCTTCCTACTATTTTAAGAATCTGTTGGCGGTGAAAATAATGAATATATTAGAGATGAAAAACATCAGTAAATCATTTCCCGGGGTTAAGGCGCTGAATGATATGAGCTTGACGGTAAAAAAGGGGGAAGTTCATGGATTATTAGGAGCTAATGGTGCTGGGAAATCAACATTAATGAAGGTTTTATCGGGGGTTATTTCACCAGATGCAGGAGATATCATTTTTAAAGGTGAAAGTGTTCAATTTACTTCTCCCTTAGATGCGCAAGAAAAAGGGATTGTAATTATCCACCAAGAACTTAGCCTCGTTCCATCTTTATCGGTGGCAGAAAATATCTTATTAGGCCGTTTACCCGGTAAACCCCACAATATAAATTGGAAGAAAGCCTATAACGATGCAGCCGTTTATTTAGAGAAAGTTGGCACGTATATAAAGCCTTCGACCAAAGTGAGAGATCTAAGTGTAGCACAAAAACAGTTAGTTGAAATTGCCAAGGCTCTATCTTATGATGCAGATCTTATCATTATGGATGAACCATCTGCAGTACTGAGTGGTTCGGAATTAAACCAACTATTTAATACGATCAATTCGTTGGCAGAAAAAGGTGTAACGGTAATTTACATCTCACATCGTCTCGAAGAGATTTTCCAAATTTGCAATCGAATAACTATTATGCGGGATGGCCAAGTCATTGAGACAAGAGAGGTTGCTGAAACAAATAGAGAGCAAATCATTCGCGGAATTGTTGGACGTGAATTAAGTGAAGAATATCCACCAAGTGAAACATACAATTTCGGAGATGTGATTTTGTCAGTCAAGAATTTAAGTCTGAAAGGCAAATTGGACAATATTAATTTAGACTTAAAAAAAGGTGAAATCCTTGGTTTGGCGGGCTTAGTAGGCTCTGGCAGAACGGAAATAGCCCGTTCTATTTTTGGGGCAGACGTGTATGATAAGGGTGAAATTTTTTATAAAGGAAAAAAAACGGTAATAAAAAGTCCAAAACAAGCAATAGAACTTGGGATCGCCCTTGTTCCAGAAGATCGTAAGGAACAGGGATTAATAACATCATTTTCACTGAAAGAAAACTTTACGATGGCAGCATTGAAAAAGATAAATAATAAAGGTTTTATGAAATTTAAAAAAGAAATTGATGAATCCAAATCACTTGTAAATCAATTAAAAATAAAAACTCCATCCGTCGGGCAGATCGCACTAAACCTTAGTGGAGGTAATCAGCAAAAAGTTGTTGTTGGAAAGTATTTGTTTTCTGATGCTGACATACTTATTTTAGATGAACCAACACGGGGCGTAGATGTTGGTGCCAAACGGGAGATTTACTTAGTTATTCGTGAACTTATTAAACAAGATAAGGCTGTTTTACTAATATCATCTGATTGGGAAGAATTGATTGCTTTATGTGATCGGCTATTAGTTGTTCATGAAGGAAAAATAAAAGGGGAAATGAATGGTCAAGATGCAAGTCCTGAAAAAATATTAGATCTTGCACTAACTTAGTTGGAGGTGAATAAGGTGGATAATGTGACAAGTGTTAAGGAAACAAAACAATCAACATTTATTCAATTAAAAAATAACCTAAATCCAGCAGAATTTGGTCCTGTAATTGGCCTTGTTATTTTGTTGGTTATAGGTTCCATTCTGGCACCAACATTTTGGACTACTGGAAATATACTAAATGTATTGCTCCAAATTTCTGTACTTGGATTAGGTGCGTTGGGCATGACATTTGTCATTATAGCGAGATATTTTGATTTATCAATTGCTGGTTTTTTATCACTTAGTGGGGTTCTTGTTGTAGGTTTACAGTCTTCGCTAGGTACAATTGGAGCCTTGTTAGTTACTATTCTAGTAGCAGTGCTTGTGGGAATATTAAATGGCTCTATCCTGCGGATGATCAAGGGGGATTTTGGAGCGTCGATTATGATCACATTTGGTACGGGCACCATTTTCTCAAGCATAGCATTACTGTATTCCAAAGGTTTTACTTTAGTTCCACAGCAGGATGCCATTTTTCAATGGTTTGGAAATGGGAAACTATTTTCGGTACCTGTACCTATAGTTCTATTTTTATTATGTGCCATCGTGCTTCATGTTGTTTTAAAATACACAGTTTTTGGGCGAGCAGTTTATTTAACTGGTGCTAATCCCGTATCTGCTCGACTATCCGGGATACCTATTCATCGGATACAAACGATAACATTTATTATCCTGGCAGTTTTAGTTGCCTTAGGGGGGTTAATAAGAAGTTCACAAACATTGGGAGCAACTGCCACAGCTGGTCAAGGTTATGAATTAGATGTAATAGCTGCGGTGGCCATTGGGGGAACAAGTTTAGCGGGTGGAGCAGGCAATATTATGAGAACAATGGTCGGAATCCTGATCATTGGTGTTCTTAACAATCTTTTTGTACTAATTGGCCTTGGTACTTATGATCAAATGATGGCAAAGGGTGCCATGATCATTGCAGCTCTTTTGCTAGATTCAAGGAATAATATTCGATTATTACTAAGGAGGTGAAGTTAATGACATATATAAAAGCATTGTATAACCAAAAAGTATTTCTTATTCTAGTAGCTTTAATTTTATTTGCTTCCCTTTTTGCTCCATACTTCCTTACATTAGGAAACATTTTTAACTTGCTAATGGAAATAAGTATATATGGAATTATGGCTTTTGCAATGACATTTGTAATTTTAAATGGAGAATTTGATTTATCAATAGGGGCAGTGATGGCCTTTTCGGGAATATTTTTAGCTACCATTTCCCAGCATATGAATATCCTTTTGGCAATTTTACTAACGGTCTTATTAGGTGCAATCATTGGTTCGATCATTGGAATATTAGTTAGCTATTTTGGATTTAATTCCTTTATTGTAACACTTTGTGCAATGTTTTTTTATAATGGTTTAGCCCTGAAAGTATCCGATGGAAGGCCTATTATGATTATGGACCCAATCTTAAATTGGATAGGTAATGGTTACTTCCTTTTTATTCCTAACCTAGTGTGGATCTTTATCATTTTATTCGCAGCAGCAGACTACATACTACGCAAAACAAAATATGGGCGTAATATTTATGCAGTAGGGGGAGACCAGAAGGTAGCACTTTTAACAGGAATTTCTGTAAAGTTTTATAAAACTAGTGTTTTTGTAATTTCCGGAGCTTGTGCAGCTATAGCAGGTATTCTTCTAACAGGTATGTTGAATGCCGCATCTCCTTTTGTCGGTGGGGCAGCAGCTTTAACTGTAATATCAAGTGTTGTCATTGGTGGTACTAGTTTATCAGGTGGAGAAGGTGGAGTGAAACAAACTATAATGGGACTGTTGATTTTAGGCATCCTTGATAATTCACTTGCCTTACTTAATGTTGATTCATTCTATCAAACCTTAATCCAAGGATGTTTGTTAGTACTGGTTATTAGCTGGGACTATTATTCAAGAAATGTAAAGGTTTTAAAGAGTGTCTTGTACTAATAATAAATAAAGGAGTCCAGTCCCTAAAAAAAAGGAATTGGACTTCCTTTAAATTTATATCTATTATTTCTCCGCTAGCTCTTTTACCATCAATACATGGGGAATTCCATCTTCCATAAAGACATCGGAGGAAGTCTGATAGCCCAGTTTTTGATAAAAGCCTTCAGCTTGTGTTTGCCCGTGTAATTTAACTTTGGTAGCGCCTTTTTCTGCCGCTATTTCTTCTAATTTTTTTATAATAATTTTTCCTAGACCGTAGTTTCGGTAGGGCTTAAGTATGCAAATTCTTTCTAACTTTCCAACACCTTCAACAAATCTTAGTCTTGCGGTACCCACCGGTTGGTCCTCATAGTTTATTAAAATATGTTCACATTGACCTTCAAGGTTGTCAAATGCATCAAATTCATCTTCCAAAGGAACCCCTTGTTCATTAACAAATACTTCTTTTCGAATATGAAACGCTTTTTGTAAATCAAGTTCGTTTGTGATTTTTATTGCTTCCACTATGCTACAATCCTTTCGAGCACTATTTTTCAAGTTGTTTTACTAGAATCCTAAATAAAAAAGTAAGAAAATGCAATTGAAATTGCTTTTAAGGAAGCAATCCCGCTATTCCTAAAAGCGTCAGGACAATTTCAAAAAGAATGAGGATGACGATGATCCATTCTACAAAAAGTCCGCGCATAGAGTGGCTGATGTTTGAAAAGCCATCCATAATACTATATAAAATTTCAGTCTTATTTTTTAATATCGTATAACGATCCTTTAACTCAAAAAACTCCTGCATCTGGTCGTAAAATTCACCAGCCACACTGCTTGTCCATGTTATATCTGGCTTATCGAGTATCATGATATAAGCTAGTGTGTTATATTCGTGACGGACAATTTTCGAAGTCGTCCGTGCCAGTTCCTTGTTTCCGATTCGAAGTTTGCCTTTTTCCAACCGATCGATCATGTTTTCCAGTTTATCGAGGATATTACCCAACTGTTCCTCTGTCTTCTCAAGTGCCGCCGATTTTGCAAGCACTGTTGAAATTAATTCAGGGTAAAAATCTTCATATTTTGGTACGACTACATATTCGTCATTCAACTCAATAGCTTCAGATTCTTTAATATGAAGACTGTAATCATCTACATATCTTCCAACATGGTTAAGATTAATTTCCGGCTCGAAGGAGTGAACAAAGTTAAAAATCCCATTTTTCTCGTCTTCACTTAAGTGATTAATAAAGACAATACTACCAAAGGAAAAAATCAGCACTTGGAGGGATTCATTCTTATTATTAGGAAGGATAGAATTGAGAACATTTCCTCTTAAAATTAAAGGTTCTTCCCACGTAAATTTCTTCGGAATTCCACAGTGAGTAGCAATTTTATTCAAATCGATTTCGTTCGTGATTGCGAAGGCTTTAAAAGTAATTGGTTTCATGATTTCACTCTTTTCTAGATACTTTCTTATAATTTTATTCCATTTTGCAAAAAAAATGAGTGTATTAACGAAGAACGTCTTACACTCATTATATCTAACCTGTCACCAGTTCACCTAAACATAAGAATACTTAAGAAAGACAGACTGAAATTAATTAACCAAAACACTTTTACGATTTTTGTTTCATGCCAGCCCATTAACTCGAAGGTATGGTGAATAGGTGTCATTAGAAATACGCGTTTATTTCTCAGTTTTATAGAGGCAACTTGAATGATTACTGATAGTGCTTCGATAAAGACAACGCCACCCATAAGAATAAATAGAATCTCTGTTTTTGTGATAAGGGCTAAACCAGCTAATACCCCACCTAAAGAATGGGAACCAGTATCCCCCATAAAAACATTGGCTGGATTGATATTAAAAAGCAAAAATCCAAGAATGGCTCCCATGCAAATTAAGATGAATATAAAAATCTGATAGAAGTTGAGTGTATAAGATATAACAGCAAATGGCACTAATATGGTTAAGACCACCCCTGCTAATAAACCGTCCAGTCCATCTGTTATATTAGTTGCGTTAACCGTTGTAATCGTAAATCCAAGGAAGAAAACGAAATAAAACGATTCAAGGTTTAAAGAGTAACTGGTATTTGGAATAAAAATGGAAGTGTTTAATATATCGTGTGAGAGTGTGTAAATAATGGAGGTGACAAGAATTTGTAAAGCTAATTTTTCTGAAACAGTTAAACCAAGGTTTCTCTTCCGTTTGATTTTAATCAAATCGTCAATGAAACCAATACAAGCAAAACCAATCGTTAAAAGTAAGATAAAGCTTATATTTTCATTAATATCCACTATATAAAAGGTAAGTGTTAAAATCGGTATTAAAAAAATCAAGCCTCCAACAGTGGGAGTACCTTGTTTTCTTGCATGAAGAAGTGCCCCATTTTTACGGATGTACTGTTCCATTCGAAATTTTTTTAGATAAACAATCATGATAGGGGCGATTAACAGTGTAAACAAGCAAGCTGCAATAAAAATATTAAGATAGGCAAACACCCTTAGCACCCTTTCGATATGTTGATAGTCATTAGATGGTAATTACATAATTCGAAGGAAAGATGCGGTTTCTGTCTGTTTTTTGAAAAAAAATTATCGATAAATAATAAAAAGCTATTTGTTGGAGGATTCAGGGAGATCAAAAATGGAAAATAACAAAGAAAAAAAGGAAGAAAAAGAAAAGCAGACTGGTTTTTTCAAAGAAATTCTAAATGAAATTAGGGATACGATTATATTTGAGGTAGCTTTGAACATATTGATGTTTATACCAAAGGTGATGATTCGTGTAATAAAGAATATTTGGTAGGAGCATTGGGGGTACGGTGCCAAAAGTGGTGATGAAGACCAAAAACTTATTCGGAACCCTTGAGAAACTGTCTTCATAAAGGAGATGAAGACCAAAACTTAGCCAAGGAGCGGAAGAAACTGTATTCATAAGAGGAATGAAGACAGAAATTCAGTAATCGTGCAAGGAAAATCGTCTTCATAAAGGAGATGAAGACCAAAACTCAGCCAAGGAGCCAAAGAAACTGTACTCATAAGAGGAATGAAGACAGGAATTCAGTGATCAGGCCGGGAAAACTGTCTTCATAAAGGAGATGAAGACCAAAACCCAGCCGGGGCGCGGAAGAAACTGTCTTCAAAAGCAGCATGAAGACAGGAATTCAGTGATCGGGCCAGGAAAACGGTCTTCATAAAGAAGATGAAGACCAAAACTCAGCCGGGGAGCAGAAGAAGATGTCTTCATAAGTGGAATGAAGACAGAAATTTAGTCATCGGACCAGGAAAACGGTCTTCATAAAGGAGATGAAGCCAAAAACGCAGCCAGAGCGTGCCAATTCGTATTTGTGAATTAGCGCGCTATTAGTCTGCCTAAAGATGTATGACTTTTACTCCTCGATATCGAATCCTTTTTGATAGTACTGCTTCATTATTTCTTCCGGAACCATGTTTCCACCAGTCCCCCAAACAATATGGGTAGCGTTTTTCATCTTTTCCGTTAAATTGTGTTTCGATAAATATTCTACGCCGTCGTCATCTTTGCTTAATTTCACTGGTCCAATCATGCCTGCAAGGGCAGAAGGTTCCATATGAATTCCCTCTGTATCAACCAGTTTTTTTAGCAGCTTATACAATTGTTGGTCACTGACCGTATAAACCCCGCTTAAAAAAGGCTCCATCGTTTTACCGACAAATCCTGATGGTTTACCTACTGCAAGCCCATCTGCATCTGTCAAATTATCAATCCCCACATCTTGGACTGAAATTTGATCATGGAGCCCGGTCATTAACCCAAGTACCATACAGGGGGAGTGGGTGGGTTCAGCAAAAAAGCAGTGAACATTGTCTTGAAAAATTAATTTCAGACCAAAAGCTATCCCTCCAGGACCACCGCCAACTCCACAGGGAAGGTAAACAAATAATGGATGCCCTTCGTCGACATTGATTGCTAACTCTTTTAATTGTTTTTCTAATCGTGATGCGGCCACGGCATAGCCTAGAAATAAATCACGAGAATTTTCATCATCGATAAAATAACAGTTGGGGTCTTGCTCAGCAAGCTTTCGTCCTTCTTCAACAGCTTTACTGTAATCTGCTTCATATTCAACGACATTGACATTTTTACTTCGGAGTAGGTCCTTTTTCCATTGCTTCGCATCAGCCGACATATGAACAGTCACATTGAACCCCAAGTTGGCCCCGATAATACCTATGCTGAGTCCTAAATTCCCAGTTGAACCTACCGCTATCGAAAATTGTGAAAAGAAAGTACGAAACCGGTCGCTATCTAAAACAGAATAGTCATCCTTAAACGTTAACAATTGATGTTGTACAGCCAATTCTTCTGCATGTTTGAGAACTTCATAAATACCGCCCCTGGCTTTAATGGAACCTGAAATCGGTAAGTGGCTGTCACATTTTAAAAGTAAATCACCACCGATTATTTGTTGGTAGTCCCCCTCTAATGATTGCTTCATCGATGGTATTTTCACTAGTGGAGATTCGATGATGCCATTCATCTTCGCAGTTTCCAGAAAAGCCTTGGCGATATAGGGCGCAAACCTTACTAGCCGTTCCTCCGCCTGCTTAACATCTTCATAAGAAAGAGGGGAATTCTCAATAGCCGTATCGAATTTTTCCAAATTAGGATTAGTCCAAAAAAGCTCCTCCAATGAAATGAGCCTATTAAATAAAGGGTATTGAGCTTTCAAAGCTTCGATATCTATGTTCATTTTTTTACCCTCCAAGTATAAAATAAAATCCTTTAGATTTTTCTTCCATAAAGCACAACAAAATTAAAATATTTATAGACACAGTCCACATCTCGAAATCCACTTTCCTGTAACCAGTTTAATTGATCCGCTAATGTAGACATCTTATCTAACTTTGTCCGTTCATAGGCTGCAGCAAGTTCTTCCTCCGTTAAGCCACTGCTTTCAATTTTTTGACTCCAGTCGGATTTATATAGAGTTTCAATAAAAGGCGTTTGTCCCAAAACTTGATCGGCATTAATGAACAGGCCGCCTTTTTTTAGCATCTTATAGACCTTTTGATAAAGATGCTTTTTCTCCGAATCCGTTAAATGATGAATGGACAATGCTGACACAATAATATCAAACTCACCATCAAAATCATATGTCGTATAGTCATTTAAAATATATTTTACATCTGGAAAATTAGACAGGCGCTCTTTTGCAACATCAAACATTTTTTCAGAAATATCAATTAAGGTCATATCTGCATCAGGATATTTTTCTAGAATTAAAGATGATAGTAACCCTGTTCCGGCACCAATATCTAGTACAGCGGGATTGTTAGTTTGAGTGTTTAGTAGTGAAACCGGAATCGTATAGAAGTCATGAAAACACGGTATCAATTTAACCCTTTGAGAATCGTACTGTGCTGCATTTTCATTAAACTTTTCCACGATTGAATTTCGAGATTGATTGTTTGTCATTTTTATGTCCCCTTTAAATAATTTTTTTGATAATTGAATTATAAGGAATTTAACTTATAATGGAAAATAACAAAAAATAAGATTTTTAATAACGAACTGTTATCAAAGTCGAATAAAGGACTGTTTTGGAATGGAAATGAAATGGATTAAGACATTTATTATTACAGCAAAATATGAGAATTTCCGAAAAACAGCGGAGGCGCTTTTTTTAACCCAACCGGCTGTTACGAAACATATTAAAAGGCTGGAAGAATCTCTAAATATAGAATTATTTGAGAGAATAGGGAATAAAGTAGTGCTCACCCCAGCTGGCCATACATTTCTTGGTTATGCAAAGGAAATGGTTGCGAAGTATGAAGAAGGAATGGAAGACTTTCAATCTTGGAAACAGGGATATAATCGAAAATTAATCATTGCTACTGCGCCGCAAATTGCTTCATCCTTTTTGCCGGCCTTGTTACGGAGTTTTATTGATGAGAACCCGGATATTGAAGTGATCATCAATATTTTGAGGTCCTATGATGTAGGAGAGGAGATCAGTAAAGGGCGAGCAGATATAGGACTTACGAGAAGCCAACCGATCCAAACCAATATTAAAAGTAAGATCATTTATGAAGAGCCTGTTATCTTAGTAGGACCAAGCGAATGTACGGAGAGAGGCGGGCTTAATGAGGAAATGATTTTACAAAAATATAGACTATTAACTCACAATCACCCCGAATACTGGGACGATCTATTGCATGAGGTGAAAAGATTTTATCCTGCAGTGCGGACAATGGTTGTTAATCAAGTAGAAGTGACAAAACGCTTTATTGAAGAGGGGTTAGGTGTCTCTTATCTACCAACGACGATGGTTAAAGAAGAATTAAAAAATAAAAAATTAGCAGAATTCCGTTCAGAAAAAATACTCCTGCCCCAATCATCGACCTATCTATTAACAAAAATTGAAACAGAGGAGGTCATTAAATTTATTGAATTTGTAAAGGATGCAGTATCAAGGTTTTAGCAATGTTCATTGCTGGTGCATATAATCCAGATAATAAATAATAATCAGAAAATTATGTACATAATCACCTCATTTCTGATATAATGAAAAATACAAAATAAAATTCGACAAAGCTTATAAAAAAATTATTGTTGGGGTGATTAAAATGGGACAAGGAACGAAAATTGATAGGAAGTTTTTAGTTGAGAGCGATTATTTATTAAAAAGTCTAGATTTAGTTTCTATCGATCTAGTAGAACAGTTTTACATTGGTTTTGGTGTAGATGAAGAAGTAAGGATTAGAAGTGTGGAGGATTATACTTCAGGAGATCACAATGTGACACATTACCTTTCAATAAAAAAGGGTAGAGGAATGTCACGCATCAAAACGGAAGTTGAAATTCAAGAAAGTACGTATAAGCAACTCTATGAAAATTTAACACCCATTGTCAAAAAAAGATTATTCTATGATTATTGCGGTCATCATTTAACAATCTTTAAGTATTTCGGAAAATTAGATGGATTAATTATTGTAAAAGTAGAGTTTGATTCAGAGGAAGATGCAAATAAATTTGAAATTCCTCATTGGTTTAGCACTGAAATCACAGATGACCTTTCTTACAGAAATCAAAACCTGTACTTGAAAATTAATGATATCAATGAATATAGTATGTTAGTGACAAGTTAAGCATACTATTTTATAAAAATGGGAACGGACTTTTTAGTTGAAAGGCTAAAAGGTCCTTTATTTATTGGGCCAAAAAAAGAAATGCAGTTGGAACGGGAAAGGCAATCCTCCATAAAATAGTACTAATATGAATTTAATAAATATGGAGGGGAAATGGAATGGTTGGTCAATATCCAGGCTATTTTGATAATTATGGCATGAATCCTGCATCAGGGTATTGGGAAAGAATATTTGAAGGTCCAGAATATCAAACTGGTGAGTCTCCCTTGGAAAATTATAGAGAGGATATACGGTTTGGTGGGAATTTTAAGAACTTTGGAGATAATTTAGGTGGATTGTTTAAGCACTTAAATGGTCTTGCAGGTGCATTTTCTAATGGCAATGGAGCGAACAGTTCCGGCGGTTCAGGCAATGGCGGTGGGGGAGGCCCTGCTAATTTTAATTGGGAAAATATCACAGGAATTACTAAGCACCTTAATGGCTTAATGGGAGCCTTTCCTATGGGCTCAGGTATGAATGGTTTAGGAAGACCGTTCTTTGGCGGGGGCCCAGGTTTAGGAAATCTTATGGGCAATATGAATCCGGGAGGCTTCATGGGTCCTTCTCCATATGGAATGGGCATGAACGGCTTTGGAAGCCCAGGCTTTGGTGGAGGCCTAGGAGGATTGGGAAATCTTATGGGTCTTATGAAACCGCTGGGTGGCATGATGGGAATGGGAGGCTTTCCATTCGGGATGGGAATGAATGGACTAGGTGGATTAGGCGGGGGATTAGGTAACTTAGGTGGTTTAGGTGGACTAGGCGGATTAGGGGGATCCGGATTTGGAGGCCCACTTGGACTGCTTGGTTTGATGGGTAACGGAATGGGAGGCTTTCCATTCGGAGGAATGGGATCTATGGGAGGCTTACAGGGAGGTCTACCGGGAAATTTCTTTTAAAAAAAGAAGGCTCTAAGATATTGAGGCTTTTTGCTACCTTTTTTAAGATTCGTTCTAAAAAATAGACGGAGAAATTTCGCTTAATGTGATAATTTGATGTAAAATAGCTGAAATAGACGGAGACATTCCGATTAATTGATTTTAAAACGCAAAAAAGGGCGCCTTTTCTTTGAATAACCGGAAAACCTCCGCGTATTTAACCCAAAATAAGCTCCATTTTATAAATACCCGGAAAACTTCCGCTTATTTTGTTACCTTCAATCAGGGTTATGCGATCAGCCGGCTTTTTTGTAGTGTAGCTCTGATTCTTAATGAATAAACCTCCGCTTTACTTCCATAAACAACAAAGTTTACGAAAACAGCCAAAAAGAAAGAACAAGTGCCCGCCAGGGAGATTTTCTCCTTGAACGGGCACTTTCCTTCTTCTAAGTTTTGTTTATTTCACTTGTTTCCCTTAAAAATATGATAATCCAATGTTAGGAACTTCATTCCAAACAGCCACATGTCATGCTTGGCCTCAATCCTACCTGGAGGGGAATCCAGCTCTTTCCAAACTGTGATCGTCTCATTGATTGGCATTCGAATTGCCTGCCCATTAAAAGCTACATATACTCCTTGATCCCCCGGTCCTGCATCATTTGAATTTGACCAGGAAGTTAATACCAACGTATCATCCGAACCATGCTGCAATTTCAAGACACTGGTCATTTGTGAATACGGAAGGGGAAAAGCGATATTCATATAGCGCATCCCATCAGAAACGTGCGATGAATACAAAGCGGCATAAATGGCTTTGTTCGTATGGGTATAGGTACGTACCCAAGCCCGAACTTTATTTCTACCATCCTTTTCATCTTGAATCGGAAGAATTTTGCTTTCCACAAGCTGCTCATTAGTTTCTTCCTTCAGCGGGAAGTTCATTTGCTCTAACCAGTTGCTGAGTATTTTATAAATTCTTGCCGGCAATTTAAAAACAGGGCTCCAGTGAGCCTTCAGAAGAAGTTCATAATCATCCGTATGTTCATAGAAATCAATGAGATCGGGGTAAAAAAGCTTTGGATTGAAGTGTTCACTTCTGTAATTTTTCACATCATCAATTAATCCAGTTGGTTGCTCCCCAGAGGTATGGTCAACTACCACACCCAAATCAGCGAAAATATTTGCCCCGATTTTTCCTTTACCTTGAATAAGACATAACGGAATCCTCGATGATGCATGATCCATCAGAGTGGCATGCCAAGCCAGAATCCCGATAAACGAAAATAAAACCGCATTGCCCCAGCCATGGAATAAGATCATAGTCGAAATGGGGATGGTTGGCTGGCCAACCCAAAGTCCATAACCAAAGGTGAGGGCAAGTGCCATCGTGATCCATATAGCACCACTTGATACAATATGGAACACTTTTGTCCAACGCTTTGAGTTAGGAATCACATAAATAAACACGAGAACACTATACAACAATAGGGAAGAGGCAAATACAATAATGGATAACCATTCAACAATGGATGAATAGGTCATTCCGACAGCAATTAAAATAGGGGCAATCCCCCCTAGGACAACAACGAACTTTGATAGGACCTTATTATGTCCGCTATCGTATAAAAATCCGAACAATACCGGTGCCACAAAACCAGCATAATGAAAATGATTAACCGTCAGCAGCATGATTTGTCCTTCGAATCCCAACAGTGGAAGGTCAAATTGATGGGCAACTAACCAAATTCCTCCGACACTTATGTATAAAAAACCAATCGCTTTTGACACGTCACCGAACGTTTCACTCCTAGCCAAAAGGACAATTCCCAAAGCAGCGATTGTAAATGTAGTTAACCCCCAAGGAATAGATAGTAAACCAGCAACTCCACCCGGTGAAAGACTAAAAGACCATGCTAATGCGAAAGCTCCTATAGGAATCAAAAATATAAAAATTTTTATAAAAAGCACTGGCTTTTTTATTGCAGATTCAAAAATTCTAAACAAAAGTAACGGTACAACAACAAAAGCAGCAAATAAAATAATCCGTTCCGTTTGGTCGAATAGTGGGATGAACCACGACAACAGCCATAACATCATACCAATCGGAACATAGGAATGAATAATCTGAATAAAACGATTAGGCAGCATAATGACCTCCATTTATTAATAGGAATACTCGGAAGATAATTTTATAGTAACAATTAAATGGAGAACTAACAAAGGAAAGGTTTATGACAACAATTCCGGTAGAGGGTTATAAATACAAAAATGGCTTGGGTGCTCCTATCCCAAGCCATTTTTACATACTAAATACTATTCATTCATTCTTTGCTGAACATGCTGTATCTTCTGTTGTGCTTTTTCAAGTTCACCCAATGCGAAATGACAGGCTTCTGCTTCGGCACTGCTAGAGTTTATTTGCTTTAAATGAAAATGCGCTTTATGGATTAAATCTTGGGCTTCTTGTAAATCACCTTTGAGGTTCATAAAAAACACCTTCCTTTTATTCGATTTCACAACTATATCTTGCGCTACTTTCTATAAATTACACTCATCACACATCAGACCACTCGTCTAAAATTTTACAAAAAAATTAGCAAGTATTTACATACGCTTAACATTTGATTGGTAGAATTTTATCGATAAGACTCGAATATTAGGTGAGTTAATTGGGGGATTAAAATTGAAGAAAATATATAATCGACTTAGCCTGCAAAGTAGATTGCTTCTTATTTTTATTTTGTTGTTTGTAATATCTAATAATATCCTTGGATTTACGTTGTACAACAAAGCAAAAACAACCACTATTCAAATTATTGAAGATCGATTATCTCGTGAAGTCGAGATTATGTCATACATAATTAAAAATTTGAAGTTTGTTTATGTCAGCGATGACAAATACTTTTTCCAACAGGTCGAGACGAGTGTCCGTGACCAGAAAAAACAATTAGGAGCGGATGGTATATCTTCTGAAATTTATTATATGCAAAATGGAAGCATTACACCTTTCCAAGTAAGTAAAAAAGTAAAGACTACCTTTTCGAAGGGGCTTGTAGAAAAAATAAATAAATTGGATAAGGGGATCTTCCACGATCAATTGGAGGGTAAGGACTATACGATTTCAGTACAAAAAATGAATGAACTAAATGGGAAATATATTTTAGTAGTCCCTACCAATTCATACTTGGGTCCTGTAAATCAAATGCATTCCTTTATTATCGTGTCAGTCATTATTTCCCTGATTATATGTACAATTCTAGTTAGTTTATTTGTAAAAAGTATTACAAAACCACTCAAGAGATTACAGGAAACGATGAGAGAGGTTCGTGAAGGTAATTTAAACAAATCGATTTCTGTAAAAACGAGCGTTCCGGAAATTATTTCGTTAAATAAAAGCTTTAATATGATGATAGAGCAAATGGGAAATGTGATTCACGAATTAAACGTAACAACGAAAGAACTGGAATCTAAAGGAGGAAATCTAAGCCAGTCTTCCAACGAAGCACTTGCTTCCAGTCACAAGCTGATCCAAGAAATTAACCTGGTGAGACTTGCTGCCGAGCAAACAGCAGCAACTTCAGAGGATAGTGTCCATGATTTTAATACGATGAAGGACAAAATTGAATTGCTGATTAACAATATAAATAAAGTTTTTACTAGTTCAGAGGATATGAACCATTCGGCACAAGGTGGCGAACGAAATATCACGCAATTAATCAAGACTATTAACTTATTTGAATCCGATTTCGAGTATATGACCGGTACAATTAAAGAGGTAAAAAATCATTCAATTGCTATTGCCAATCTAGTTGGGTTAATACAAGCGGTTGCCGATCAAACAAAGCTGTTAGCACTTAACGCCACAATTGAAGCTGCACGGGCCGGAGAAGCCGGAAAGGGCTTTGCCGTTGTAGCCAATGAAGTACGTAAATTGGCCGACCAATCATCAAAGGCAACCGAGGAAATAACAAGTTCCATTATTAGCATGGAGGACGTTACCATTCAGGCTACACAAGAGTTCGAACAAATTTTATTAAAAATAAAAAATACATTAACAACAGCAAATCAATCAAAGGAATCCTTTGATGATTTAATGAGTGAAATTGGGATCGTAATCGAGAAAATACAAAATATGCAAGGGGAGCTAACTGAACTCCAATACATATTACCCCAGCTTGAACAAACAACAGTGGGGATCGTTTCTATATCTCAAGAAACACTTTCAAGTACGGAACAAATGCTTACCACAAGTGATAACCAAATTAGTGAAATGGAGCGAACACACAAAATTGGTATGCAGCTGACAGAATTATCGTCCACATTGTCTTCTAAGACTAAAAAGTTTAATGTGGGATAACAATGAAAAAGGACAGAACCCGAATGTTTGCTTACATTCGGGCTTTTTTGTACTGATAAGCGGGGAGTAGGAAAGAGCCACAGGGTCGGGAACTGCGTCCCACCATTTTTTTTGCGAAATTATGGAAAATAATTACTAAATATTTTTCGTTGCCAGTTGATCCCGATCGGCTGCCATTGGTGGCTGTTCTAACCATCTATTTTTAATCATGATATTGGCCCCGTCTTCAGAATAAAGTTGGATTTCGACAGACAATCTGTTATACATGACACCTAAATCAACTCTTGGACTTTGAGACACACCTGTTCCATAGAACCCAATACTTAAACCAATAAGCGAGGTGGTATAGAACATCATCAATTTTTCAGAAAAAGTATAAGTTGTACTTTTTGTTACCTCTGATCCCCATGATGTAGGTACTGGCAAATTACTTTCATCCAACTTGACTCCGAATAATCTCATATGTTTTTTGGCAATTTCAATTCCCCGGATAAAGAACTTTTTTACTTCTGTTGTCTGTGCCACCTGGGCAAATCCGGTAAGTGTTGCTGTTCCTAAGGCATTTCGTTGATAATTAGCAAACAAATTGGAGATTTCCAGAACTGACAATGGGCGCTTATCACCGATAATATCCCAATAAATCCCTGTTTATTTACGTACTCAATCTGTTCGAAATCTGGAAGAAAAGGAGACCTCATAAATAGCCCTTTTTCGAGTAATAGCTCCTTTGTCATTTTAAATAGTTCCTTTGTCTCTGACAGACAGTTCATATAATGTTCCGTAATATCTGACCTAACAGATCCAGATACAGCGGCTGCATACGTTGCCAGTCCTATTCTAGACATCTGATGGATATAATTTAGAACATAACTGTCAGAAAAAAGTCTAGGTGCAGTTAAATCAACATCTTCCTCCACCTTAAAACCATGTGGAACTTTGTTTTTTTCTTCCTCAAAAATGGAAGTTAATATTTTTATATGAGATTTGGACAAATTGAGTGCATAGTCAATCAAGGGTTTGATTTCAGTATCCTCTGCTTTTTCTAAAAAGTATGTAAGCGTACATATGCTTGCACTATCATTTATATATTGTCCCCATAATTGAGCAATTTCCGATGATGTTAGCCTAATCTGAGCTTTATTTTCCATGATGTTACCTCCTAGAAAGGATGTATACCATATTTTTCTCATTAATACATATTAATATGCACTCATCTATCTGGGCCACAGGGTCGGGAACTGCGTCTCACTTCGAGTTTGGGACAAAGGGTCGAGAACTCTGGCTCAATGCAGGATTTTATCAGGGTTTGGCGAAAACCCATTATAATAAATAAATTACTGATTAGAGGTGAATTCATGGATAAGTGGATTACAATCATAACCATAATCCTTATATTTCTATTATGTTCATTACCAAGTTCGGCCCAAGCTAACTCGGGCCCTGTTTACTGGGAAGGTTATCCTTCCGCTGATATGATGGTTATTGATCAAAATTCCCCGATTACAGTAGAAAATGAAGAACTTTTTTTCGACTTTACGACGGACGATAATTTTTATAACACTGTAATGGGCCAAGTTACTGCAACTTATGAAATGGCAAATCCCACAAATACAACTCAAACTGTACAAATGGTTTTCCCATTCGTTAGTAAGTTAAATCATTTATCAAATTTGACTGAAGTTGTTGTAGATAGTAAAACCATTCCGTACGAAGTGTATGCAGGGGATGTCATTCATTCTAAGGATAAAAAGTCGTATTTAAAATTCGAAAAGATAGTTAGGAATATTACAAATATTCCCTATAAGGCGGTACAATTTGAGGGAAATGAAAAGGGCAAGCTCTATAGGATGCAAGTAAATCCTACAACTGATGAAGGTATTAATATGGCAATTGATTTTGAATTCGACCCTAAAAAGACAAAAGTGCTGACAAATGGGTTTAATGGTTATGAGCGGAGTGGGCAAAATACAAAAATTTCTGCATGGTGTAATCACCCAGTAGTATTGGAGATGTTTATTTTAGGGGAAGATATAGATTTTAACATCAACGGCTATACTGATGGAACTTTGAACCTTTCATCGGCTGATTTTTCTCATGAAATCACCACAAGTGATAGGAACGTAAAAGACTACTTGCTGACTATTATAAAAAATAGGAATGAGCCTTTATTAAGTGAGACTATTTCAGATCCTCAGCTTTACAACTTATTTTCAAAGGCACTAGATGATCAATTTAATAATAATATGGGCTACGGCGCAGTTAATGACCTACTAGATCAAGTGAACCAAGACCGCATCTTATCCCTTTTTTACACGGTTCAGTTTCCACCAAATTCAAAGAGAACGGTAACAGTTACATATAAAACCTTTGGAACAATGGATAAAACTAAAACTATTGAACCTTTATTCACCTTTGATTATCTTTTAAATCCAGCGGGAAATTGGAGTGATTTTAAAAATCTAAGTGTAAAAATTATTTCTCCCAAAGAGGCACCGTTTATCATTGAGAGCTCCATAAAACTACAACGGGATAATAACGGTTATACTGCTAAACTAAAACAGTTGCCTGAAAGTGATCTGAATTTTACTTTCTATTACAAAGAAAACCTAACCCTTTTGGATAAAGTAAAGGGAGCGGTGAAAGGTAATCTTATTGTCATTATTTCCTTTAGCCTGGCATTTGCCACCGTTTTTCTATTAGGATTAATTATTCACTTCGTTAAAAAAAGATCAACTTAATAAAGTAATTTGATTTTCCGTAATCGTTATATTTCTAAACATACAGAACATTATGATAAAATAAAAATGAACTTCGCACGAAAAATATTAAGAAGGGAGTAATTATCTTGAACGTTAAATCTATTATTTTTGATGCCTATGGTACTTTATTTGATGTACATAGTGTTGTAGAAAAATGTGAAGAATTTTTCCCTGGCAAAGGAAGACAGATTAGTGAAATATGGCGTCAAAAACAATTGGAGTACACTTGGCTTCGCTCATTAATGGGGCGTTACGAAGATTTTTGGAGTGTAACCAACGATTCGTTGGTCTTCGCTTTAAAGAGCCTTCAATTGGATTCTGATGAAGAGATACGCATGAGCCTCTTAAACCAATATTTACAATTAAATCCTTATCCCGAAGTACCGGATGCGCTAGAAGAACTTAAAATTAGAAATCTTGCCATTCTTTCCAATGGGTCACCTGATATGCTAAATACTCTGGTAGAAAATGCAGGTCTCTCTCATCTTTTTACCGCTGTTATCAGTGTTGATCAACTGAAGATTTATAAGCCATTTATGGGAGTATATCAATTAGGGGTAGCACAATTAGGCGTAAATAGGGAAGACACGTTATTCATAACATCCAACCCTTGGGATGCTTCGGGTGCTAAAACCTTTGGGTTCCAAGTAGCCTGGATCAATCGGTTTAACAACCAATTTGATGAACTAGGTGTGCAACCAGACATAATAATTAAGAGCTTAGACGAATTAAAAGCAAAAATCCGATAGGAACGCTCCATTCCTTCGGATTTTTGCTTTTTAGTCTGAGCCAGAGGGTCGGGAACTGTGGCCTAATTATTTTTTAATTATATTGAAATTCGCACCAAGAACAGGCCAGTTTTGCTGGAATGCTGGGCCAAGGACCCAGTAACTTACGCCGCGAAGATTATATTCTTTTGCGGTCTCATATTTGACCTGTATACTGCGGGCATCCTCAAACCACACTTCATGTTGTTGACCAGAAGAATCAGTGTAATGGAAAAATGGGGATTGAGCAGTTTTATCATAGCTAATGGCAACACCATTTTGAGCCGCAATGTTGACCGCTTGACTTGGACCGATCACATCAGCCCATGTTCCATATTTCCAAGGGATTTTCCAATCATATCCGTATAGAGGAACACCCATAATTATTTTATGACGCGGAATGACGGAAACCGCGTAATCTAGCACCTTTCTAACCTCAGTAATAGGAGCAACAGCCATTGGTCGGCCACCAATCCAACCCCATTCATAGGTCATGATAACTACAAAATCAACAATTTCGCCGTGAGCACGATAGTCATGAGCCGCATATTGCAATCCTTTTTGTTCCCCACTTAGCTTAGGGGCAAGTGCAGTCGAGACTGAGTAACCCTCTGGTTTAATCCGTTTAACGACTCTTCGGAGGAAATTATTAAAGTTTTCCGTATCTTCCGGGTAAACGTATTCAAAATCGATATTTACACCCGAATAACCTTTTTGACTGAGCTCATTTAATATATTGGTAATGAGTGTATTTTGAATGTTCTCATTTCTTAAAATTTGGGCTGCCTCGTCCGGACTAAACCCGGCATTTGTAATCGCTAGTAGT
>JAENZK010000017.1 GCA_016841285.1 Guptibacillus hwajinpoensis | reverse complement strand
CCGGCCGATGGTGTGATTGTAACCAAATCCGCACAAATAGGGGAGCTCGTTAATTCAGGTTTTCCTATATTTACAATTGAATCAAACGAAACGAGATACGCTCAGTTTTATTTTGATGAATCAGAAATTATTAACTTAAAAACAGGAGATTCTGTAATTGTTGAATTAGTCGCTTCCAATCAAAAATTGGCTGGAAAGATTAAAACTATTTCTCCTGCCGGTGATTTTGCGATCAAAAAGGCTACACAAAGTATTGGAGAAACGGATATCCGTTCTTTTGCACTTAAGGTTGAATTACCTGATCTCCCATCAGAAATCCCAACAGGCATGACTGTAAAATGGGTCGGAGATGGTGAGCTAAAATGAAATTAAGCATTGGCCATATTATTAATGAAGAGTGGAGAAATATCTTAAATGATAAGCGTTTATTTGCTGTACTGTTCATAATCCCAATTTTATATACTGCCATGTTTGGATATCTTTACTCCAATCATCGTGTAACCGAAATGGATACCGTTATTGTCGATCAAGATCGTAGTCCCTTTAGTCAAAAAATAGTCCAGGCTTTTGATGAAACAGAAAGCTTTAATGTTATCCAACTTGTAAATTCGGAAGCGGAGATCAAGCCATTACTTGAAGCCGGAAAAGCAAAAGTCGCTATCGTTATTCCGAGCGATATGTTTAACAAGGTATTGCGTGGGGAAGAAGCGCCTATTTTAACGATGATTGACGGAAGTAATATGCTCATTTCAAACTCTGCAACAAAAGCAGCAAATGAGGTCATTGCCAATTTCAACTTTGGAACGGCAGCGAAAAAGTTGGCGCAAAACAAATTTAATTCAGAACAAATCCAATTAACATTTCAATCCATCCCTTTTCGCTCAAGAGTCTTGTATAATGGAACATTTAATTATAGCTTTTTCCTAGTCTACGGCTTAATAGGAGTTGCTTTGCAACAAGTATTATTATTGGGCTTATCATTAACAATTACACGCGATAAAGAAACAGGAAACTGGAACAGATTTAAAGAATGGCGTGAATATCCTTGGCGGATTGCCTATGCAAAATCGGCCCCATACTTTTTAATTGGAATATTTAATTTTATAACAACGTTCTTACTTGCTATATATGGCTTTGGCTTACCGTCTAATGGAAATCTCTTCTCTGCTTTTGGATTAGCACTTTCCTTTACTTTTGCTTTATTAGGGATTGGTTATCTGGCCAGTTTATTTTCTGCCAATCAAGTTGGAGCAACGCAAATTACAATGTTAATTGCAGTTCCATCGTTTTTACTATCTGGTTTTACATGGCCGTTTGAGGCGATGCCTAAATTTTTGAGTGTCGTTGGCCATCTTTTACCCTTAACTTATTTTCTTGAGGGAGTACGTAATATTTTTATTAAAGGTGCGGGCTTTGAATTAATTTGGAAGGATTGCTTAGTTCTTTTATTGATGGGGCTATGTACATTTTTTGTTGCTTTTATTGCCTCAAGTTTTAAGCGGTTTTGGGAAAAGAGAGAAGATACAAACAATGATATTGAAATCGCAGGCTGACGGAATGTTGTCAGTCTTTTTTTGACTTATAAAGTTTAGATTTAGGAAAATAGGATATGAAATAAGTATAGTATACTCTTTTATTTTTGCTTTCTAAAACGAGGAGGTTATATTTATGCAATATCGGATTGAGAAGGATACTTTAGGTGAGGTACAGGTTGAAGCAGATAAGTTGTGGGGGGCACAAACGGAAAGAAGCAAACAGAACTTTCCTATAGGTCAAGAAAAAATGCCATTAGAGGTCATTCAGGCCTTTGCCATTTTGAAAAGAAGTGCGGCTATTGTGAATGGTGAATTAGGAAAGCTGGATAAGGACAAGGTGGAGGCCATTGTCGGGGCAGCGGATGATATTCTTGCCGGAAGTCTTAATGACCATTTTCCACTTGTTGTCTGGCAAACCGGAAGTGGAACACAATCCAATATGAATGTAAATGAAGTCATAGCCCATGTCGGAAATCAAAAACTTGAGGGCAAGAATGCGACTGTGAAGCTTCATCCAAATGATGATGTGAATAAATCACAAAGCTCAAATGATACATTTCCAACTGCCATGCATGTATCTGCTGTTTTAATGGTTGAGAAACAGCTTTTACCTGCTATTAAAAAATTGAAAGAAACGCTTGAGAATAAGAGCAATCAATTTGCTGAAATTATTAAAATTGGCCGGACCCATCTTCAGGATGCTACGCCTTTAACATTAGGCCAGGAGGTTTCTGGCTGGCAGCGAATGTTAGAAAAAAATGAAAGCATGCTTGAGAACAGTTTGAATTATGTAAGAGAGCTGGCCATTGGTGGAACGGCAGTTGGGACTGGAATCAATGCTCATCCTAAGTTTGGAGAAAAAGTTGCTGAAGAGATTTCCAAATTTACTGGAAGTAAATTTATATCCGCTCCTAATAAATTTCATGCCTTAACAAGTCACGATGAAATAGTTCATGTTCACGGTGCATTAAAAGCATTAGCCGCTGATATGATGAAAATCGCCAATGATGTGAGATGGCTTGCAAGTGGACCAAGATGTGGCATTGGTGAGTTAACGATCCCTGCAAATGAACCAGGTAGTTCGATAATGCCGGGGAAAGTCAATCCTACACAAAGTGAAGCCATGACAATGATTGCCTGCCAAGTGATGGGGAATGATGCAACGATTGGATTTGCTGCGAGCCAGGGGAACTTTGAACTAAATGTATTTAAGCCAGTGATCATCTATAACTTCTTGCAATCTGTTCGCCTGTTGGCTGATGGAATCATGTCATTCCATGACCGTTGTGTTGTTGGAATAGAGGCTAACTTAGATGTTATTAGCCATTATTTGAACGATTCGTTAATGCTAGTAACTGCATTAAATCCGCATATCGGTTATGAAAAAGCAGCCGAGATTGCGAAAAAGGCATTTAAGGATAATACCACATTGAAAAAGACTGCAGTGCAATTAGGTTATTTGACGGAAGAACAATTTGACGAGTATATTAATCCGAAAGATATGATACATCCAAGAGAATAACGAATAATTGTTAGTGTGGTCCTTAATAAGCCGCAGGGTCTGACCCTGCGGCTTATTTTTAAAACATTAATTATGGCCCTAAGCAGAATGCTTAGGGCCTCAGCCATTTATATTAAATTATTTTTAATTAAAATTGGCCATGAGTGCCAGCCATTTGTTGTTGAGCCATTGAAACTAGACGCTTTGTAATTTCGCCACCAACTGATCCGTTAGCACGAGAAGTTGTGTCTGCACCTAGGTTAACACCGAATTCTTGAGCGATTTCATATTTCATTTGATCAAGAGCTTGCGCAACTCCAGGAACTAATAATTGGTTACTGCTGTTGTTGTTTGCCATAAATACTTCACTCCTTAAGAATTTTCTGTGTTGTAATTGGTAGGGTTAGTTGGAATTGAACCAACAGTGTGTATTCACTGCCATGAAGGCTAACCCTATGATATAAAAAATGAGTTTTCTTTGTGCCTCGTTGGCCTTAGGCTTGTTGCCTAACTGTATTCTTAAGTTAACCAATTTTATTTGATTTATTATTGGTAAATTTTTGGATGTTTTTCTTTTTGAAATTTCTTTTGAAATTATTTTTGAAAAACTATTGTCTGTATTTTGTGTGTTACGCCATTTTTTATTCAGTTTATTTAAATCCAATTTTTGGATACGCCAGCTTGTTGTAGACTGTTGTCGACATACACATACTTTTATTATAGAGGTTTACAGGAGATTTCTTATAAAGGGGTTATATTATGTTTGTATGTCCGTTATGTAATCAACTAGAAGAGCCACAATATATTTGTCGCAATTGCCAGCAGAGAATGGCGGATGAAGGACGATTAATGGATTATTTCGATGATTATAGTGCCTACTTGGATATAGATGGGATGAAGCTTTTTAATGGGTATCCAATTGACCAAAAAGATCATCAATGTCCCCATGTTTTTTCTTGCGTCAATTGTTCAAAACAATATGTTCATTTAATTGAAGAGGTCGAATTATAGAATTTATTTCATTTATTTAAAATATATTATATAATAATAGTACGCTATGGGGTAAATATTAAATGAAATTACGCATTTGATTATAGGGTGGTGAGCAAATATGGAATATCCACAAGATATGAAAAACCGTTTAAAACGGGTGGAAGGACAAGTTCGTGGGATTCTTCGCATGATGGAAGAAGATAAGGAATGTAAAGATGTAATTACACAGTTATCTGCCGCCCGTGCAGCGATTGATCGGGCAATAGGTTATGTTGTTGCCAAAAATTTAGAGCACTGTATTCGTGTCCAAGCTGACAAAGGTGAAAGCGCGGAAGACGTTATTAATGAAGCAGTACAAATGATAGTTAAAAGTAGATAATAAGTAGATAATTATGAATGGAAAAAGGGCTGATTATCAGCCCTTTTGTACTATTCCAACGCAAAAGGTGGTTCTTCTTCTTCAAACGATCTAGTATCACCAATTTGTGTATATTCTTCTCTATTAATGACCGTTCCGCCGGCCATACCTTCGTTAATCATCCGATCAACATCTATAAAATAGTGGTCACGGCCTTCGTATTTGGAATCTTTCTCTAATAGCTTTTTAATTTCTTGCTCTCTTTCGTTTGAATTCATAATTTATAGTTACCTCCTTTTGCCTTTAATTTGTTCATAACGGCTGTAACTATTCATACTCCAAAAAGATGCCCACCAAATTGTTGAGTCCAGCCTCGTATATTTCCGGCTCATCAAACTTCATTGGTTTTGAATTAACATCAAAAATATAAAAATTTCCATCCACCGTTTTTCCGATATCCATTGAAAATTCTTTAATATACCCAAAATCGGATTTATTGCCAAATGATTTTTCTATAGCATTTCCGCATAATAATGCCAAACGTTTGATTTCAACTAAATCTTTTTCAGTATTAATTTCATCCACTGTTAATATATTTCCACCCTTTAATACATGCGTTGTTATTCCATCTAACATGCTTTGCCTTATACCAACACCGGAAACAACCCATTTATCCTTTACATGATGGGCAAGAACCCGATAATCATAAGAACATTCCTCGTATTTCAAGATGTCTGTTTTTTCTTGCAAAATGTATTCACGATCCAAAAGCAATGGATTAACTTTCTTTTCCCAGATGTTTTGAAAAAAAGAAGTGCCATACATACCGCTATGTCCTTTAATATGAATGGTTTTGTCCTCGTGCCTTGATAGGACAAAAATTCCATTTCCTTTACTGCCCTCGTTAGGTTTTAAATAAAGGGTATTAAATTTATTTAATTGCTCCTCGAGCTGCTCCTTTGACCTGATTAATTGTGTAAATGGGACATGCTTTTTAAGGTTTGAATCTTTGGATAAGGCCTTATAGACATCCCATTTTTTGAAAAAACCACCATTAAATATTGGGATGCTATGAACATTACACCAAGCTTTAAAGCGTCTGAATTGTTCTGTGTTTTCATCCTTGCGGTATGGGATGCGATTATAGATAACATTTGGAACTCCATCAAAATCAATGGTAATCCAGTGTTTTTTCCTTTTATTAAAAACAAATCCACTTGTCAGTTGATTTTCCTTTAATGAGTCAGGTGTAAAAAGAATGGCTTTTCCGCCCTTTTTCTCTAATCTTGTGGATATGTCCCGAAATAATGATAGGTTTCCAGTTATCTTTGAGTTTTTCCCGGGTGTGGTTAAAATCCCAACGATCAATTTTTGCTTTTTAAAATTTTTATTTGTTTTCATGGAAAAGCACCTCAGGTTCATAAATAGACCTTTTTGTTAGATAGAGGGCAAAGGAAATCGGTAAAGACCGTGACAATTGATCATACTCCTTAAGCTTTGGATGCTTAAAAATAGAGCGGCCCGGCTTTGAGTTGGCTTCAAAAAGCCATATTTGGCCGTTTTTATCAATCCCTATATCATAGCCAATCTCACCAATAGTTCCTGCAATTTCCTTTTCCAATATATGACTCATGGCAAGAACAACTTCTTCAAGTTTTTCAACGATATTGAATGGTACAGGTATTAATTTTTTTATCTCATCGACTGTTTTTACAATCCCGCCGCTTCCTAAATGGGTTGTAACACTACCGATTCCCGCGATTTTAGCAGCAATCGCACTCATTTTCCATACGCCTGTTTCATCCTTATTGGTGTGGATTCGGAAATCAATCGGCTTATCTTCAACCCTAAAAAGAGGGATACCTTGTTGAGCGATAAATCCTTCAAGTACTTCTTTTTGAAATTGATGCCGCAACAACGATTCTAGTGTCTTGTATTTTCGTAAATAATTTTTTTCATCTTTACGAAAACGACAATACCATTCATCTTCATCTGTTGCTTTTATAACTTGGTGAATGCCAAGCCCAAGGCTGCCATTAATCGGTTTAATATAAACGCTGTTGAATTTAGAAAATAGTTCTTTAATTGATTCTAATGTTGGGTTTTGAATCGTTTCAGGTAGAAACCCGGATACATCAGGATAGGAACTAAAAATTTGGTGAATCTCCCATTTATTAAAGAATCCAGGATTAAACCAAGGAATTAAGTATTCATGCTGTAGTTTATTTTTTATACTCTTTAATATATTGTGATTTTCTGTTTTTCGATTTGGTAAGCGATCATAAACTACGTTCGGAAATGGTACTTCAATTTGCTTCCAACCATCGGTGCTGTGGAATAGGCCTTCTATTCGACCTGTCTCCCAATTAATATGGTTGGCCCCGAAGACAAACGTAAATGCACCCACTTTTTTCTCTGTGGAGAGCAATTTTGCGAAGAATAAGGTTCTATCGCCAATAGGTCTAATAATAGATCCTGTAAATCCTGCAGTAAAAATGCCCACTAATGGTCCGATATGAAGAATTCCATCATGTGGAATTACATGGACCTTACTTTCGTAAGGAATGCTTAAACTTTCCCAAATGGTAGATGATACGTAAATAGTTTGAAACTCTTTAGTCCGCTTCATTTCACAATTACAAATTTCCGTACCCAAGGAAATCTGATTGTAATGGCTGAATTCTTCATATAAGGACTGTGGCAACCGCACTTGATTTTTAGAATCAGGCAGTTTTTTTAACGTATATAGGGACATCTCTCATCAGCTCCTTTGCAGTGTGATATGCTTGCAATAATTTAAAGGTGCATTGTATATCGAATTTTCAATATCTGGATTTGTTTGCAAAATTGTTTTATGACCTGGTTTGGAATTTGTATCAAGTATCCAGATTGAGCCATCTTTGGCAACACCAAGATCTACTCCAAGCTCAAATAATGGGCCAAAGTTTTCCTCAAGTGTTTCAGGCAGATGGGTAATAATCGTTTCGATATCATCTAAAAGCAATTCTTGTTGGGTTCGGTCAATGGAGCCCAGCCACTCACTAAAGGAATGGGCATCACCACCGCCATGTAGGTTTGAAATAATATGGCCTTCTTGACCTTTTCTAACACCGCGGCCGAGTTCATGCCAGTTATTATCTTTATTTTTTTGAAGTAAGATCCGAATATCAAATGGCCTCAAATCCTCGCCAACAAGGGATAAATACTCCTGAATTAAATAAGAATGAGCTGCAAGAAGTTTCTTTAACCACTTATTTAACGGTTCCTTCTTTGAAAATATTTTATGGATGACGTTTTTATGACGATGGGTTTGCAATTCAATTTGTTTTCCTTTTAAAGTCAGAGATATAATTCCTCTCCCTTGAGAACCATTTTCCGGCTTTAAAATTATTTTCTTATGCTTATTTAATGCTCTAAAGATCTCTTCTGAATTTTCAGCTTTGGAAGTTTCCGGAATATAGTATTTAAGGATCGGATGGGAAGAAAGAATATTGTGTATTTTCCATTTGTTAGGCAGACCGTGCCCGATAAAGCAAATATCCTTTCTGTTTTTTAGCCAGTTTACGATAGGTGAATATTTTTTAATAATCTCTTCAGATGCGTAAAAACAGCGGTCATAAATATAAGTTGGTATTGGAAAAATGTCATCATCCCAATTCTCGGTATCGGAATTAAACCTTTTACCATGGACATATTCTGTTTTTGGGTTAATATCTTCTGGTGAAAAACAAAAAATCTCAATGTCTAATGGAGCGCTTCTTTTACCAATTTCGGTGAAATAATCATGTTCTGTTTTTTTATTTAATGTTAAAAATCCAAAGGATAACATCATAATACCTCCTTATAATCTCCAGCCTGAGAGACTGTGACAGTAATTTAAGATTGCCTTTGCTGAAGGTCTTACTTTAGGATTAAAACCTTCGGGATCCTGATTTTTGGAAGGTTTAGTATTGATTTCGATAATCCATGGTTTCCCATCTTGATCAATCGCTAAATCAACCCCAAATTCTCCGTAGATTCCTTCTGCGCAGTTGTCGATAATCAGTGCTGCTTCAATTGCAATTTCTTTTAATAGCTGGCCAATTTGGACGATCGTTTTTTTATCAAAATGATCTATTAAGGCTTTATCGATTTTAAATAATTCGCCACCTCTGGATAAATTGGAGACAAATTCATGTTTTGAGGAAACCCTTGCAACTGTGGATGTCACTCCCCATTCTGTCTCGCTAATTCGATGACATAAGAGCCTGAAATCGAGGGGACGATCCTCTTCATAAGCTAACAACGTAATACCTTGTTGAATAATATAACGTTGTTTTTTTAAACGTGGTTGAATCGCTTCGTATAAAAGTTGTATCGTCGAGAATTCCTTCTCAATTTCTCCAGAAAAGGTCGAGTAATCTAATAAAAAACAATCTTCTTTAGGTTCTACTTTAAATATATTTTTACCTTGGCTTCCATGAACCGGTTTTAAAAATAAAAGATTGTGTTTGTACATCATTTCCTCCAAGGTTCTTCTTCCATTTAAGAGCTTAGTATCTGGTAAATAGGGTAATAGATGTTCCTGTTTAGAGAGAACTTCATACACATGCCATTTATTTAGGAATCTCTCATTAAAATAAGGGATTTTTGCCTTATTTAATTTCTCAAAAAATTGCTTTGCATTTTCAGATCTTTCTACTAGTCTGGAATGGATTCTATTGTGGACAGCGTGAGGGAGGGGTAATTTTCCTTCCTTCCATTTTTTTTGCGTCGAAGAATATATATATCCGTTTACGTAATCGTGATGAAAACTCTCATAGTGGAACACGAAGACCAAGATATGCTGTTCATATCCATAGGCTTGCAATTCTTCAAGAAATGAGTGAATAGTACCAAATTGGTTATTCTGAATGCGATCCGTTACTATCCCGACAAAAGGTCCAAACTCCCAAATGTTTTTATTTGAATGGATGTTTATAAAAATCGTAAAGGGATCCATCGGTAAAAAAAGTTCTTCAAGAATACCAGCTGCACAATGAATGGTGGATTTTTCTTTTGATGAACTTACATGTATAATACAATCGACTACTCGGTTTCCGGCTAGTAATGTTATTTTTTGACCGTGGGAAGTATTTGTTTGCTTAGATAAATCGGAACTAATTATAATGGTAGTGGAAGATTCTGCTTCTATTTTATCTAGAGGAAGAATCTGCACCTTGAACATATTTTTCATAAAAAACCCTCACAATGCCCATAGGCGTTAGCTGATAAGGTATCATATGAGGGTGTAGGCGTTAGTGTGAGGAAATAGATAAGGAAGGTTGTTATTTACATGAATTTTATAGGCATGCTTTTGTTTATGGCAGTTATTGGCGCAGCGATTGGCGGTGTGACAAACCATCTGGCCATTAAAATGCTTTTTAGACCACTTAAGCCCATTTATATTGGGGGTAAAAGATTGCCTTTTACACCAGGACTCATTCCGAAGCGACGGGAGGATTTAGCGATCCAACTCGGGCGTACGGTCGTGGATCACCTTTTAACAGCAGAAGGCATTCGAAGTAAATTTAAAGAACCGGCCTTTATAAAGGATATGGAGAATTGGGCAAAGTCAGAGGTTTCAGTCATAATAAATAGCCCAAAAAGGCTTTCTGAATGGTTAGAAGGTTTCGGTATCAATGACGTGGAAAAGAAGCTAAAGGAAAAATTAAATATTTTTATTGAGGCAAGATATGAAGATTTGCTTGGACAAGCCCGTTCAAAAACGTTGGGTGAAACATTACCTGAAGAACTGCTTTTAAAGATTGACTCCAAGATCCCTGAATTTTCATCCTACATTTTAAATAAAGGTATTAGCTATTTTGAGAGTAATGAAGGAAAAAGCCGTTTAAGCATGATGATTCAAGATTTCCTTGAAAACCTTGGTTCACTTGGAAATATGGTGCAAATGTTCATAAGCAATGATACAATTGTAAACTCAGTTCAACCTGAGTTGATTAAATTTTTGAGCCATGAAGGAACACAAAATATGTTAACCCAATTATTGGATCAAGAGTGGGATAAAGTGAAAGATTGGGAAGTTGGAACTCTTGAAGAAAAGGTTGGACGTGAACAACTGCTTTCATTTTTAAAAACACAAATTAATGAACAAATTCCTTATCGAAACTGGCTTCAATCTTCGATCAAGGAATTGTCGAAATCCTATCATGATTTAATTCTTGAAACTTTAATACCTAAGGCAGTTGGCATGGTTAGCAATTTCATCGATAATCGCATTGAGGAAATGATGCAGAGACTTCATTTGGCAGAGATTGTCCGAAAACAAGTAGAGGGCTTCCCTGTTGAAAGGTTAGAGGTTATTGTCCTCTCCATTTCAAGAAGAGAATTTAAAATGATTACCTATTTAGGGGCCTTTCTTGGTGGATTAATTGGAATTGTACAAGGCTTAATTGTTCATTTTGTTGGTTAGGTAAATTTCTGCTATGATTAGTTAGTATCAATTTTTGGAAGTTAGCATAATTTTAGGAAAGAAGAGGAGGGATTTTGTAAATGGCAAATGTATACGATGCGGCCTACACTCTGGAAAAGTCGATTCGAGAGAGCGATGATTTTAAAAGGTTAAAACAGCTATACGAAAATGTTAATAATGACCCATCATCAAAACGTCTATTTGATAGTTTCCGTGAAACACAATTTGAACTACAGCAAAAGCAAATGATGGGTGAGGATATCTCTGAACAAGATATTCAAAAAGCACAGCAGCAATTTACCTTAATTGGGCAGCATGAAGTGATTGCACAATTGATGCAGGCTGAAGAAAGAATGAGTATGATTATTAATGACTTAACAAAAGTTATTATGAAGCCGTTAGAGGAACTTTACGGAGCACCTGAGGGACTACAATAATGCAGATATGAAGAAAAAAGCTGACAATTGAAATGTCAGCTTTTTTGTTCTAATGAGATCTATTTATTCATATTTATCATAAAGTGAACTTGTATCAGACAAGGGGGATGATGGTATGATGTATCGATTACTGGCGATTAATATTGATGGCACATTATTAAAGTCAAATGGTAGATTATCCCGTGAAACGAGGCAGGCAATAGATTATGTCCAAGATAAAGGTGTTTATGTTACGTTGGTGACTAGTCGTAACTTTCCTTCAGCCCAAAAGGTGGCAAAGGCGTTAAAAATAAATGGTCATTTAATTACTCATAGTGGTGCCTTCATTGCTGACAATATAGAAGAACCACTATTCGAAGGTAGACTTTCAGAAGAAAAAACTTTTAATATTGTTCAAGTTCTAGAAACTTATAATTGTTCAATCAGATTATTGCATGAACGGTATTCAATTGGAAACAGAATTAAACAAAAAGGAAATTTAATGGGGAAGGTCATTGCGAATTCTAATGATCCGTTATTTTATCCAGTCCAATTTGTTCAAAGCTTAAGTGATCAACTCGTTGATTTCCCAATGGCAACTCCAAAAATAGAGGTATATTTTTCTAATAAAGATGAATTGAAAGAAGTGAAAGAGGTTGTAAAAACATCTTTCCCGGAAGTTAACCTGATTGAGACTCATGAATTATCATTTGAAATTTTACCTGGTGCAGTATCGAAGGAACTAGGTGTGATTAGATTAGGAGAACATTTAGGTATTCCAATGGAAAAAACAGTTGTAATTGCAGATTCCATCAGCGATATTCCGATGATAACTCAAGCAGGGCTAGGCGTAGCAATGTGGAATTCACCGTTTGCAGTGAAAAAAGCGGCGGACTGGGTCACAAGGTCGAATAATCATAATGGGGTTGCGTTTATGATTAAGGAGCACTTTAGAAAGCAGCAAAGAATTGAATTTTTACGACAAATTACAAAATAGAGAATGAGCCGCAGGGTCTGACCCTGTGGCTCATTCTGTTTGACCTACCATTCAATGTTAAGTAAACTTGAAACAGTGTGAAAAAAGAACATCATTAGAGTAGGTGACGAAAATTGAACATACAAATTACAGGTGTTGAGCCTAAATTTGAGCATAATCTTAGGTTGATTGCCGATTTATTTTATGAAGAATGTTCCTTATCTGTTAATCCAATGGACAACCCGGACATCATCGTAAATTTTCAAATAAACCGTGCTAAGAAAATTAGTATCATTGCTGAATTAGTTGAAACACAAACAAATCATCGACTTAGCACCCAGCATGAAAAAGACAGCGAGTTTCTACCAGGTACTAAGGAGTGGGATAAAGAAGCACGACATGCTATAGCTTATGCTTTTTTAATTTTACTTCAGGACTTAACTGGTATGATCCAAAAGTGGGGGACGCTAACCGGGATTCGGCCAACAAAATTACTTCATAGTAAATTAAATCAAGGCTATACAAAAGAAGAAGCCCATGCCTATCTAGAAAAGAATTATATGATCAAACAAGAGAAGCTTGAGTTGATGCAAACGATTGTTGACAACCAATTGCGGACGATCCCGGACTTATTTTCACTTCAAAATGAAGTCAGCATCTATATTGGAATTCCATTTTGTCCAACAAAATGTGCTTATTGTACATTCCCAGCCTATGCGATAAACGGTAGACAAGGATCTGTAAATTCCTTCTTAGGCGGACTGCACTATGAAATGCGGGAAATCGGCAAGTGGCTGAAGGAAAATGGAATTAATATAACAACCATTTATTTTGGTGGGGGTACCCCAACTAGCATTACAGCTGAAGAAATGGATATGCTTTATGAAGAAATGTACGAGTCGTTTCCAAATATTGATAAAGTCCGTGAGGTAACAGTAGAAGCAGGGCGCCCAGATACGATTACAGTCGAAAAAATCAATGTACTAAAAAAGTGGAATATTGACCGCATTAGCATTAATCCGCAATCGTATATTCAAGAGACATTGAAAGCGATTGGTCGGCACCATACGGTAGAAGAGACAATTGAAAAGTTTAAATTAGCTCGTGAAATGGGCATGACCAATATTAATATGGATTTGATCATCGGTCTTCCAGGGGAAGGTTTGCGGGAATTTGAATATACCTTAAATGAAACGGTGAAGTTGATGCCGGAATCTTTAACAGTTCATACTTTATCCTTTAAAAGGGCCTCAGAAATGACTCAGCATAAGGATAAATATAAGGTAGCTGATCGAAATGAAGTTCAGAGAATGATGAACATGGCTACGGATTGGACGAAAGACCACGGCTATAGGCCTTATTATTTATACCGCCAAAAAAATATTCTAGGTAATTTAGAAAATATCGGTTATTCGATGCACGGTCAAGAGAGTCTCTACAATATTTTAATAATGGAAGAGCAGCAAACGATAATAGGGCTAGGCTGTGGTGCTGCAAGTAAATTGGTTCATCCGAAAACGAAAAAGATTACAAGGTTTGCTAATCCCAAGGATCCTAAAACATATAATGATAAATATGAATATTATACTAATGAAAAAGTGAAATTATTATCGGAATTGTTTGTAAAATGAAGTATAATAAATATTGGAAAAAATTTAAATATTAAATTTAAGGAGTGTTCTTGATGTCCCAATCTGTTGTATTAAGTGTTGAAGGGAGCATAGCTACTTTAAAACTAAACCGTCCCGATAATATGAATGCGCTAAATGTAGACATGCTTAATGAACTTCTTGAAAAACTAAAGGAAGTTGCTATTAGTGACGCTAGTATTCTAATCATCTCAGGTAACGGTAACGCTTTTTCAGCAGGAGGAGATATTAAGACATTACTTCAGGATACTGATGAAGAGGGCTTTGATAGGGCGATGAACACCATTAATGAAGTGATCATGACTCTCTATGCGCTTCCTAAATTAGTAATCAGTGCGATCAATGGTCCAGCTGCAGGTCTTGGTTTTAGCTTTGCTTTGGCTGGTGATTACGTAATTGCTGCGAAGACTGCAAAGCTAGCCATGAACTTTATAAATATCGGGTTAATTCCAGATGGCGGTGGACATTTCTTTTTGAAACAACGACTCGGCGATATGAAAGCACTGAAAGTCATTTGGGAAGGGAGAGTTTATAACCCATATGAAGCGCTTGAAATGGGCTTAATAGATGAGGTCGCAGAGGCTTCAGCAATCGAAGCCGCTTATGCAAAAGCTAATGAGTGGCTCCAAAAACCGATTGAAGCCATGATTAAATCGAAAAAAATAATCTCAGATAGTAGTCGTCATAATTTACTAGAAGTTTTAAGGATGGAAAAAATAGGACAAATGAAGATGCGTGAAACAGTGGATCATCAGGAAGGAATCAATGCTTTCCTAGAGAAAAGAACGCCAGTTTTCACTGGAAGATAAGGGACGGGGCACTTTGCCCGCCCCTTTTTTGTCTAGCTCCAGCGCCCAGCGACTCGTAAATTCGCCCACCTCCCTACGATAAGTCAACATCGATTCGTAAACTCATCGTGTTTCCTTTATCTCAGTCGATGTGCTCCAGTTTATACGTCGCTATACGGGCGCTTCCGCTTTTCGTTTATTCCTTCTTGAATTGTTGATTTGTATTTGATTGAAACGCATGCTCTGTAAGCTCTTTGTGTTGGCCAGGGTTCATTTTTCCTCTCACACTGGCTGCGGCGACTCCATTTTTACTAGGGTTTGCTTTGAACTTTGCCATACAGATCACCTCCATATGGTTTACTTTTTCCTGAACGCGCCGATTTTATTTTATTTTATTTCTTCCGTATTTTCGTATCTGCTGTCTAAAAAGTCTACAAAATGAATTAAATAACCATCAATTGTTTGCGGATTGCGCACACAGGCACCCCATTCAGGCAAACCATGATGGCAAAGGATGCAATGATGCATTTGATGGATCTCTTCTAATGAAATTGTAATATTTTCAGTTTCGATGATTTTAGAAAGCAATAAGACTCCATATGGAATATGGCCAACCATGACTCCGAGTTCATCCATCGTAATGCCGGTCGCTTTTCGCTGTTCTAGTGATGAATGGTCTGCAGTCGGGAATAAAAATTTAAAATCCTCATAGGTTTTACCTGCATGATGATATTCGAGCAGCTTTCCAATATCATGAAATAAAATGCTGACCATCAATAAATCATAATTTGGGGCTTGGCCTTTATGTTTGGCCATTCCATGAAACATAGAATAAAGATGATCAAGCGTATCCTTCCAAACAAAGCGAGAATTAGCACCGGGATTATCAGATTGTAAATCAGCCCAAAGCTCTTCTTTAAGTGCCTTTTCGATGCGCTGAATAAGCTTGAATACCGCTTGAAAAGGGTTTTCCTCAAATTTGACGATATAACGGGCAAAGCGCATAAGTCCTACCGTATGCTTTAAAAGGCCACCTAAATAATTATGATGATGCCCTTTCGCAGCCGGCCTTATTCTAAATTGATCCCAAAAGCGATCCATTGCAGCAACTGCAATTTCTTTAAAAGGGGATTCCAACTCATCTATATAGCTGAACAGTTCAATCGTTAGTGCTTCGATATTTTGTTGTGTACAGGCAATGAGAGAAAAGGGATCGATATTCTCTGTACAGGGCTGCATCCGGTGAATCGTGATTGATTTATGTCCTCTGTAATCTTCAACCTTTCCACTTACTTGAAAAAGGGTATGTTCATTTAATAATGGAGTATACCGATCAAGTGCACCGTCATTGTCCCACATTTTTGCATTTATGGCCCCAATATTATTGCTGAATCTTAGCTTCAAGTATTGCTTATCTGTTTTTGTCTTTTCGACCGTAAATTCAGTTAACAAAAGCTGTACATTAACCTCATTACCCTTACTTTCATTATCAATATTAAAGTCGTTCCTTCCTTCTACCCAAACAGGAGGTGGGTACTTGCTTATGATAGCTCTTTCTTCACCTTCGGTTACATTTATTTTAACTGGAATATAATCATAAAAGTACGAACTAGCCTTTTCCATTTCCTTCCCCCACGATCATCAATAGTTATACGTAAGATTTTAGCATATTTTTCTTCCTGCTACATATTTTTAAATAAAGCTTGTCTAAAAGGAGTGAATGAATTGTTTACATTGCCATGGTGGATTTATATTGTACTAGCAGGAATCGTTTTTAGTGCGTATATGATGATTAAAACTGCAAAGGAAGATCAAGAAGTGGATTTGGAGTTTATTGAAAAAGAAGGCGAGATTTATATACAAAGAATGGAAGAAGAAAGAGCTAGGAGAAAAGAACAAATGCAAAATTAAAAAAGGCTGCTCAGCAAGCAGCCTTTTTACTTTTATTTACCATCAGTTTTTTCAGTACTATCGGCTGCTGGTGTTTTTTCGTTAATAAAATCAAAAATTCCCTTTAAATCTTTATCCTTCACATCAATTTTTGCATCCTGAAGCTCTTTTTTAATTTTTTCTTGGACACCTGTAGGGTCTTGTTGAGCCTTTTCTTGGATAAGCTGTTTACGGATGTCATTTTTCATTTCATCAAACGGCTTTACTTCTTTTTTGTCTGTGAGTTTGATGATGTGATACCCGAATTCAGATTTTACAAGGTCACTAATTTCGCCAACTTTAAGGGAATAGGCAGCATCCTCAAAAGGCTTAGTCATAACGCCTGTTCCAAAATAACCTAAATCGCCACCATTTGCGGCAGAACCTGGATCTTCTGAATATTCCTCAGCCAGTTTTGCAAAATCTTCTCCAGCTTTGACCTTCTGTAATACGTCTTTAGCCGTTTTTTCGTCTTTAATTAATATATGACTTGCTTTTAATTCAGGCTTCATTTCATCATACTTCTTCTTTAATTCACTATCAGGAATTTCGATATAAGCTGAAAGGGCCTTGTCCTGAATTAGTTGTAGACGAAGTGTATCCTTAAAGGCATTCTCATCTTGGACGCCATTTTGGGCAAGGAACATTTGAAATTGATCTCCGTATTGCTCTTTCAATTTTGCAAGCTCTGCATCCACTTCTTTGTCCGAAACAGGGTATTTCTCTTCAAGAACCTTAGTTAACACCATTTCGTAAAGAACCATTTCACCGTATTGATCTTTAAGCTTTTGGAATAATGCATCTTCAGTAATGTTTCCGGCAGATGTTTCTACAACTACGTTAGACTTGTCATCGCTATTTCCACTGCACCCGGCTAGTCCTACAATTGTTGCTGCCGCCGTTATTGAAAGAATCCACTTTTTCATCTTGACACTCCTATAATTTCAAAATTGAACACAGCATTTACTATACCATATTTTTCATAATGATAAAACAAATAAGGGCTTCCACAAGGTGAGGAAGCCTTCGTTTTTAGGCAGCATAAAGAATTTCAATATATGTTGAAATAAGTAAAATAGTTATAAGGACATTAATCGTACGGAAAAGCTTAGGTTGGCGGTCCTCAGGAATCTCTTTAAGAAGACACATTAGGCTGGTCATGGAATTAATCGTATATAGAAAGAAAACCGCAAATATAGTGAATAGGTACACCATTTTGTTGAGATTCCTCCTTTGCAAAAGATATAATAGTTTAAAAGAATTACATTTACTTGGGTTACATTTCCCAATGGGATAATAATAACAATACCAAAAAAATATATAAAAAGATAGTTTATAATATAAGGGAAAAGGGCCGTCCTCATATTTTACCACGATCCACTAACGATGCATACTATATCGTTTAGTGTAAAATGGCAGACATTCTTGGGACAGCCCTTTTTCATTGTCCAGCTCCAGCGCCTATCGCCTCGCAAACTTCAGGTCTCCTCCCTACGATAAGTCAACTAAGAATTGCTGACGCAATTCAAGTTTCCTATATCTCAGTCGATGCCCTTCCAGTTTGTACGGCGATGAGCAAGGCGCTTGCGCTTTCCTTAGTTGCTATTAGGATGAATTAAAATATCAAATGAATGTTTTGTATGCTCAACAATACTCTTTTTAGGAGCTTTAATAAGAATCATCAAATAAATAATATCTGTTACAGATAAACCGATATTCATCGCTGCTCCAATTGATAAATAATGCATAAATTGAGGATAAAAAATGCTATAAAATATCAATGGACATGTAATCAATAATGTTGGAGCTAGGAATGATACAATTTTTAAGTTTCTTGAAAGAGAATGATTATATTCAATATTTAAAATTGGATAAATTATCGATTTAAATGAGACTTTAATCTTTATCCTTTGGCCGGTTAACCATGTCGGAAGTGCATGGCAGATTAAATGTATAGGAATGATTAAAAACAAACAAATTATAAATAAAAATAAGTAATCATCGTTAAGCTGGATGCTTTCATATATAATACTTAATGGAACGTAGATCATTATAAAAGCAGCAAGCATAACAAGTAAGGAAACAACCATCAGGCGTTGATTTCCGAGATCACGAGATAGATTAATTGTTTTCCAACAATTCATTGATTAACACCTCTAACAGGGATATTAACTACACTGGCGGATTGTTAGTCCTGAAGATTACTCAACTACTGTATTATGATTTGAACTAAAAATCAATACTTGACATGAAAATATATTTATTTACAAATGAAGGAAGAGAGTGGCCAAAATGGGAGAAGTTGAGAAAAGGTTAAAAAAAATAGAATATCATCAACAACTATTACTAGAAATGATTCAAACTCAAAGTTTCCCTGCCTATAGACTGATTGTAAAAAGTGACTTGTCAGAGGAAGAAGTGAAGGAAATATTTCAGTTATGTGAGGAACTTTCTGCTCAATTCCAACAACAAAAAGAGGAGGGGTTTGTTTATTTCACCCCGCTCCTCACACGATTTATTGACTCATTAAATAATAAGTTAGATCCAGAAGAAACGATTAATGCTTTCCTTGGTCAGGAAATTTATGTTCCTTTGATGGAAGTTTTAAAAAAGAGTTTACCAATAATTAAAAAGCAAATTAAGAGTTAACCGGCTCTTTATTACTTTCTTGGTGTTGATTCTCTTGATCTTTTTTTATTAATCGATTATTCTCTTCAACAAATTCCCTGTTTAGATTCTTAAACGATGTTTCAAAGATTTGCATAAAATCATCACCATAAATATTGCGAATAATACACATGAATTCTACCATTTCCGGGAATTTTCCGTAGAGTTCTCGAAGAGGCAGGGCAGCTCTAAAAGCTTCGTACGAACTAGGGTCATATGTTTCCATTGTTTCTAGTAAAATATTTTCCCCAGCTTCTGTTAGCTCAACATACGTATTTCTCTTATCGTCCTCTTTTTTCGAAAATTTCAACATACCTCTCTCTTCTAATTTTTTTGAAAAATTAAAAGCTGTAGAAACGTGCATTACACCGAATTTGGCAATTTCGGAAATGGAGGCCCCGTTTAAATGATAAGCGATCCACAGGATATGGTGCTCGTTGATATTTAAGTCATAGGGTTTAATCCATTGCTGCCAATCTTTCTCGATTGATTTCCAAAGTGCTTTACTAAGCTGGGCAATTTTTTGGCTGAATAACATAGCTTCCATCATTGAATATGGATTGTTCTCTTGATTCATTTTCTCACCAACTTTCTTAAAATGATTATTCTAGAAATCTAAAATTATTATTCTTCTATTATGCCAATAATTAAAAAAAAGATAAAGAGGATTTTTTGCCTAAATTCAGAAAATTGATTAAACTTTTTTGAAATTATGGTAAAATCCCCCTTAAGACTTGGTTGATTTTTCGAGTTGTTGAATCGATTCTTCGATACTTTTTAGATCATCGATAATATTATTTGTATTTGGTTCAATTTCCTTTTTCCATGTATCAATGGATGTTTTCAAGTCTTTTGAGAAGTCTTTTAAAATTATGGCGCCTTCTTTTGATGTTTCTACAACCTGGTTTTTTAATTGGATGGATTCAGTTTTTAAAGTATCCAATGTTTCTTTCACTTTCTTACTGTTTGTACTTAAAGTCTCCTTTAGGTCTTGACTGTATTTAGGTGAAGCAAGAAGGGCAATGGCAGCACCAGAAAAACCGCCAATGATCAGCCCGAGGAACAATGATTTTCGATTACTCATAATGATTCACTCCTCCGAGATATTTACTTATAGTATAAATAAAAAAACATTTTATGTAAAAATTGTTTACTGGAAAATATATAACAATAACGTGTAATGATATATAAAAAAAGTGTCTTGTACCATATTTTATCGATACAAGACACTTTTTGTTTAGCCTTTAATACTGTTAGATTGTGGTACAGCGATTTTAGAACGCTTAAGGATTGCTGATACAATTGGATAAATGATAACCATTGCAACTGTATTAACAGCTGTGGCCGGAAGCACTACCGCAGTAAATAAAGCTACGAAAGATGCACCGCCTGGTAATCCAAAAAGAATGGCCGCTGAACCAAGAAAAACAGATCCGCTAATAATTGTGCCAATTGCAGTTAGTATGGCTATGGCTACGATAGATTGATTGAACTTTCTTACTGCTAGGAAAAGCATAAAGAATAAAAATGCAGTAATTGGTTTATCAATCATGTTAGCAACTTGGCCGCCTGGGAACCCCGTTGTTAGTGCTGAAACAATTCCTGTTGCAATTGCTAAAATAAAAATATTTTTCTTTTCCGGAAAAAGGACGATTCCTAAAAACATCATCGTTAATAGCATATCAGGCTTCATTCCAAAAAAGATCGGCGGCACAACGGCGTGTAAAACCGCACCAATTCCAACTAACATCGCTAATGACACAAGTACTTTCGTATTCATTTCTCATCTCTCCTCATCTTAACTATACTTTACTTTCCAATAGTGTCCTCGTGACCTATTGCAAAAGTTAATTAGTTCTATTTTACCAAATATAATGATTTATTTAAAGTGGAAATTTTGTCTAGCTTCAGCTTTTCTAAATTAATGCTTTTCTTTAAATGAAATCATGTAGTTACGTAATGCTTCACAAGCTTCGACAGGAACAGCATTGTAAATTGATGCACGGCAGCCACCGATTGAACGGTGTCCATTTAATCCGACAAAGCCAGCTTCTTTAGCACCAGCTAAAAACTCTTTAGAAAGTTCATCAGTTGGTAGTGTAAAGGTAACATTCATGTTTGAACGGCTTCCAGGTAGTGCATGGGCTGAATAGAAGCCTTCACTCTCATCAATCGTATTGTATAAAATTGATGCTTTTTGCTCGTTAATTTGTTGGATTTTCTCTACTCCGCCAAGCTCTTTTGCCCAATCCAATACTAGAGAAAGCATGTAGATACCGAAAGTTGGCGGTGTATTGTAAAGTGAATTGCTTTCAGTATGTGTACGATAATCAAGCATTGTTGGAAGGTTTTCAGGGATTCTAGAAAGTAAATCTTTTTTAAGAATCACAACTGTTACACCTGAAGGACCAAGGTTTTTTTGTGCTCCTGCATAAATTAATGAAAACTTGTCCACATCAAAAGAACGGCTTAAGATATCGCTGGACATATCTGCAATTAAATCAACATTGTCAAATGTAGGGTAATTTGCCCATTCTGTTCCGTAAATTGTATTATTTGATGTAATGTGTAAGTAAGCTGGGTTTTCACTTAGCTTGATTTCATCGAAGCTTGGGATTGACTTATATTTAGACTCTTTTGTAGAGGCTGCAATATGTGTCTGCCCTACTTTTTTTGCTTCTTTTAAAGCTTTATCCGACAATGAACCTGTTAAAACATAGTTTGCAATCTGACCTTCAGCTAAGAAATTCATTGGGATCATTGAAAATTGTAGACTAGCTCCACCTTGTAAAAAGAGCACATCATAATTTTCTGGGATATTCAATAGCTCTCTTAGTAAGCTTTGTGCCTGATTATGAACTGCATCATACTCTTTGCTGCGATGGCTAAGCTCCATAACTGACATTCCTGAACCTTTGAAATCAACTAATTCAGCTTGTGCTTTTTGAAGCACCTCTAATGGTAAAGCAGATGGACCAGCGTTAAAATTGTAAGCGCGTTTCAATGTAAAAATCCTCCTTGATAAAATGTAAGTTTTGTACATTATTGTCTAGCTCCAGCACCCAGCGACTAGCAAACTTCACACTCCTCCACTACGATAAGTCAACATCAGCTCGTACCTCGCTGTGTTTCCTATATCTCATTTCGAAGTGCGCAAGTCTTGTTCGTCGCTAAACGGGTGCTTCCGCTTTTCTTGTAATACTATCGTATCACGTTTTCACGATTCGGAATATTTATTTTTATAAAAAAATACGGTGAACTTGTCGAACACCATATTATTATGTAAAACTGAATGCATTAAACGATACCGTTTGAGATTTTTGCTGCTAAATTTTTTAGATCCTCTCCAGTATATTCGCTTGCATGTGACTTCCAAACACCACCATATCCATCGCCTTTCCCATATCGGGGGATTAAATGTAAATGTAGATGAAATACTTCTTGTCCGGCTTTTTCCCCAGAATTACAAACAAGGTTAAGGTCCTCGATATTTAATTGATTTTTCATCGCATTCGTAATTTTTGGTACGACTGAGAACAATTTTTCTGCTGTTTCTTTAGGAAGATCAAATAAATTTTTGTTATGTTTTTTAGGGATCAGCAGTGTATGACCTTTAGTAATTTGAGAAATATCTAAAAATGCTAATACATTTTCATCCTCATATATTTTTGAAGAAGGAATTTCTCCATTTACTATTTTACAAAAAATGCAATCTGACATATAAACCAACCTTTCAAAGAAAATTTTTCCTAAGTCTAATTATACAGAACTTTTTTAAACATAAAAAGACAAGGTGTCCGAAGATCACCCTGTCTTTTGAAGAGGTTTGGGAGTAGTGCTTTTCGCTTCTAAAACTGTAAGTTGTCTTTCACAGACACCCCATTTTCTAAAGATTAGTATCTAAATCAGTAAGTTGCCGATCGTAGACACCCCATTTTTTTAGGAATAGGAATAGTATCTAAATCAGGTTTATGCCGATCGTAGACACCTCATTTTCAAATGGATTTAAGTTTTATACAGCATCTAAAGCTAATAAGTTGTCTTTCACAGACACCCCATTTCGGACTAAAATGACGCTACTAAATCACCAAGATTGTTCATCGCCATCATCTCCAGTACATGGTTAATTGCTGCTACTAACTTGATTAACTCCCCTCTTCGTTTATTATGATAACCAGTTATCATAAGGCTATACATTTATTTTAAAAAAAGTTGTCGATGGCTAGAAGTGTTTTGTCTAAGAAAAATTTGTTAATATTATTGTAAGTCGTGAAAGAAAGGATAGGAACAATGCCAAAATTACTTGAAGTTATCGATTTGACAGGCGGATATACGAAAAATCCTGTTATTCATAATGTAACATTTGAAGTAAAAGCCGGGGAAATTGTCGCTTTAATTGGATTAAACGGCGCAGGAAAAAGTACCACCATTAAACATATAATTGGTCTCTTGGAACCGAAAAGTGGTTCAGTTGCTATAAACGGCTCAACCTTTAAGCAAAATCCAGATAGCTATCGCAAGCAATTTACATATATTCCGGAAACACCAATATTATATGATGAATTAACATTGTACGAGCATTTAGAGTTGACAGCAATGGCATATGGAATTGAAAAAAAAGAGTTTGAAGAACGTCTAACACCGCTCTTAAAGGAATTCCGGATGGAGAAAAGGCTAAAATGGTTTCCAGTTCATTTTTCAAAAGGAATGCGTCAAAAGGTAATGATTATGTGTGCATTCCTGATTCATCCAAGTCTTTATATTGTTGATGAACCTTTTGTTGGTCTCGATCCAGTAGGAATTCAATCATTCCTCGATATGATGGAAAAGTCTAAGGAAAATGGTGCTGGAATTTTAATGTCAACACATATCTTATCAACAGCTGAAAAATATTGTGATCGTTTTGTCATCCTGCATGACGGAAAGGTTAGAGCCCATGGCACCATGAGTGAGCTCAGGGAACAATTTAAGATGAAAGATGCTTCATTAGATGATCTTTATCTTCAATTAACGAGGGAAGATTCATGATTGATGCGAACAAGTTATGGAAACAAAGATTTCAATTATATGTGAAGGATACAAGACGATATTTAAAATTAATTTTTAATGATCATTTTAAATTTGTTTTACTATTTGCAGTCGGGGGAGGGGCATATTATTACCAAAACTGGTTGAAGACATTGTCCGAAGACTTTCCTGCAGCCCTTATTATTGCTTTGATTATTGGGATTATATTAACACAAAGCCCAATTCAAACTTTTTTGAAGGAAGCAGATTTAGTCTTTTTACTGCCGGTTGAAATAGAATTAAAGCCTTATTTTCGAAGGTCCATTCTATATTCTTATATGCTCCAATGCTATGTGCTAATATTTTTTATTGCTGCACTTGGTCCTTTGTATTTCCAACAGCAAGGGACAACGTTTAGGGATTTACTATTCTTAACCGTCATACTAATAATAGTGAAAGCTATAAATATCATGACCAGATGGTTTGTTCAATTTTCGACTGACAAAGGGTCACTATGGACCGATCAAATTGTTAGGCTGATTTTTAATATTGTACTCGTTTATTTTCTTGTACAAGGCGTTGCTTGGATCTATCCATTTGTGACTGGGTTGCTTTTATTACTCCTTTGTC
>JAENZK010000444.1 GCA_016841285.1 Guptibacillus hwajinpoensis | reverse complement strand
TCCTATACCTCTATAAATTTTGATATCTCTTTTTCTACATAAATTTGTCCAAGTTGTTTTTTTATCCGCGTTTACCACATTATAACATTATATTACAACTAAATTGCTCCGTTACTTGAATAAGCAAAATAGCGATCCTTCGCTCTTGAAGAGTCGCACCCTAATAAAAGTGAAAGAACTAAAAACAAAGCTAATATTTCCTTTGAATTCTCATAACACACTCCCTCGTATAATGAGACGTTTGTTATTTATTCAAGTTTCACTGTTATAGTAATCTGCTTCAATAGCTGAAGAAGCGACAGCCTGTTATGCTATCGCCACCCGTTTGTTTAAGATGATTGACTTTTTTCTTTCCTTTTTTTTTCTATTAAACCAGCAACTAAAATAAATCCCCATCCAACAATATCCATAATTATATTACCTAAATCGCCAATGTTATTAATCGTTAACCCAATCAAAAAAGCACCAATAAGAATAAATGGAATGATAAATAACAACCTCAAATTATTCAATCCCCCTATGTATAATTTAAGGTTTATAAATTAAATAACCTGCAACAATAATAGAAGAAGCAACAGCCTATTCTGCTATCGCCCCCCGTTAATAAAAATTCTATTTTTTTATCTTTATTAAAATTGTTAAAAGCAGTCCAATTATTACACTATTGTTTATTTGATTTGCAAGAATCGGCTCTTGCTCTAAAAGGTAAATCATAACGATAGTATATGCGATTATACCAAGTAAAAGATATGCAATCCATTTATCATCACGCATAACAATTCCCACCTAATTATAGAATTCGCAAAAATACCAGTTGTAATAACCTGCTTCAAAAGTTAAAGAAGCGACAGCTTTGTTCTGCTATCGTACCTATTAGGTTAACAAAAAATGAAGAAACGGGGAAAATAACAATAAAACAATAGCACTTATTATTAACAATTTTGACAACCCTTTTGGTAGTTTTTCTCCGCCTTTCCCTGTGTACCAGCCACTGAATTGAAGTTTATTTCTATACAAAACAAAGATTAAGATAAAAACACCGAGCATAGCTGTCCATCCATAATTGTCAGTATCGATACCGATGGTTGTATAAAATGCATGAGGAATTCCACCTAAGACTGTTGCAAGAATTGCAAAAATAATGATTATCCTAAATAACTCTAAAATTACCCTCACTAACCTCACCCCATTAAATATATACTTGCTAAGGAATTTCGCTAAAGCTACCACGTTTGTTTAAGAAGTAACTGATCTATTTAACTTCATTACGTTGATTTTAAACACTGGTTAGTTACATATAATAAATCCAAGTTTCAACAAGAACCGCTATTATAAATGATTGCATAAATGTAATTAGAAAATCCTGTTTCCATGAGGCTTTATTGATCCCAAATAAATTGAGTGTTCTTGCTACCATCAATGCAAAAAACCAAATAAGCAATAAAGTGTTTAAAATTGAACTAATTGTTATTGCTGGTTCATATCCAGACATTGAAATCCTCCCTATCTTATTCAAAAGGTAGTAAAAAGAAAAATACTCACTCATTTTATATCTACCAATTATTGTAACATTTTGTGAATTAGACTAACTCTTTAGTTTAAGTGTAAAACTTCACAAACTCTAAGCATATTTTACCAAAATGGAGTAACGTTTTGGTAACTAATTGGAAAATACATAAGGTGTTTTCAACGTTTTTTTGTACACAATAGGCTGATATTCAACACCCGATATAATATTTCAAGTGAACATCAGTGGCCTATTGTTCATTAACTAGCACTGCTAGTTAAGTTAAAATTCAATTTAACAAAAGTTTCTGAAACATCGATAAATGCAACTGCCAGAGATTCAAAAAATTATTGGCAATTGATTTGTAATAGCTGCCAAATTTATATGATATCTTCTTCATTCGCATCTTCCAAACCACCTACTTCTTTAAGCACTCTCTTTTGATATTTGAACAAAAATAACTTTTCCGAAGTCAAAAGCTACAATACCCACTCTAGGCAACTTTAAAAACATCATTGATTTGAAAATGGCCTTTAATAAAGTCCATTATTTTCTATATGGGGTAGCGTCAGGAAAATGCGGATTTACAACGTTAAACTATTTTTTGGATACAAAAACCCTGCTTCTTCAACGCTAAGCAGAAGAAGCAGGGTGGGGGCAATAATTCCCTTACCAGAATCACGAGGTGGATTCCCCTTGTTCATGTAATTTATATCTTCCAGGGTAAACAATATTCACCTCAACATTTACATGACGCAGGGAATCTTGGTTTAAAACGAGTTGCTGTTTTCCTGTGGCAAGGTGTTTCCATAGATGTGGATGTTTGCGATACAAAGATTCGCCCAAATTGTAAATATCTATCCCCTCTTTAAAAGCAGCTTGATACGTTTTACGGATTTGCTCCTCTATTTTTTCTTGAGCCATTTGCGTGATTTCCTTTTCAGTTAGGTCAGTATGCAATTCATTGATTCCGGCTTTCACATTAACAGAAATGTCGAAAAACGCTTTGTCCAATTTTACAATGGGGGTCACGTCATACTTGGGTTTTTCTGCGACAAGAACAGCAGCAAGCTTCTCTTCAATAAATAAATCAAGAGGCACTCGGATCGTGTGAGTAGTTAGCCATGGTAAACCAGACAAATCCTTAAGATCCATTCGTGCATAATAATTGTCTAGTTCATATACTTGGATGCCTGAATACCTAAGAAGCTCTTTTGGTTTATTACTTTCCTGCCATTGACCTTTGCGAAGCGATAATTCCG
>JAENZK010000443.1 GCA_016841285.1 Guptibacillus hwajinpoensis | reverse complement strand
ACTTTATTCAACTGCTTCTGCTGAATGAAGTTATACCCTTTTACCGTTTTAAAGCCCCCTATGTTTAACGAATTACACGTCAAACATTCCCCTGTTGATTGAGTGATTTTCACTCCTTCCATTCTGCTTTCTTCTTCGCTGTTGTCTTGTTGTTATATTACACAGTTGTTCGTTTCTGTTTGTATTATATAACAGTGTTTTTAAAAAAGAAACCCCTTTTTGCGAAATTTTTTCATTTTTTGCAAAAAGAGGCTTTAAGATAATTATTTTGACTGGTTCGTATCGTAATTTTCTAGGAAATTTAACCTTTCTAACATCGTTGGGTGTCCATAACGAAGCCATTTTACAATTACAGGTGGATTAACCTCGCTTAATCCCGCAATCGTTAATTTCTGAAATCCGCTTATAGCAGAAACTTTATCTTTTGTCATTTCAATTGCATATTCATCTGCTGAGTGCTCTAAGGTTCTAGAAAACGCATTGCTAATTGGGCTTTGTACAAATGTAAGCATTGAAATGATTAATAACAGCAAAGGCAGACTTGCAATATCATGAATCCCTTTAATCCGAAGTAGATCCCCAAACCTTTTAACTGCCCATTCCAAAAGCTTGGAGGCTATGAATAAACCAATTAAGGAAATGATCAGGTAGGCTGCCATCCCCATATAAATATGTTTCTTCACATAATGTGCCATTTCATGTGCCATTACAAAAAGTACTTCATTATCATTCAGTTTATTTAATGTTGTATCCCATAATACAATTCTTGAATTCGAGCCAATGCCTGTTACATAGGCATTTAAAGCATTTGTTTTTTCAGACATATTCACTTCGTAGACATGCTCTGCTGGAATATCTGCTTTACTTGCCAGATTTAAGATTTTTTCTTCTAGTTCTTTATCCTTTAACGGGTAAAAATCATTATAAAGTGGATCTATAATGACAGGTTGAACAAACATTAAAAAGACGGTGAATGGAACAGAAATGACCCAAGCATAGATCCACCATTTTTTGTTGAATTTTTTTATTAATGCGTACACGACGATTGCTAAAAGTGCCATAAACAGATAATCAAGCCAAAAATCTATAAGTTGGTCTTTCATCCAAATTGGAAATGTGGAGGTTGTAATCCCATAGGATTTGGAAAGTTGGTATGAAATAAAATCAATTGGAAACATAACAATGAAAGTAAAAATGGATAACCAGAATACATAAATTCCTTTTTGAAATACAGATATCTTCGTTACGGATTTGGACCAATTACGAAAACGTGTGGAAATCCCTACTGTTAAGATTGTTAAGAAAAGAACCCAATCAAAAGGGGTTAACAAAAAAAAGATGATATGTCTAATTTTTGAGTATTCATACGTCAATTCCATTTGTCTTTCATTCATAAATGTTGCTGGGTCTGCGGCCGAACCTTGATAGTTAATCGGCAAATTGGTGGAATCAGCGACAAGAAGGAAATATGAAATAATGATAGCAGCATAAATCCCATAAAGAAGAAAAAGTCCTTTTAAAAATTTCTTCAACTGTATTTCTCCCCTTTTTATTATTGTTGTACAAACTATATCTATATCTTTATTTTAGTTAGTATAAACTGAATTAGAACAGATAATAAACTTTTTAAACATGTTCATAGAATATTCACGTTTTTCCCACGTCATTTCCTGTTTTTTTTATAATCGTATAGTATCATAGTATCAGAAGTAAAAATTTAGACGAGGTGTTTTATATTGAAAAAAATATATATTACTTTCATAACCTTAGCCGTGATAGGAATCTCAGCAGGTATTCTTTATTTGACTGTGATTCGCCCTGGAAGTGTTGAACTTCCGGAAGATGTGGTCATGGAATCAGCATTCGGAGGGGAGTATTCCTTCGCTGATTTACCTCCAAAAATTCGCCTAATTGAATTTATGTATGTAAATTGTCCGGATGTTTGCCCAACAACTTCACTAAGAATGAATTTATTAAAAAAGAAATTAGAAGAAGATGGAGTTTTCCGTGATAAAGTTGAATTTATTTCGATCACGATTGATCCTAGACGAGACACACCTGAAAAATTAGCACTATATGCCGAACGTTTTAATATCACTGACGACAACACAGGTTGGCACTTTTTAAGAGGAACCGACGAAAGTACCCGTAAAATTGCAAATGCTTTTCAGTTTATGTACAGAGACCCCGGCAACGGCAACTATGTTCATACAACATTTACGTACATGCTTGACCAAAATAATAAATTAGTAGAATCATTGCCAATGGGTGAAGGTTTCGATAGTGACAGAATTTATAAAAGAATTAAGAATGAACTCAAGTAAACGTAAAGGTTGGTTAAAAAATGATAAAAAAATTGGCATTACCCTTTTTAATCATTGTTAGTTTATTAGTGGGTTGCAGCTCTGATGAAGAGGAATTTGTTTTCCCGGAAGCCTCATTTACGATGTCATCTGATGTAGTAAAAGTAAACGAACCACTAACTTTTGAAGTAAAAATGACTGCTGGTGAAAAAGAAGTAAAAGATGCTGACGTTAGTTTTGAATATTGGTTAGAAGAAAAAGCTGATGAAGAACATACAACAATTCCTGCTGAAAATGCAGGTGATGGTACTTATACAGGAGAAATAAGCCTTGCTGAACCAGGAGTTTATTCAGTCTACTTTCATGCTGATGCATTGGACATGCACTTAATGGATAAATATCAGTTCACTGTGACCGAATGAATCAATTTTCACTAATCATAACCACCCTTCCAAAGGGTGGTTTGCTCCACGGCTATAAGCCGTTTAC
>JAENZK010000442.1 GCA_016841285.1 Guptibacillus hwajinpoensis | reverse complement strand
AGAACGGCATCCGGGCAGGAAAAGTTGGGTCGGAGCGTAGCGGAGCCGTTTCCAGTGTTGTTAGGTGATGTTACCCGGCAGCCGCTTTATAGTAAGCAATCAGCCTCTTTTTTAAGATTTGCTCTCTGGCAGCTTATTTGTAGTAGAATGCAATAGTGCGATTAGCCCAACTAAAATTGATCCCATAGTAATTCCGATGTGCCAAATAAACATAAGAATATTGGCCTGTACAACTGGATTAGCTGTATCGTCACGAATAATGCCGTCAGATTGAATAACATGCCAATATAAGAGTATTGGAACATGATGCAATGCCACTAACCCGATTAAATCTATCAGTAAAATCCATAAAACGAATCTACCATTCATCCACCCTTTATAGTTTGCTACGGCTAAGACTCCTAAAGTAATTGTTAACAGGTAACTAGTTACTGCCCAAGCACCCACGCTTTCTCTTAGATTCCCGAGAACATAGGTTGGTAAGTTTGGGCTGTAGAAAAAACTTATAGGAAAGGCAACTAAAAATAATATTAATGGAGAATACCTTAGAACTTTTATCATTCTTTTCCCCCCAAATTATTGACCCAGGGTAATTTCACCTAACGCATCTGCTGGAAACGAACTTTTCCGCCCACCGGCTGGCGCGGTTTTTGCTGCCCGAATTGCAAAAAGCGTGGCACCGAGTGAACCCAGACATCATGCATTCCAGAAGAGACGGGGCTGACCTCCTTACTCCGACCGTGAAATAACGTACGGTCGCGGCCAAGCCTTCTGTTGGGTTAGGTTAGGCCAACAGTAGTCTCTTGCGGTTCCCCAGCTTCAGTTGCCCAACTTCTCGGTGGTGCGATTTTTGCCAGGCAAATTGCAAAAACCGTGACAGCCGGCTCCCCAAAGAATGGCATCCGGGCAGGAAAAGTTGGGTCGGAGCGTAGCGGAGCCGTTTCCAGCGTTGTTAGATGATGTCATGGCCGGCCCTAAATATAATCTATTTGATCTTTTAAAACCTTGATAAGAGAATCTCCAATCTGCCAGAATTCTCTATATGATTGTCCTCCATCCATGTATACCTGGTGCCGCTGTATAGATTTGGATTCTCTCATTACATCGTCAAATATAGAAATAACCTTATCATCAACTTGTCCCTCAAGAGCCAATCTAAACTCAAGTAAATCTTGTCCCATTCTTCTAAGAATATATTTTCCTTCATCTAAATTGTAGGGTTTGCTATCACGCTCGGTAACCCATTCAGCTTCACACCTTCTTAAAAAGGAGCGAAATTGCTCTTTAATTACCATTTTGGGGTCGTTGCTTTCACGTACAGAGACACCAGTATAATTATGGATAGACCTAATTTTTGTTGTTAAGTGACGATTCAATTTTTCACGTAATTCAGCAACTGATGAATAGTTTTCGATTAATCCTTCAGTTTGGCACTTCTTTTTAAAAGCTGTAAGCTTTTGGTATTGCTCAGGTTCAACACTATCTAAAACCACTGGAGCTGATGAAAAATATAACATAACTGGTTTTCCTGAAGACAAAAACTCTTCTATTTCTTCTACAGTTCCAGACTCCGCAACACCTGTATGAGTCCCAATTCTAGTCCAAAATGCTCCGATAAGGATGTCACAGTCCTTGACAATCTGCTTATTAATTATGGCTTGCGGTCTATCGCCCATTTCAGGTAACGAGTGACTCTCCCACATAACTGGTAACAAAACTATACCTAGTTCAGCGGAGTTGACTGCATTCCAAGCAAATAGCACCTCTGGAATCGCTTTTCTTTCAGCGACCACATCTGAAGGTGATGCTATCAAAACTCTATAAACAACCGCTTCAAAACTCATCTTTTTTTCTCCTCTCATTAGCCATGATTTCATCTAACGCATCTGCTGGAAACGAACTTTGCCTTCCCGACTCTCCGGCTGGCGCGATTGTTGCCGCCCCAGGCCACTACCCCCTGCCGCAAGAATCGTGACAGCCGGGCAGGATGAGCAAAGTTGGGCGGAACGTAGTGGAGCCGTTTCCAGCGTTGTTAGGCGATGTAGGCGATTTATTCCGCAGTCAGTGCGATTATAAACCTCTTTATAAAGTGGCCCGTTCCACCATATGCAAAATTATCTACCTTAACGCACTCATGATAATTACTTTTTGGTTGGTGCTACCTCTGATTTTTGCAAACAACTTTGAATCTTCGCGGAAATCTCAGCAACACTATATGAATGTTGTGCAGGTACCCTAAGCAATGGCAGCCCCGCATTTAATAAAGCTTTATTAACAAAGCTATCTCTTGCTTGTCTACTTGCTTGCCCATGTGAGGAATCATCTAATTCAATCGCCATTAGAGGTCGCACATTTGACTTATCACACAAAATAAAATCAATATGTTTTGAGTTGATTTGATTTTGGAATGAAGTTCTATTCGCCGTATCTTTAGGCAAATATAGCAAATCTGCTAATCGGACTTTAGCAAAAATATGAACATCTAAACTTCTTGCTGTTAAAACAAGAACCTCATAAAACGACCTTTCTGCTTTTGTCAAAAGAAAATCTCGTTTCCTATAGGGTAATACTGCCTTTGTAGTAGTTTGCTGGTCAATTGTCGATCCGATTAAGCCAGACTTGGACACGATTACCACCAAGAGACCCAAAGCAATAATAAGAACAAAAAAATAAATCACATTAAACCCTCCCCTAAAGTAGTCATTGTTCACACCACTCAACTATCTTGGAATAAATCGCCTATTTCGCCTAACGCATCTGCTGGAAACGAACTTTTCCGCCCACCGGCTGGCGCGG
>JAENZK010000016.1 GCA_016841285.1 Guptibacillus hwajinpoensis | reverse complement strand
CGTAACAATCAAACCTTTTGGAAAATGTAAAATACCTGAAGGATGTTCAGACCAGAGCAAAGATAAAAGTTGATTAATATGTATTGTAGCAATATTGGAAGGAATTACGTTATAAAGATATTTTAATATTAGATGAATACCCCTCCTTTGTAAAGAAATAGGTATCCTTTTAAACTCATTAACGGCAAAAACAATTCTTGTTTCCGTCTTCTCTATTAAAACCTTTTCTAATTCCTTTGCTGCATAATCATCTAATAGCTTTTGGTCGTCCGAGAGCAACTCACTTAAAGTTTGAAACCGCTCTGAAACATTTGGATTTTCTTTTTTTAATAAAGGAAGAATATGATGCCTAAATCTGTTTCTTAGATAGTCATCTTTATTGTTGCTTGGATCTAGTCGAAATGATAAATTGGATTCCTCTATGTATTGCTCAATTTCAACCTTAGTCAAACATAAAAACGGTCGAATGAGCGTTGCATTATTATAAGGGCGCTTTACCGGTATTCCCGCTAATGATTGCCCATAGCTGCCCCTAACCATTCTCATCAGCATCGTCTCCACCTGGTCATCAGCGTGGTGGGCTAAGGCTAAGTAATCTCCATTATATTTCTCTAACACTCTATCATAAAATTCATATCGGCAAATTCTTGCTGCAACTTGGGAGCTTACATGATGGTTTTCAATATAGCTGGGTACATCAACTGAAACCCCCTCAAATTGGATTGAAAAGTTTTCACAAAAATTCTTTACAAATTGTAAATCCTCATAGGACTCCTTCCCTCTAAACATATGATCTACATGAGCGGCCACTAATGTTAACTTCCGTTTGTCTTTTATCGTCCACAAATAATGAAGTAGAGCAATAGAATCCGAACCTCCCGATACACCTACGACAACGACTGCATTCTTCGCAAGTAAATTATGCCTCTCGATAAATTGCTCTACTCTGTCATGCTTCATTCCAATCTTCCTTTATAATAATAGTATTGATTTCCATTATTTATTGTAGCAAAAAAATCACATCATATGTCCTGCAATATAAAGAAAGTAAGCAATTAATAAAAAAACAGCGATGAGGAACGTTTCGAATACTCCTCTAAATCTATTCCTTCTGTCAGCCTTCCTTTTTAGCTGCCTTGCATTTTTTAAAGTTTTCGATGTTGGAGTTGGTTTTGGGACAGAATGATCAACCGGTTTACTTTGTTTTATAACCGTTTGAGAACTAATCGTTTCTATCAGTTCCTGTCGCATTTCTTGTGCATTGTGAAAACGTCCTTGGATGGCTTTAATAATAACCTTTTCATATTTTTTTAACGAAGGAGCCGATTGAACGGCTTCAACTAATTCCGGAAAGTGATTTCCAAGCTCTCCTTTTTTTGAAAAGCGATGAGGATAAGCACTATTGATCATAATCATCGCTACCGCGAATAAGTCATAAGAAGGTTCAGCTTTTCTTGAACCCATACCCCAGTATCCGCGATCAAAAAATTCAGTGAATTCTTTAATTGAACGTCCTTTCATTGTTGTCCCACCAACATCCAGCCATCGAACTCGTGATGGTGGCCCTACTACTAATAAATTATCTGGTTTTAAATCACCAAACACCCAGCCCTCCTCGTGAAGCCGGTATAAATCTGAAAGAAGCTGAAGCACAAGGACACTAAGCCATTCATCCCCGTTCTTACTTATAAAAGACAAAAAGTCGTTCCCTTTTAAATATTCCATTACATAGAAATGAAGAACATTTCCTTGCCCGGGAAATATCCAATCATCGACATCAAGCAAAGAAGGTCCAAGGCAGCCTTGGACCTTAGAAAAGTGTCGTAGTACATTGACTTCTGAAGTAATCGCCATACTATCATCGCTAATTTTTAAAGCTACTAGCCCTTCACTCCCTTCTGCTAAATATACAGTTCCCGTTGCCCCATACCCTAGGGTATTATGTACTGTATAAGCTTTATGATGCCACTTCCCCTTTATAACTGTTCCCCGAGCTACATTATAATCAGGCTTCTTCGATGTATTCATCATCACGGGAAATCCAGCTCCTTAAATTTCGTGGCTTCTTCTTAGAGAAGTGTTGAATCGCCTCACGAATAGCAGGTCCTGTAGGTGTAATTCCACCCGATGTTAATTTCGGAAATACGCTTGAAATTGAATCTAGCTTTGGCGTCCAATCTAGTATTTTATCAACCTCATCCCGCTTTCCCGGAAATCCAAAAATAGAAAAACGATTTTGACCAATCCTTGAGTTTAGGCTGATTGATAAATCAAACAAGGCTTCTTTCACAGTTGGTATTTTATCTTTCATACTTCCACTAATGTCTACTAAAATTAATACTTCTAAATCGACAGTTTCCCCAAGTTCATCAACAACCTCCATTACCTCGCCACGCTTTTCCGGTGGAAGGTCTTCGATTGTGCTTGTACTTCCAAGTATTTGTTTTAATTCTGAATTTACAACACCTTGAAGAGTCTGGGTCATCGCCTTTCTTGTCACCATTTGAACCGTTTGCGACAGCTGCTTTGCATAAACAATTTGGCTGATCCCATTCCCGCTCATAGCGATTTCTTCTATTTCCTGTTTTCCTTGGTCACCAACGGAATCATTCAGCATAACACCAATCACATTAACAGTAATTCCTTGTTCCTTGGCCAGTGCCGCCATTGCCACTGGATCTTCCCCGGAATTTGAACACCCATCTGTAATAAGTAAGATTTGTTTTAATGTCCCTTTTTTCATTCGTATCTCCTCCAACAATGGTCTATTACCATCATTAACGAATAAAAAAAGATTTATACTACTGATCAAATACGACTTGGCGTATTTGCGCCCGGATTTTTTCGAGCTTGCTCGAAAAACTACCTCTGAAAATCCGTGGCATCCGCCGGAGGCATTAAGCCCTGCTGAATAAAGTTATAGTGCAGTTATAGTGCAGTTATAGTGCCTTTTTACTTGGATACACCGGAATAGAGGCCCACTTCGGAATATTATGATTAATTTTTGCAACAATAACCGTCATATCATCTTGAATTTGCCCACTTGTTCTTATTACCTCTTCTAATAAAATATCAGCAATAGCCTGCGGTTCATCGGTTTTAATCTCTTTTAATTTCCTCTTCATCCATGCATCATAGTTTTCAACATGGGATGGCCCTTCGAATACACCGTCACTCATCATGACAAGGATATCCCCGGATTTAAGTTGGTCGCTTACCACCTCTACTTCAAAGTCTTGAATGATCCCCATCGGCAGATTGCTAGCTTTAATCTTTTTAATAGTTTCACCTCGCTTTATAAAGCTGGGAGAGGAACCGATCTTTAGAAACTTTACATTAGCATCCTGAAGATCGATCAACGCCAAATCTAATGTTGAAAAAATTTCATCGGTTGTTCTTAACGATAATACTGAATTAACAGATTTGATAGCCACCTTCTCTTCAATCCCGGATTGAAGAATTTTTTGTAATAAAACTAATGTTTCATTACTTTCTAAAAAGGCTCTTTCACCATTTCCCATTCCATCACTGATAGCGATTGCATATTTCCCAGCACCTAACTCAATCGTCGAATAGCAGTCACCAGAAACGAATGCACCGCCCTTAGCAGCATGGGCAACTCCTGTATCTACAACAAAGGCTTTCGCTGAACCTAATGCCACTTGACAATAGCCATGCGAAAATGGGGCACAATCCTCTTTTTTAACAACAATGGTTTCACCTACTATATCCGAAAGCATCGGGGCAATGACCTTTTCTGCTTCCCCGGTTCCATTACAATATGGAATGCTTAACTCAATATCGACATTACCGGATTTTAAGCTGTATATATCAATTTGCCCTAATTCAATTCCCATTCCCGCCAGAGCCTCTATAATTTGATCTTCCTGATGTTGATGATTTTCCCGCTCACGCTGTATTTCTTTTGCAAAATTGTCCATAACCTGTGAAACCCCTAGTAACTGATCGGCCACTAAACGTCTACTTTCTTGAACCTGCTTTTTTAACCTCTGATTTGCATGATAAAAAGATAGCTCTTGTTTAATTTCTTCATATACCCTTGCCCCTTTCACACAATGGTTGTCCCATTCACGCTGTAATGTTCGATTAGGGATACCGGAAGAATTTGCTTCACATTCACGCATAATTTCTAACATGTAATCATAAGTTGTATTAAAGTTGTCCTCCCAGCATTTTGTTTTTCGGAAACAGGTTTGGCATGTTTTTTCTGTTACATTACTTAGAAAGAAATCGATCTCACGGCTATCATCTTCATCCTTGTTAGTAAGCCCTTGATAGTTAAAACTATTCGAAAGCGCATGAAATAACGTCGAGAATTGTTCAACCCGCTTAGCCGTGACATCTCTAATTTTACGCATATATTGCTGTTGTTCCTGTGCATGCTCTTCCGTACCAGGAATGAACTTAGCAATTTTTGAAATAGCAGCCTTTGGTGTCAACATAAAGATCAGGATGGCGATGCAGGACTCTAATATTGTTGGTAGGAGATCCGTTGTTCCTTCTCCATATAAACCAATTAATAAAGTTCCAATTAAAAGTCCAATCCCGACACCGAACTTTCTCCCGTCCTTTAATAGACCACCTAATAGACCGGAAAAAGCAAGCAGACTCATCTGATACAAACTGGCGACATTTGCTAAGCTTAGTATTAACCCTGTTACAACACCAACAGTAGAGCCAATTGCAGCCCCGCCAATAAAAGCAAATAACATCACTAAATATCTGGATAACACATGCTCAACAGAAACATCATAAATGGACCAACCGATCGTTCCGGTTAAAACAGAAGCTAATAAAATGATTAAACAAATAATCTCTTCGTTCTTTAATACTTGTTTTCTGCGGCGAATGCTTAGTAAAGGTACGCTTTGAATAAAAATTAACGTTAATATATAGCTTAGACCTGCCTCTACTAAACCCATTATGATGTCATAATAGACAAGCTCGTGATTAAATACATAGGTTAAAGAAAGCCTTGTTGCTAGGGATGCAACTAATACAATTAGTGGTAGAATTTTAACCCGATCAGAGCTTAGCTTTGAAAAGATCAGATAAAATATGAAAAATGCTCCGATTGTGGCAAAAGTAAATCCTGCACTTGGAATTGACGTTGTTAAAGCCCCTAAAACTACGGCAATGGCTGCTTGTCCAGTCTTTTCTTTACGCATTAAAAATACGGCTGCAAAAAAAGGTAAGGCAAACGGTGCAATTTTCGCAAGGATTAAAGCCCGTCCAAGTAAAAAGCCAACTAGTACTAACAGCAAACCCTTTTTAATAAACAGATGATCCAGCCTCGTACCTAAGCGTTCTAACCATCCCTCCATGAACCCCTGAGTTTGCGCTTGGAAAACCATCTCCCTCTCTACTTTTTGCATATCATACACTCCCCTGACTAGAAATAGTTGTCTCTTATTTAACCACATGGTTTCCTATTTTTTTGTCAAATCATCAGGGCGAATCCTAAAAAGTGTTCGACGTTATTCTATGTTGGTTTGTCAAAAAACAATGATTTTCACTATTAAAACCAACCGGTTTGTAAGAAAATGTGCAATACGGTCTATAAAATAAAAGACCACTCCTATTTATATAGGAGTGATCCTCGTTGTAGGTTTACACCCAACCTCTGAAATGTGAGGCTTCTGCCATTCTTCTGATGCCCACCATGTAGGCGGCAAGCCGCATATTAACTTTACGTTGTTGGGCTGCCTCGTATACATTATTAAAGGCTCGAATACGGTTCTTGCGCAGCTTTTCATTTACTTCTTCTTCAGGCCAATAATAACCTTGGTTATTTTGTACCCATTCGAAATAAGAAACTGTAACTCCTCCTGAACTTGCTAATACATCTGGGACGAGAAGAATACCTCGCTCCGTTAAAATCTTAGTTGCCTCAAGGGTTGTTGGGCCATTGGCAGCTTCAACAATAATCGAGGCTTTAATATTATGGGCGTTACTAGCTGTAATCTGATTGGAAATGGCGGCTGGTACTAAAATATCACAATCTAATTCGAGAAGCTCTTGGTTCGTAATCGTGTTCTTGAACAAGTTCGTTACCATGCCAAAGCTATCTCTTCGATCTAAAAGGTAATCAATATCAAGACCGTTCGGGTCATGGAGAGCTCCACCTGCGTCAGAAATACCAATGACTTTAGCTCCCATATCATGCATGAATTTAGCCAAAAAGCTTCCTGCATTCCCAAAGCCCTGAACAACTACACGAGCACCTTCGATTGAAATACCGCGCTTTTTCGCAGCTTCCTCAATACAGATTACGACACCTTGTGCAGTGGCCTTGTCTCTTCCTGCTGAGCCTCCAAGTACGAGTGGTTTACCTGTAATAAATCCTGGCGAATCATGTTCACGAATGCGGCTATATTCATCCATCATCCATGCCATAATTTGAGCGTTTGTATAAACGTCTGGTGCCGGAATATCTTTAGTTGGGCCGACAATTTGGCTGATCGCACGGACATAGCCCCGGCTTAAGCGCTCTAATTCACCCATTGACATGGAACGTGGGTCACAAATAATACCGCCTTTACCACCGCCATAAGGAAGGTCAACAATGCCACATTTTAAGCTCATCCACATAGATAATGACTTTACTTCATTTTCATCAACTTCAGGATGAAACCTTACTCCACCTTTTGTTGGGCCTACGGCATCATTATGTTGAGCACGATATCCAGTGAACATCTTAGTTGAACCATTATCCATTTTCACAGGAATTCTTACTGTTAACATGCGCAATGGTTCTTTTAAAAGCTCATACATCTCTTTAGAATAGCCTAGTTTATCCAATGCTTCTTTGAAAGTGATTTGTGTTGATGTTAATAAATCTAATGACTCTTCTATTTTTGGACTAGCCTTTTTTTCTTCCACTGCTGTACCCATGATAGCACCTCTTATCCTAATACTTTTTTAATACGTTCAATTGCCCAGTCAAGCTCTTCTTTATTAATAACAAGTGGTGGGGCAAATCGGATAACCGATTCATGTGTCTCTTTACATAATAGGCCTTCTGCTTTTAAGATTTCACAGTATTTACGGGCAGGTTCCGTTAACTCAATACCAATAAACAACCCGCGCCCACGGACTTCTTTAATTTTTGGATTTTGAATTTCTGTTAATTTTCCTTTAAAATACTCGCCTAGCTCACGGGAGTGTTCTGCCAGCTTTTCTTCAACAAGTACATTCATAGCTGCAATTGAAACCGCACATGCCAACGGATTACCTCCAAATGTTGAACCGTGTGAACCTGGATTAAATACCCCAAGTATATCCTTATTAGCAACAACACATGAAATGGGGAATACCCCGCCACCAAGTGCCTTTCCTAATATATATAGATCCGGAACTACTTCTTCCCAATCACAAGCAAACATCTTACCGGAACGTCCAAGACCAGCCTGGATTTCATCGGCAATAAATAGAACATTATTTTCCTTGCAAGTTTCATACGCTTGCTTTAAGAATCCATCCGGTGGAATTATGATGCCTGCTTCCCCTTGTATTGGCTCAATTAAGAAAGCAGCTGTATTTTTAGTAATCGCATTTTTTAATGCTTCAAGATCACCGTAAGGAATGATCTTAATTCCAGGCAGCATTGGTCCAAATCCACGTTTATATTCAGGGTCAGATGATAAGGAAACAGCCGTCATTGTGCGGCCATGAAAGTTACCTGCACATGCAATAATTTCTGCTTGATTCTCTTCAACGCCTTTCACATCATAAGCCCAACGTCGAGCTGCCTTAAAGGCAGTTTCTACTGCCTCAGCACCCGTATTCATCGGCAAAGCCATTTCTTTATTTGCTATTTTACAAACCATTTCATACCAAGGACCCAACTGGTCGTTATGGAAAGCACGAGATGTTAACGTAACTCGATCTGCTTGATCCTTTAATGCTTTTATAATCTTTGGATGACGATGTCCTTGATTAACAGCTGAATAAGCACTTAACATATCCATGTATCTATTGCCTTCGGGATCTTCTACCCAAACACCCTCCGCTTTCGAAATGACAATTGGCAGCGGATGATAATTATGTGCACCATATTTTTCTGTTTTCTCTATTAATGAAGCTGATTTTGTATTGTTTTCTCCCACCATGTTTACTCCTCCCTTAAAACATCTTTCTTATGTTTTGTACCTTCACTTAAATTAATGCAAGAACTGTGCCAACTTAAAAACATTGATTTGATAGGACTAATTAATTCCAACCGCAAAATATATTTTCTTTTACTCTTCATTATAGAAAAAAATATTTGCTCTCTCTTTTTAATATTCTAAAAATGGCGCAAAATTTTGTTGCACCTTTCTTTTAGTTTGATAAAATATAATATAAGGATTTGTTAAAGGGGAGCAAAAAATGAATGGTAATCATCTACAAATAGATTTAAAAAATAAATTTTTTCAACATATCCTAGATGAGATTGATGTCGGTGTACATGCAATCAATCATGAGGGAAAAACCATTATTTATAATAAAAAAATGGGCGAAATTGAGGGCATGGACTATGATGATGTTCTCGATAAGAGTCTGTTAGACGTTTTTACTTTTAACAAAAACGAAGATAGTACCCTGCTTGATGTCCTTCGAAACGGCACGACTATAAAAAATGCGAAACAGACGTATTTTAATAATCACGGAAAAGAAATAACAACCATTAACGATACAATCCCTATCGAAGAAGATGGGATCCGAATTGGGGCCATTGAAATTGCCCGCGACGTTACAAAGTTAGAGAAATTGATTAGAGAAAATATGAATAAAAAGGGGAACACCCGCTATACGTTTGATAGCATAATTGGAAGCAGCTTTGAAATTCAAGAAGTCATCGAGGCCAGTAAAAGAGCAACCCGAACCACTTCATCAGTGCTGATTGTCGGGGAAACCGGAACAGGGAAAGAGCTATTTGCCCAGAGCATTCATAATGGCAGCAGTCGTTCGGAAAAGCCGTTTATTTCACAAAACTGCGCAGCCTTGCCTGATAGTCTTATTGAGGGGCTTTTATTTGGTACGAAGAAGGGGGCTTTTACAGGAGCCATTGAACGTCCCGGTCTTTTTGAACAGGCAGAAGGCGGGACTTTGCTTCTTGATGAGCTTAACTCATTGAATCCTGCTTTACAGGCGAAGCTTTTACGGGTAATACAAGAAAAAACAGTGCGGAGAATTGGGGACACAAAGGATCGGGAAGTTGACGTTAGAATTTTAGCGACTATTAATGAGGATCCTATCGATGCCATTTACCAAGGAAGAATACGCAAGGACCTTTATTATCGGTTAAGTGTTGTTTCTCTGTTTATTCCCCCATTAAGGGAAAGGAAATTGGATATTCACGATCTTGTTCAATTTTTTATTGAAAAATATAATCATCTGTTTGGAATGAACGTCCGTGGGGTTGATGAAGAAGTTTTACAAATCTTTGAACAATATGATTGGCCTGGAAATATTCGCGAATTAGAGCATATTATTGAAGGTGCAATGAATTTAATAGACAAAGAGGATCAAATCATCTATGTGCATTTGCCTATACACTTTCGAAATAGGACGCAAGCTAAGGCAGAAACAGAGATATCCTCAAAGCCTGATAACCTTTTGCTTCAAAAGGGAAAACAGATTTTGCCCCTTGACCAATATATGGAGGAAGCAGAAACTTATTATTTAAATAAAGTAATGCAGCTTCACGATTTTAATATAACCCAAGCTGCCAAAACTTTAGGTATGAGTCGACAAAACCTTCAATACCGGCTTAAAAAATATAAAATAACGAAAACCGGGCAATAAGCCCGGTTTTAACTAGTTTACATACTCCCTGAAAACGAAAGTTCACGCTCCAGCATGACATCTGTCTCCTCAAAGTCCGAAAAATAAATAACTTCTGTTAGTACTTTGTAGCCAGACAGTTTACCGCTCTCCCTTAATGCCTCCTCCTTACTTTCAAATTCATACATTTTGATGCTGTCATGCGAATAAAGCGTTAAAACCCACACTCTCATTTCCTCCTTGGATTAAAAATTATAATGACTTACTAGCCTCTACTATCATATGCAGGTACCAAAACAAAAGACCAAAAGTGCAAAAAAAATTAAAAAAGGACACCAAATCCATATTTTGGGATGTCCTTTTTATAATTAAGACCTCATTATGATACGTGCTCTTGTCCTTCTTCTTCGATAATCTGTTGTATAGCTATTTCACTTTCAGCTTCACTAAAATTTTTTCATAATAAAAAGCACCCAAACATGGTGGGTGCTTTTTATCTCTTATTTTATTCTGCTATAAAAATCAACAGCAAGTATTAGTTGAATTAACCTCTTCTTGCACCACGGCCGCCGCGTTTTGACTCTGTATGGCGCTTTAATGATGCCAGACGATCTTCACTATCCTTTAAGAAGCGAGACATTTTTGACTCAAAGTTTTCGACAGGTGCACCACCGCGCTTATCTTGTTTAAAATTACGTGGGCGCTGTTGACGTTGTGGGCGTTCAGGACGATCATTTCCAGCCGTTTCCACCTGTTCTTTTGCTTTTTTAATTGATAATCCAATTTTGCCATCTTTCTCAACGTTTAAGACCTTGACCGTTACTTCGTCGCCAACTTTTAAGAATTCATTTATATCTTTAACATAATTATCAGCAACTTCACTTATATGAACAAGACCTGTTGAGCCTTCTGGCAGCTCCACAAACGCTCCAAAATTGGTGATCCCTGTTACCTTACCTTGTAACTTGCTGCCTACTTCGATTGACATAAAAAAAATGCTCCTCCTTAAAATTATAAAAAATCAGTTTATTTTATTATACTAAATAAAAAAAAACGCTGTCAATAAGGTGACATTTGACTCATTTCGGTAGCTTGAAGATAATCTCCCCTTCTTCCGATAGAAAATACTCACTTCGTGCAAGCTTTGCTACATATTCATCATCATTTAATTTAACAATCTCTGCACGATGATCTTTTTCTTGTTCCTTTAAACTGGCATACTGTTTCTCAAGCTCGATCTTTTTATTTATTTTCTCCTGGGTAGCTTCAGCTTGTGTAGCAAGCATCGTACCTATACCATAGCTGATTCCCAGAGCAATTAGTACAATCAATGTCAGTCTGCGATAAAGGCCTCGTCGCTTTTTCTTGTTCTCTAGTTGTTGTTCTGTTTGCTCATCTGTGTAATTAGAATGAAGTGTTGTAATTTTACGACTTCGTAGCGGTTCCATCGCAACTTGACCTCCTTATTCCCGGAACTTTTTCCACCATTTTACTATAGTATTCTTCTTTCTTACTAAAATCCCTGCCATACTGATGAAAAATATTTTGACTTTTTGCGGAACAAATCGCCATAATATTTGAAAAACCCACTTTATTGGTGTATAAACAATTAAAAATGCCAATTTTAAAATTTTCCATAGCACATTCCCTAAAAATAAAACCAGTACAATTAATACTTGAATCAGCTTTTTAATTGGCTGTACTACCAATATAATAATCAATCGATACACAAAACGATAGGTCCAAATGACGGATTTTATTATAAACTCCAATATTTTTAAATAAATATTTTTAAATAAGCTTTGGTAAGCTGCATAGCCGCATAATATTGCTAAAATAATATAAAAGCGAAGTTGTCCCTCATTTACAAGCAATAAAACGTAAAAAAAGAGCAGGGCCTGTACCATCCAAAATAAAATGTCATTAATAAACAAAACCCATGTGGCGCGCTTAGGTCGCTTTAAAAAGCGACCATATGTATCTAGTGCAGCCCCAAGCCATGCTCCCATTACGACCATGGCAATCATTGTATTCAACTGGATTGTTAGGCTCATTTGAATAACTTGCTAAAGAATCCTTTAGCTTTCTCCCCATGTTGATCGTCAATATAGGAAAGTGCAGAGATTTTCCCTTTAATCGATACAACACCCTTGTCAACATCAAGATTCTTCATTTGCAGATTTTCACCACGAATCACTAAAAATCCCATAACCGTTTCCAATAAAAATTCCTCATTATCGAAGCTCTCAACCTGCTTGACACCGGATATTTCTAATGTTCTTCTGCCTCTCATAACGATGTCATGCTGTGGCGCTGTTCCTTTATTTTGGTTTTGATTTTGATTTCCCATATCATAATAATGATCCATATCCTCATCCCCCTATATTAAAGAAGTTATTATCGGCATAAGTCTTCTATCACACTATATGATTGGAAATGGGTGTTTAGACCAAGCTCACAGGAAAAGTGGCAGAGCATTTGGGGGCTGTTGGATTGGTGTGCTTGGTGCTGGGGGATTTCTCTTTTTTTTAGTTTTGGTTATAGTTTTGAGGACAAGGTGGGGGCTCAGCATTCTTATCCTGGCCGCATTTTTCCTTTTTGAGGACAACTTGGGTGGCGAGGGCTTGCGTTCTGTCCTCATTCTGACGCAATGATGACTGTCTTATTGCTAAAAGCGACTTGTTGGGAATCATACAGCCTCTTTGATTCCCATTCACATCACTCAGAGCATCCTTTGGGAATAATATAACTCCTTTGATTCCCATTTACTTCGCCCTGAGCACCCTTTGGGAATCATACAACTCCTTTGATTCCCATTTACTTCGCCCTGAGCACTCTTCGGGAATCATACAACCTCTTTGATTCCCATCCACATCACTCAGAGCACCCTTTGGGAATCATACAGCTTCTTTGATTCCCATTCCCTTCACTCTGAGCACTCTTCGGGAATCATACAACCCCTTTGATTCCCATTCCCTTCACTCTGAGCACTCTTCGGGAATCATACAACCCATTTGATTCCCCATTCCGTCATACAGAGCACTTTTTCAGGATCATTCAACTGCTTTGATTCCCGTTCCCCTCATCCAGAGCTCCTCCCGGGAATCTTACAACCACTCCGACAGCTAAGTTATACTTTTCTCCATATCAAAAAGGAAAAGCGAAAAGCCACCCTAAAAAATAGAGTGGTCTTCTTCTGTTTCCTCGTAATTGTTTTGTATTTTTTCTTCTTTCACGACGGTGTACATTGAAGCGGCATCTTCTTTTTTCGTTGTATCTTTAATAGCATCAATTTTAACGGTAACTAGCTTTTGGCCAAATCTAATGGTTAGCTCGTCGCCAACTTTTACATTGGAGCTGGCTTTGGCTTGCACACCATTAATTGAAATTCTGCCTTGATCAGCTACTTCTTTTGCCAGAGTTCTTCTTTTTATTAATCTTGAAACTTTCAAAAATTTATCCAAGCGCATTTCCATGGTAATCACTCCTCCCGCTTTTTAGCATCTTCCCATATGGCATCAAGTTCATCTAGGGACATCTTTGTAATGTCATGCCCTTTCGCTTTAACCGTCTCTTCGATAAATCGGAAACGATTATAGAATTTTAGATTTGTTCCGCGAAGTCCTTCTTCGGGATCGATTTTATAGTACCTTGCAACATTCACAAGCGCAAAAATAATATCGCCAAATTCTTTTTGTAGTTTTTCTTTGTCCAATGCCATAGCTTCCTTTTCAAACTCCGCCATTTCTTCTTTTACCTTAGCCCACATTGGCTCAACTTCTTTCCAATCAAAGCCTACCTTTGCTGCTTTTTTCTGGAGCTCATAGGCACGGTACAGGCTTGGAAGCTCTTTTGGGATTCCATCCAACAGCGATTGATTAACAACTTCCGGCTTCTCACTTCGCTTAATTTCATCCCAGTTTTTCACTACTTCATCAGCACTATCAACAGAAACTTCTCCGAACACATGGGGATGTCTGCGAATCATTTTTTCGGTAATCGCCCTAATCACATCTTGAATGGTGAAATAGCCATCATCTTCCCCAATCTGTGCATGCAGCATCACTTGTAAAAGCACATCTCCAAGCTCTTCAATTAGCAAATCATCATCGCCTGTATCGATGGCATCCAACACTTCATATGTTTCCTCAACTAAATACTTTTTCAGTGATTCATGGGTTTGCTCACGGTCCCATGGGCAGCCATTTGGGCCCCGTAAATCAGCAATCACCTTGCGCAGTGCTTGGAACTCGCCATACAGCAGTTCATCCTCACCTACCGGCGGGACATAAACGCTCGTTAAATTACTTAGTTCCGCTTCACGATCCAGCTCATATAACGGCACACGCTTCAATACCTGCTCCCGGCTTCCGGCCGCTGTCACAATCACAACCTCATAATCATCTGGCAATCTTTCCATTAACGTTAACTTAACTTCAGATGCAATATAGCTATCATATACTTGACCGATGATAATATGCTGCTGTAACTGCAGCTCTTCTTCGTGGAGATCCGTTCCATCAAGAAATTGAAAGCCTTCAACTGGATCGATTTCAAGCGCCGTAAACATCGCATCAAAAAAGCTTTGTCCACCTTCAATTTTGACCTCAAAATCAGCCACGCCAGACTGTGCCTGCTCAAGCAGCATTTTAACTGTTCTTTCCGCCACTAGCGGATGACCTGGAACCCCATAGGTAATATCCGTTTCCTTCACCTTTTGCAGAAGGATATCAACAATATGTTCATAGACTTCTTCAAACTTGTCATGACTTTCATAAATGTCATCAAAGGATTGAAACACAACCCCTTCTTTCACCAACTCTTCAACGACCGGGTGCTCCTTCGTCCGTAAGAAAAGCGGCGAGCTTGTTTCTTTTAACTTGCGATAAATGCCAATGGGAAGTTGCTCAAAATCAGCAGCACCAAGCCCAAGGACTGTAATTTTATTGGCCAAATTGAATCACTCCTCTTTTAACGAAAAATGTTTTTTTCGATTTTTTCTCTTGAAAAACTGCAGCTTTGACCCAAACGGCAGTGAACTAAGCTCATCTTCTGTAAACACTTTTGTTTTTACTACAATTAGGATATATATAAATCCACCCATCATTACAGCTGATAAGGATTGAAAGGTCGCGAACATTCGGCTCCCCGCTTCTGTTAGCTGAAAGAGCTCATGTAAGAATACCCCATAACTATATAAAGCAAGAACCATACATCCCCCGGCCAATAGAGCCTTTTTTGTATAACCCAAGAACAAGGAGACATGAAGTAATTTCATTAAGGCTCTTACATGAAAAATAGTCGTCAAAAGATAAGCGGCAACGGTTGCAAGTGCTGCACCAACTGTTCCAAAGTAAGGAATAAATAAATAATTCAATATAATTTTGCAAACAACGCCAATGATGACAAAATACGCTGGGGCAAGAGTTTTCCCTAACCCTTGTAAAATGGCGGCTGACGTCATGACAATCGAGCTAAATAAAATGGTGATTGCCAAAATAGCCAACACGAAAGAGCCGTGTGTATTTGTAAATAACATGTAATTAGTAGGCTTTATAATGGCGATTAACCCAAGAGCGGCACCTAACCCGACGATGACACTAACACGGATCGATAACTGAACCTGTTTCTTAATATAGGCAAAGTCATTTCTAACCTTGGCGCTCGAGATAAGCGGGACAAGTGTAAGGGATAACGATGTAGCAACAACCGTCCCTAATTGGATCAATGGTTGTCCTCGGTCAAAAATGCCTTTAGCCACTTTAGCTTCCGTTAGAGAAAAATCCCCGCTGCTTATAAGCCCGGAATATAATGTCATCGCATCAACCAATTGTAAAAGAATTAAAAACAAACTACTAATACAAATTGTAAACCCCTGTACGGTAATTGCCTTTACAATCGAAAGGCTATTTGTATTCGAACCCTTTAAACCCTTCAAACTAAATGAAAACGAAAATTTTTGACTCTTCCCCATTTTTGTCCAAAAATATAAAAGAATAATCACAGCGCAAAACCCGCCTGTAATCGAACCAAAGACAGCACCGGCACCGCCAATATAACTTGAATAGCCATTCGTTAATAAAAAATAAGTAAATACACGAATCGTTGTAACACGTATCGATTGTTCACCAATTTGGGACATTGCCGTCGGTGTCATATTATTTCGGCCTTGAAAATATCCTCTTAAGACAGACAAGATGGGGACAAATAATAGAGAAAAAGATACAACCTTTAATGGGATCGATAACTCCCTATCTCCCATCAAGTACGAAATTTTTTCTGAACCTGTATATAAAATTAAAAATAAGCCAATAAAGAATAATGAAAGAAAAACAAAGGCAACTAAAAGGACTTTAAACGGTTCACCTTTCTTTTCCTCTATTTGTTCTGCAATAAGTTTAGAGATAATGACAGGGAATCCGTATGTAGCTAAAATAAGGGCAATCCCATAGAAAGGATACACCTGTTGGTAAATGTAAAAACCGATATCACCGGCTATATTTTGGAATGGTATCCGATAGGCTGCACTTAAAATTTTAGTAATGATACCGGCAATCGTTAAGATTAGAGCACTTTTCCATATTTGTTTTTCTATAGATTCACGGGTGTTTTCCATTACCCACATCCTTCCAAAACAGCCATCTAAAAGGGTATTATACACTAAATCGAAGCGCAAAAGAAGGAGACAGCTAGGCCGCCTCCCTTAAGTATGTGTAAATTCCTTTTCGTACGGTAATGATTTAGGATTAAGTACAGTATTAAGTATAGTTGAATACAATTAATATCTTATTGCTCCATTTGACGCGCTAAGAAGCTCGCAGCTGTTTCGGTTGCCTTTTGCTCTATTTCCCCTAATGTTTTTCCTTCTTTTGACATAATTAAGACTGCGCCAATCGGATCACCATTTGCAATAATTGGGCCAATTACATAGGAGGATACCTTCTCTTCAACTCCATCAATAAACTCTACATCTGTTTCTGAGGTTACTAATGAAACCTGGCGATCCTCCATTACTTTTTCCACGACTTGGCCAATATTACGGTTTAAGTATTCCTTTTTCGACCCTCCAGCAACACTGATGAATGAATCTCTGTCTGTTATCAGGATGGTGTGTCCTAAACTATCATATAACGCTTCAGCATATTCTTTTGCAAAATCACTTAACTCACTTATAGGAGAATATTTCTTTAAAATAACCTCGCCATCTCTATCTACAAAAATTTCAAGTGGATCCCCTTCACGAATACGTAGTGTCCTTCTTATTTCTTTCGGGATAACAACTCTTCCTAAATCATCAATTCGACGAACGATACCTGTTGCTTTCATTCAAGATGCCTCACTTTCATCTGATGATTGAAAATTATTGGTGATTTAGTTGTGTAACACCTTTGATTGAAGAAATCACCATTTTCTTGTGTTTAGTATCTTACACCTTTACAGTTCTATTCATCAGGAAAGTGAAATTTATTTAATTATCCCAAGGGAATAATTACCAATTGTCCAGCTCCAGCACCCAGCGACTCGTAAACTTCGCTCATCTCCCTACGATAAGTCAACATCGGCTCCCTTCGTTCACCGTGTTTCCTTTATCTCAGTCGATGCGCTCCAGTTTTTACGCCGCTAAGCGGGCGCTTCCGCTTTTCTGTCTATCGAGTTACTTGCTCCTCAGTCAAATTTAATTCTTTTAGGAATGCTTCAATTACCTTTATTAGGTCGTCAATTGTACTTTTATTCTGTTCTGCAATGATCTTTAATTTGTCGCCTTCTTGACCAAGTCTAATATGTTTCACATATTTTGATGATAATTCCACCACTTTGCCAATCTGCTCTGGACTTGACTCCATGAGCATCCAAATTTCGTTTTTCTTTTGAATAATCGTATCGATCTTTTGCTTTTTAGCAAAAACCTTAATTCGTGATATTTGGAATAAGTATTCAACCTCTTTTGGAAATTCGCCAAAGCGGTCAATCATTTCATCTTGAAGATCTTCAACATCTTCTAATGTATCCAAAGCACGGAAGCGTTTATACATATCAATTTTCTGTCTTGCATCCTGAATATAATCGGATGGAATGTAGGCATCAATTTCAAGATTAATTTCAACATCACGGAAAATTTCTTCTTTGGGCATGCCTCTTCTTTCATCAATAGCTTCTTTAAGCATTTGTGAATAGAGATCAAATCCAACCGTATCGATAAACCCATGCTGCTCTGCTCCCAATAGGTTTCCGGCGCCGCGAATAGATAAATCACGCATGGCAATTTTAAAACCTGAACCTAATTCAGTGAATTCTTTAATGGCCTGCAATCTTTTTTCCGCAACCTCGGTGAGGACTTTATCCTTTTGATACGTAAAATACGCATAGGCAACCCTGTTTGAACGACCAACACGGCCCCTTAGCTGATACAGCTGGGAAAGTCCCATTTTATCAGCATCATAAACAATCAATGTATTGACGTTTGGAATATCAACACCTGTTTCAATGATTGTCGTACTGACGAGCACGTCATATTCACCCTCTAAGAAAGCTAAAATAACAGATTCTAATTCATTTTCATTCATTTGACCGTGTGCATAGGTTACCCGCGCATCTGGTACAAGCATCGAAATTTCTTCAGCCTTCCGCTCAATTTCTTCCACACGATTGTATAAAAAGTAAATTTGCCCGTCACGAGCCAATTCACGTTCAATCGCTTCTCTAACAAGACCAGGGTTATACTCTGCCACATACGTTTGAATTGGAAAGCGGTTTTCAGGTGGTGTTTCAATTACTGATAAATCCCTGACCCCTAGCATGGACATATGAAGCGTCCTTGGAATAGGTGTTGCAGTTAATGTTAAAACATCAACATTTGCTTTCATTTTCTTAATTTTTTCCTTATGGGTAACACCAAAACGCTGTTCTTCATCAATAACGAGTAATCCCAAATCACGATAGACAATATCCTTGGATAAAATTCGATGGGTACCTATAACCACATCTACCGTTCCTGCTTTTATCCCTTTAATCGTTTCCGTTTGCTGTTTTTTACTACGGAAACGACTTAACAAGCCAACTTCTACCGGAAACCCTTGAAAGCGTTCACGGATCGTTTCATAATGCTGCTGAGCTAAAATGGTTGTTGGTACAAGAAAAGCTACTTGTTTTCCATCCATAATTGCCTTAAAAATGGCTCGTATCGCCACTTCGGTTTTACCATAGCCTACATCACCGCAAAGCAATCGATCCATTGGGCGTTCGCCTTCCATATCCTTTTTAATTTCTTCAATACAACGAAGTTGATCCTCTGTTTCTTGGTAAGAGAATGAAGCTTCAAGCTCCCGCTGCTCCTCTCCATCCTTTGAGAACGCATAACCTTTACTTGCTTCACGCTCAGCATAAAGCTTGATTAAATCATCGGCGATATTTTGTACCGACTTTTGTACTTTGGTCTTTACCTTTTTCCAATCGGTACCGCCAAGCTTGTAGATTTTCGGTTCTTTTCCTTCAGAGGCTACATATTTTTGAACTTGATCAATTTGCTCAACAGGAACATACAGCTTGTCATTACCTGAATACTTAAGGTGGAGGTAATCCTTATGAACGCCGTTAATTTCTAATGTTTCAATTCCTAAATACTTACCTATACCATGATTAACATGGACGACATAGTCGCCAACCTTTAATTCCGAGTAACTCTTAATTCGTTCAGCATTGGAGAGCTTTTGTCGGCGCGCGGTCTTCTTCGCCTTTTTCTTAAATAGCTCCTCCTCCGTTATGACTGCTAGATGTTGCAATGGTAATTCAAAACCACTGCTTAAGTCACCTTTAATAATTTGAAAACGACTAGTGAGCAAGTCAGAGTCCTTCTCGAGAATTTCTGCTTCAATATCATAATCAGCTAATACATTTGATAGTTTTTTAACCCGTTCATCATTAGCTGCCAAAAATACAACCGCAAAGTTTCCCTTTTTCCATCGATCTAGCTCCCCTTTCAACAGATCCATTTGACCGTGAAAGCTTTGCATTTGTTTACATGTAAAATTAATAATATTTTCAGGATGTGTATGTGGTACATGTCGTAAAAAAAGAGATAGATAGAGTAAAGGACGTCCTGCCTTTTCTAATAAATCCTGAAAATGGTGATGGATCGATAGATCAACGATAATATCCCCTTGTTGGAGAAGGGATATTTGCCATTCAGCCTCTTCCTTATCGAGGCTTTGGGACATCTCCTGAATACGGCTGATTTCATCCATAATCACAATCCCGTTCGATGGTAAATAATCTATTAAACTAGCAGACCTGTCGTAATATAACCCCATGTACTTATACATTTCCGGAAAAGGCTGCTTATCTTTTAACTGATCGATTTCATGTGCAATTTTTTCTGAAAGAGCTTCTTTTGCACCCCGGTCCGTTATTTTCTTCAAACTATTCGCAAGTCCTAGTTCAAGCCCCTGGGCACCTTTAGCAAAATGTTCATCAAATAATATGACTTCTGTTGCCGGACCTATCGATATTTCACTAACCGTTTGTAAGGATCGTTGGTCTTCAATATTAAAGTACCGAATAGAATCCAATTCGGTATCAAAAAGCTCAATCCTTAGCGGTCTTTCTTCTGTTAATGGATAAATATCGATAATACCACCACGAATGCTGAACTCTCCCGGTGTTGATACCATCGATGCACGCTCATATCCCATTTTGACAAGAGTCAATAAGAATGCATCTAAATCCAGCTCCTCACCGACTTTCAAATGTACCTGGCTGTTTTGCCATATTTCCTTTGGTGGCAAAATCCTTCTTAAACCGGCGATAGGAGCAATTAAAATCCCGTTTTTTTGAGTACACCAGTGGTTTAATGCTTCAATCCGTTGACCTTTTAATTCAGGACTGGCGATGGCAATTTCAGCTGCAATTAACTCATTAACCGGATATAAAAAAACTTCATTTTCGCCAATGATCTCTACTAAGTCATCATATAGCTTTTGTGCTTGATACAAATTATGTGTAACAACCAATTGTGCCTGCTTTGTTTCTATATACATGGCTGCAATAAACATAGCTCTTGCGGAACCGGATAACCCAGCTACTAATTGTTCCCTTAGTCCCTCATTAAAACCGCTTGCAACCGTTTTTACTTCTCCATTTTTTATAATGTACGATCGTAACCCTAACAAAAGCAATTCCCCCTATTAAGAAAAGCGTAAGCGCACGTTTAGCGACGTATGGACTGGAGCACATCGACTGAGATAAAGGATATCCGGCGAATTGTGAAGCGATCCCCCTGTTGACTTATCGTAGGGAGGTGGGCGAAGTCCACTAGTCGTTGGGCGCTGAAGCTAGACATATGAAAAGCGTAAACAGAAAAACGCTTTGGTTGATACCAAAGCCAAGTTCAGTTCTTTTATATATTTATTGGATGAAGGTATGTAAAGAATGAAAATCAGGATTTCTTTCGAGTGCTTCCTGGCAATCCTCACAGATTGATTTAACGAGAATATCCCCATTTGAATGGTATGTGATCATGTCCATTCTTTCTTCCTCACTTAACGTATCGAAACCCAAGCTTTTAGCTTCAATCCTTTCTGAATCAACTTCACCCATTGGTGTATTGCAATGCCTGCAGTAATAACGAATAGGCATAGTAACCCCCCTTAAAGATAACCTTTAAGAATTAGTATGATCACCTTAAGTGGTTTGTATACCTGCCCCTTACCTACTTCTGGTTGAACTCATTCATTACTTCTAAAAATGTATGTGATAACCATTTTTCACAAGCATCTGCGGCTTGTTTGATTGCCGCTTCTATTTCTGGCCGTTCTTCTTCTGAAAATGCCCCCAGTACATAATCGGGAACCTTCATTCCGTTTACAGGACGGTCGATTCCAATTCGCAACCGGTTAAAGTTTTGCGTACCTAAGTGCTGAATTGTAGATTTAATTCCATTATGGCCACCGGCACTACCTTTTGTCCGTAAGCGAATTTTCCCAGTTGGCAAATCAAGATCATCATAAATGACAATTAAGTCCTCTACATCAATTTCATAGTAGTCAAGAAGCGGTCGAATCGATTCTCCTGATAAATTCATATATGTTAATGGCTTTAATAATATAACCTTTTCGCCATTTATTGAACCCATTCCAAAAATTCCTTTAAATTTTTCTTTGTTCAAAGATAAACCCCATCTTCGGCAAAGTTCATCTATTACCATAAACCCGACATTATGCCTTGTTTTTTCATAATTTTTTCCCGGATTGCCCAAACCAACTATATATTTCAATGGTCCCTTCCCTCTCCTAATTCAATATGTTAAAAGACGTAACCATAATTTGGCTACGTCTATTATAACATTATTCTGCTTCTGTATTCACGTTTGGATCTTGATCGGCAGCTTCACCTTCATCTTGGACTTCACCACTGCCCACTTCATCCTCAACCTTTGGCTGTAAAATAGAAGCAATTACAGTGCCTTCGTCATCCAAGATTTCATATTTTCCATCCGCTTTAATATCTCCGACAGTGATAACATCACCGATATTATAGGCGCTAATATCAATGTCGATTTTTTCAGGAATAGCAGTCGGTAAACAGCGGACATTCACTTTATATAAAGGCTGTTGCAATGTTCCGCCATCTTTAACCCCCTGGGCTTCCCCGACTAAATTAACAGTGACTTCAACCTCAACCTCTTTTGACATGTTGACAACTAAAAAGTCAGCGTGAACAACCTCACCATTTAGCGGATTCATTTGGACATCATGAAGCATGACAGATTCAGTGTTACCACCTTCAACCTGCAGCTTAATAATCCCATTTCTTCCCGCTTTCCTCATCGTTTTCCTAAACTCAAGAAGATCCACAACGATATGGTCTGTAGGCTTGTCCTTCCCATAGACGACAGCGGGGAATTGGCCGCTGCAACGAATGTTGGTAACCGCTGATCTTCGAAAATCTTCTCTTTTCTTTGCAGAAATTGTAGACAAGAATAATCACCTTCCTAAATGGATTTTTTATCCCTATCTATCAATGTCTCCAAAAGAGGTTGAAAACAAACATGAATTTTGGAATCATTTAAGCTGTCTAGCTACATCACCCAGCAACTCGTAAACTTCGCTCACCTCCCTACGATAAGTCAACATCGATTCGCTATGCTCATCGTGTTTCCTTTATCTCAGTCGATGGGCTCCAGTTTATACGTTGCTGAACGGGTGATTTCGCTTTTCTATTAATCAAATAAAGTACTTACAGATTGTTCTTCATGAACACGAATAATCGCTTCACTAAATAATGGAGCAACGGAAAGCTCTCTTAGCTTCGCAATTCTCTTTTCTTCTGGAAGGGCGATTGTATTTGTTACAACAAGCTCTTTTATTTTTGAATTCATGATTCTTTCCATTGCCGGGCCAGATAGTACTGGATGTGTACATGCTGCGTATACTTCTTTTGCACCATGTTCAACAAGGGCGTTAGCAGCAAGTGTAATAGTACCAGCTGTATCGATAATATCATCGATTAAGATCGCTGTTTTACCCTCAATATTACCAACAATATTCATAATTTCAGCCACGTTTGGACGTGGACGGCGTTTGTCAATAATGGCAATTGGTGCTTTTAGACGGTCAGCGAGTTTTCTTGCCCGTGTTACACCACCATGGTCAGGTGATACAACAACAATATCTTGTAATTCCTTTTGTTTAAAATAATCAGCTAAAATAGGTACAGCTTGCAAATGATCTACTTGAATATCAAAGAATCCTTGAATTTGTGGTGCATGTAAATCAAGCAGGATGACACGGGATGCACCGGCAGTTTCAAGTAAATTGGCTACTAATTTTGATGTAATTGGCTCACGAGCACGTGCCTTACGATCTTGACGAGCATAGCCATAGTACGGCATTACAACGTTAATCGTTTTAGCTGAAGCACGCTTAAGTGCATCCACCATAATTAAAACTTCCATAAGATGTTCATTAACTGGTGCACTTGTAGATTGGATTACATAAACATCACAGCCACGAATACTTTCTTCAATGTTAATTTGCACTTCACCGTCACTAAAACGAGCGACAGAGCATTTCCCCATTTCAATTCCAATGTGGTCCACGATTTCTTGGGCTAAAGCCTTGTTAGAACCTAGAGTGAATACTTTTAAATTTGGGTCAAGATATTGGTTTGGCATTTTAGAAAAAACCCTCCGTATAATATTATTTATTGTCTTCTTTATTTTCCATATAGCCTACTTTATTCGTTTGTCTTGCACGCGCAATCGATAAGCTGCCTTCTGGGACATTTTCTGTAATCGTTGACCCGGCTGCAATGAAGGAATTTTTTCCAATCGTAACCGGCGCAACTAAATTTGAATTGCAGCCAACAAAAACCCCATCTTCAATTTTTGTTAAATGTTTCTTCTCTCCATCATAATTGACAGTAATGGAGCCACATCCGATATTTACATCTTTGCCAACTTCAGCATCGCCGATGTAGCTTAGATGGGATACCTTGCTTCCAGTTCCTAATACCGACTTCTTGACCTCAACAAAGTTACCAATCTTCACTTCATTGTGTAAAGTAGATTGCGGTCTAATATGGGCAAACGGGCCTATATTCACATCATTTCCAACTTCGCTGTCATAGGCCGTTGAATGACGAATAACAGTTCGTTCACCAATCTTACAGTTATCAATTTCACTATTAGGACCAATGATACAATCACTTCCAATTACCGTGTTACCTTTAATCACAGTGCCCGGGTAGATTACTGTATCATTTCCAATAACCGCTTCAGCTGAAATATATGTAGTAGCCGGATCAATGATCGTTACCCCATTTTTCATGTGGTCTTTGTTGATACGTAGCTTCATAATATTTTCAGCTTGAGAGAGTGCAATTCTATCATTAACGCCCAAAGTTTCTTCCATGTCAGCCGTTTGATAAGCCGAAATGGTTTCACCTTTGTTTTTCAAAATCTCAATTACATCAGGCAAATAAAATTCACCCTGCACATTATCGTTTGTTACTTCTTTAAGTGCAAGAAAGAGTGATTGATTGTCAAAACAGTAAGTGCCTGTATTAATTTCCTTTACTTTTAATTCAGCATCACTAGCATCCTTATGCTCAACAATCTTTTCCACGGACCCATTTTCATTTCGGATGATGCGCCCGTATCCTGTTGGATCTTCTGAATAAGCAGTTAAGATAGTTGCCTTTGCATTCGTATTTGTATGATGAAGAAGAAGAGCCTTCATCGTATCAGGTGTAATTAATGGTGTATCCCCACAAATAACGAGTGTTGTTCCTGACATCTTGCCAAGGACTGATTCCGCTTGCCTTACTGCATGGGCAGTACCAAGTTGCTCTTCCTGCAATGCGTAATCGCTTTTTGAACCTAAATATTGCTTTACCTTTTCCGCTCCGTGACCAATGATCGTCACAATTTTTTTCATTTCAAGTTTGGAAACATGGTCAATGACATGCTCCACCATCGGTTTTCCGCACACAGGATGCAATACTTTGTAAAGCTTTGATTTCATCCTTGTACCTTGACCTGCTGCTAAAATTACGGCAAAACGATTCATAGAAAACCTCCACTCGACTCCTTTTTACCACCTTCGAATATATCGTAAAATATCGTCTATTTCAACAATTCCATTAAAATATGAAGAAAATTCCTATAAAATGTTGGAAAAGTTGTCTTTAACAATAATATTAACAGAAACTTTACAAATGTAAAAAGCCGCCTCAAATGAGACAGCTTGTAGGTTCGAATCTAAAATTTTATAAAGCTATTACGAGGCTCCTATGATGCTCCAGCCTCTTCATATTCCACTTCATTTAGCTCCCCTAAACGATGATATTCAGCTAAAACTGCATCTTGAATCTTCCCACGAGTAGAAGAATTAATAGGATGAGCTATATCACGGAATTCCCCGTCAGGAGTACGTTTACTTGGCATTGCCACAAATAAACCGTTATTCCCATCAATCACTCGAATATCATGAACAACAAATTCATGATCAAGCGTAATGGAGGCGATGGCTCTCATGCGTCCCTCGGTGTTCACGCGGCGTAATCTTACGTCTGTAACTTCCATCTGTATCACCACCTTTTTCCTAAATAAAAGCATATACCTGTAATTCAACAAAATTTAGATAAATCCTTCTCGTTCACAAAAAATTTACAAAAAAAATCCAACTTTTAGGATAAAAGTTGGACATTCTGTGAACAAAGTAGAAAAGCGTAAGCGCCTTGCTCATCGCCGTAAAAACTGGAGGGGCTTCGACTGAGATAAAGGAAACTTGAATTGCGTTAGCAATTCT
>JAENZK010000441.1 GCA_016841285.1 Guptibacillus hwajinpoensis | reverse complement strand
TTTAAGATTGGACATATGAATTCAACAGAACATGTTCAACATACAGTTAAAGCAAACTTCGCTGAAGATGTAGCAGGTATTACAGATGAACGAGTTACTTTCAAAATATATCCTGGTGGCGCTTTAGGTGGTCCCAAAGAGACTTATGACAACATCGTAAACGGTGTAATGGATGTAGGTTGGGGTCTTCAAGGCTATAATTCTGGGAAATTCCCTGTCCATTCCGTTCTACAATTACCATTTTTGGCTGATGGAAATGGGGAGTCATTAAGTATTGTTGCTCAAAAATTGTATGATACATTCCCAGAAATTCAAAAGGAATATTCAGATGTGAAACCTTTATGGTTCCATGCAGCTGATCCATACATGATTGTTACAAAAGGAAAAGCGGTTAGAAGTTTTGAAGATGTCAAGGGGTTAAAGTTAAGAACTCCTTCAGTTGAAGGTAGTGCAATGATTGAATCTTGGGGAGCAACACCAGTATCATTACCTGCACCTGAAATTTACGATGCAATATCAAAAGGGGTTATTGACGGAGGCGTTCTTCCAATTGCAGCAATAAAGGATTTTAATTTATTTGATGTTGTCGATTACGTAACCTACGGTAATTTTGTTACAAGTATATTTTATGTTGTAATGAATGAAAAGAGCTGGAACAAGATAGCACCTGAAGACCAAGCTAATATTGAAAAACTTCTAGGTGTTCCAATGGCACAAAAAGCAGGCGCAGCATTTGATGGTCAAAAAGAGAAAGCGTTAGCAGAATCTAAAGAAGCTGGCATCGAATTTATCACTTTACCAGATGCTGAGCTTCAAAAGTTCAAGGATGCTTCAAGCGATTTAGCGGATAAATGGATTTCTGATATGGAGTCTAAAGGAATTCCAGGTCAAAAAATCTATGATGAAGCAGTTAAATTAATTCAAGAAGGTAAGTAAATAGTAGAATGAGAGTCCTTATATAGGCTCTCATTTTATTTTTACAAAAAATCATATATGATTTTTTAAATATCTATTGAAATCATATATGATTTGGTATATGATTTAATCAAGAAGCAAATATTATACTTTTTATAAATTATTTTAGTTTAGAAAGGATGAATTAATAATGTATCAAGAATTGAAAAAAAGATTAAGAGGATCAATTGCACCTGTTGTAACACCATTCAACGAAGACTATTCAATCGATTTTGAAACACAAGAGAAACTTATTAATTGGCAAATTGAAAGCGGCAGCCATGCAATTTCTGTATGTGGTACTACTGGTGAACCTTCATCTTTAACGACGGAAGAGCGTGTTAAAGTAATGGAAAACGCAGCAAGAGTCATCAATGGAAGAGTTCCATTTGTACCAGCTACAGGTTCTGTTAATTTTGATGAAACAATTTACCTAACTCAAAAGGCTAAAGAATTTGGAGCAGATGCAGTATTAATCATCGTTCCTTATTATAATAAGCCATCACAACATGCACTTTATGATCATTATAAAACGATTGCTGAAACAGTAGATGTTCCAATCATCGTGTACAATATTCCTGGTAGAACAGCAGTGAATTTACATGTTGACACATTAGCTCGTCTTGTTAAAGACGTACCACAAATCATCGGTGTTAAAGAATCTAACAAAGACTTCGAACATGTTAACCGTGTTTTACAAAAGTGTGGAAGAGATTTCAATTTATATTCTGGTATCGAATTATTATGTTATCCAATGTTAGCCATCGGTGGAGCTGGTCACATTAGTGCAACTGCAAACCTTCTTCCTAAAGAAATTGCTAATCTATACAATGATTATGAAGCAGGAAACATCCAAGGTGCTTTAGATCATCATTTTGAATTAATGGAATTAAATGATGTGTTGTTTGAAGATACAAACCCTGCACCTTTAAAAGCTGCAATGGGTATGATGGGGATTGCAAAACCAGTTCTACGCAGACCTATGGCACTTCCAACTCAAGAATTGCAAGATAAACTACGTAATATTTTAAAAAGACATGTAGAACTTCCAGAAAATGTAGTAACTAAATAATAAATAATACTTTAAAACTAAAAAGAGTCCCATTTAATCTTGCTAGTTTCATAGTTTAACTTCATTCAGAACAACCTTCTGAATGAAGTTAAGCCTCCGGCGGATGCCTCGGATTTTCAGAGGTAGTTTTTCGAGCAAGCTCGAAAAAATCCGGGCGCAAATACGCCAAGGCGCATTTGATTTAAATGGGACAGAAAAGGATGTGAAAAGGATGCAAAGTCAAACAGTAGAAAATCAAAACTTAAAAACTCATAAAGAATTAGAAGATATTAAGTTATTTATTAATGGTGAATTTGTTGATGCGGAAGCAGGAAGTACTTTTGCAAACCCTAACCCATTTACTAATACAGTGATTAACAACATCGCTGAGGGTCGTAAGGAAGATATGGAGAAAGCGGTTGCAGCTGCAAAGGATGCTTTTGAAAACGGTCCTTGGGGATCAATGAAGCTAAAAGAAAGAATTAAGTTAGTAAATCGTATTGCTGATCTTATTGATGAATCAAATGATGAAATTGCATATCTAGAATCTTTAGATACTGGTCTTCCAATTAGTCAAACAAGAAATATGGCTGCTCGCGCTGCTGAAAACTTCCGTTTCTATGCGAAAATGATTGAAACTAAACATGGCGAAATGTTCCCTATGGATGACGAGTTTATTAACTATACAGTTTATAAGCCATTAGGTGTTGTTGGGCTAATTACTCCTTGGAATGCTCCATTTATGCTAGAAACTTGGAAAGTAGCACCAGCTCTAGCAACTGGTAATACTGTGGTCTTAAAACCAGCAGAATTATCTCCATTAACAGCTAA
>JAENZK010000440.1 GCA_016841285.1 Guptibacillus hwajinpoensis | reverse complement strand
CGTCGTAAATTTCTCCGGCTTTTTCATTTAGAGGTAGTTTTGTCCCAGCCTCTTTCTTAAATTACTTCTTAATTAATTCAAGCTCTACAGGGATAAATTCTTCAACCTTTTCTCCTTTAACAACAGAGATGGCAGTCTCAACACCCTTTTGACCAATTAGGTCAGGCTTTTGAGCAACTGTTGCTCCCATACGACCATCTTCAACAGCTTTTACTGCATCTTCAGTAGCATCAAAACCAACTACTAATACATCATTTAAACCAGCAGCAGATAAAGCTTCTAATGCACCAAGAGCCATTTCATCATTATGAGCAAATACAGCTTGAATGTCTTTATTACCTTGAAGAATATTTTCCATTACTGTTAAACCTTTTGCTCTGTCAAAATCAGCAGCTTGCTTAGCTACAACTTCTACACCTTCTACACCATCAACTGCACTATGGAATCCTTCTCCACGCTCACGCGCAGCAGAAGAACCTGGAATACCTTCAAGCTCTACACCTTTACCTTTGTTTCCTAAAGTTTCTAGAATAAAGTCTCCTGCCATTTTACCACCTGCTACGTTATCAGAAGCAATGTGAGCCACAACTTCTCCACCTTCTGCACTACGGTCAACTGTGATAACTGGAATTCCAGCATTGTTTGCAGATTCAATTGCTGACACAACTGCAGCAGAGTCAGTTGGGTTAATAATTAATGCACTAACACCCTGTTGAATTAAATCCTCAATATCACTAATTTGCTTAGCAGGGTCATTTTGGGCATCAATTGCCGTAATTTCAATACCTTGTTTTTTGGCTTCTGCTTCAGCACCTTCCTTTAGAGTAACAAAGAAAGGATTGTTTAATGTTGAAATCGATAAACCAACCTTAATGGAGTCTGTAGCTGGCGCTTCCTTGTTTTCATCTGATTTAGCTGGTTCTTCAGAAGAACCAGGTGCTTTTGTTGAGCAGCCTGCCACTAAAATCATAGTAAATGCTGCAAAAATTAATACTTTTAACCAATTTTTCATTTTTACATCCTCCTATTTTCATTTTAAGATCTTGCGTTAAGATGACTTTTTGCGATCTAAAATTACCGCTAAAAGGATAACACCTCCCTTAACGACTTGTTGGTAGAATGATGAAACATCTAATAAATTTAAACCATTATTTAGAACCCCAATAATAAGGGCACCTACCAATGTACCAAAAATCCAACCTCGTCCGCCTGATAAACTAGTTCCACCAAGTACAACGGCAGCAATTGCATCAAGCTCATAAGCTGTTCCAGCTGTAGGTTGGGCAGAGTTTAATCGCGATGTTAAAATAATCCCAGCTAAAGCAGATAAAAGACCTGTGATGGAATAAACCCAAATTTTCACTCTATCTACTTTTATCCCAGATAAGATGGACGCTTCTTCATTCCCGCCAATGGCATAAACTCTTCGTCCAAACGTTGTTTTCTTTAGTATGAAGTATAAAATGGCATAACTTATTAACATCCAAATAACCGGAACAGGAATTCCAAAGAAATAACCTCTTCCCATTAATTCAAATGATAAATCCTTTGATAGCCCCGTAATCGGACGGCCTTCCGTATAAACTAAAGCCAATCCTCTAAAGATTGTCATCGTTGCTAGCGTCGCAATAAACGGTGCAACTTTTCCCTTTGTTATTACAAAACCATTAATAGCACCCATCAATGCACCAGCTAATAATCCAAGTAACATGGCCAAAATCGGATCCATCCCACTTGCCATAAATCCAGCAGTTAACGCGGCAGCAAGCGCAAGCATAGATCCAACAGAAAGGTCAATACCCCCTGTTAAAATAACGAATGTCATCCCAAAAGCAATGAGTGCATTAATCGATACTTGACGAAATATATTTAAAATGTTGTCCAATGATAAAAAGTTTGGGCTTAATATCGATAAAATAATGGTGAGTAAAGCAAAACCCAGTAGAGGCCCTAGTTTCTGCAATGATGTTGAAATTTTTGATTGTTCCATTTTATATCCCTCCCGTTGCGGCTTGCATAATCTTTTCTTGATCCGCTTCATCCCGCTCTAGGGTCGCAGAGACTTTACCCTCATGAATGACCATAATTCGGTCACTCATCCCTAAAATTTCAGGTAATTCCGAAGAGACCATAATAATAGAAACACCTTGCTCAGTTAATTCATTCATGATGTGGTAGATTTCCTTTTTAGCGCCAACGTCGACTCCTCTTGTCGGTTCATCTAAAATAAGAATTCTTGGGTTAATCCCTAACCATTTTCCAATTACAATTTTCTGCTGATTTCCACCACTTAAGGACTTCACTAATTGTTCTGAACCCGAGGTTTTCACATGCAATTTATCTATCATTTGACTAACAAACTCGTTTTCTTTTTGAGTTGAAATAACACCTTTGTTAGATAATCGTGATAAATTGGGTAGCACAAAATTTTCCCGAACAGTTAAGCCTAATACTAATCCTTCCACTTTTCGATCCTCAGTAATGAATCCAATTCCTGATTGAATAGCATCATAAGGTGTTCTAATATGGATTTCTTCACCATCAATAAACACTTTTCCACTTTGGGTTGGTAAAGCACCAAATAGCGCCTCCATTATTTCAGTCCTACCAGCACCCATTAAGCCAGCAATACCTAGTATTTCTCCCTCTCGAACGGAGAAATTTACATCTTTAAAATTCCCTTTACTTGTAAAATTCTCAATTCGTAATCTTTCCTTACCTGGTGTTGTTGTTCTTGTTGGAAAACGCTCACCTAACTGTCGACCTACCATCATTTTGACTACTTCATCAAAATCAGTATCCTTTATTTTATTCGTTCCAATGAACTCCCCGTCTCTAAGCACTGAAATCCGATCACATATTGTAAAGATCTCTTCCATTCGATGA
>JAENZK010000015.1 GCA_016841285.1 Guptibacillus hwajinpoensis | reverse complement strand
CGGAAAGAGTGTGCCAGAGCAAAGTTGGGAATCAAAGCCGAGCTATGATTCCCGGGAAGCGTGTGCAAGAGTAAAGTTGGGAATCAAAGCCGAGCTATGATTCCCGGAAAGCGTGTTCGAGAGCAAAATTGGGAATCAAAGCTTGTCTATGATTCCCGAAAAGAGTATCCAAGAGCAAAGCTGGGAATCAAAGGCTGTCTATGATTCCCGAAAAGAGTGTTCGAGTGCAAAAGAGGGAATCAAAGCCCTCAAGAATGGCAATACTCCCCTTAATTCAAAAGAAAATTAATTAACTTTAACATAATGAGCAGACTTTCCATGTCCTTCAAGCTGAAAGTTCTTTGAAAGAATACTCCAGATTACTTTTCTAGACACATTCCCCCCACACCACTCATAAATCCCATTCGTCGTAATCCTTTCATTCGGAAACAGCCAACGAAACTCCTCAACGCTTCTCAAAATTGCCGCAGCGGGAGCTTCCTCAAATCCACATTTACATTTTAATGTTTCACCCATAAATGCACGACAACGTGGACAACATATGCCTTTAGCTAGTTGATCATACTCATAGTTGGGTAACCGTTTATAAGGTGATTGAAATGTTTGTACCGAAACTAAATACTCTGCAAGTTTTGAATGTCTACCATTTAATTTCGATGATGTTCGATTGAGCTTATCTAAAAATCGGCTAAGCTGTGTTGGAAAAATAATGGATTGATTAATTGGAGCATTGTATAAGTGGAAATTAGGATTTATGAATACTAAGTAAGATTCAATGTGCATGTTGTGGCCGCTGTTTTGGAGAAGTTGCTTAAGCATGGTTTCGCTCCGTTCCAGCTGATGCAATGGGTTCTTAATTGTTGACCCCGATAATGTGAGCCATTTATCGCCATCAATACAATAGTCCCCTTCGAAATTTTTGACTTCGAATTGAAAGAGCGTTCCTTGAGAAATTAGCACTGAGTCAATTTGAAAAAAGGTTTTATTAACCTCATAGAGCAAATCATTGAGAATCAAACCATCAATTAAAATATCCTCAGACCATTTGTCGAATTGCTGTTCACCTTTAAATCCCTTCTCAAGGTTCTCATAACGTCTTAAATCATCAACTGGAAATGCCATTCGTGAATGTAGAAATCTTAGGAGTTTTAATTCAGGAGAAATAAATCGGGGCTTCAGAATTTTCATGAACATACCTCCATTTCAATTAAATTATAAGAACATGTTAATTTTATGCGATATAAATAATCTTTACAAGACAAAATTCCATCAAACGACACTTTTTTCCTCAAACTTAGTATTAAAAAAGAAAAATATTGGGGATAATGTTGACGATTTGAAATTTTTAAAGGTAATATATATTAAGTAACAAAAATGAGATTTGGTTGTTAGGCCCAATCAGAAATTGTTACCAATTTGGTCGTCACGCCATATTGATAAATAAGTTAATAAAATTCAATTCAGTTAAAATAAAAATGCAATGACAGGGAAGAGTACTTCGTGAACCCTTCAGAGAGAGAGGTCAATTTGCTGGAAGGTCTCTTAGGATGTAGCGCAGGAAGGTAGCCCATGAGCAGCTTTTCTGAACATAACTCAATCTAACACAGAGGTATCTCGAATACCCGTAAATGTTAGATGTAAAAAGTGTTAATAGGAAATAGCCGGCCCACAGTCCGTTATCTGTTTGAGTGCATTGATAATTTTTCACATGGGTATGCAACGCATAATAAAAATAACCCTAACAAAAATATCAATGAAAAAAGGTGGTACCACGAAGAATAGCTTCTTTCGTCCTTTTATATGGATGAAGGGGCTTTTTTATTTTTAATAAAATAAAAATACATAATTAATTTCCAACCAAATTAGGAGGTATAAAGTAATGAGTAATCAAGAGATCAATTTACCTACAAAATATGATCCGCAATCTGTTGAAGAAAATCGTTATGAATGGTGGCTTCAAGGAAAGTTTTTCGAAGCTAAACCAGAATCAGGAAAAGAGCCATATACAATCGTAATTCCACCACCAAACGTAACGGGTAAGCTGCATCTTGGTCATGCTTGGGACACTACACTCCAAGACATCCTTACTAGAATGAAGCGGATGCAGGGCTATGATGTGTTATGGCTTCCAGGGATGGACCATGCCGGTATTGCGACTCAAGCAAAGGTTGAAGGAAAGCTTCGTGAAGAAGGTAAGTCACGTTATGACCTTGGACGTGAGAAGTTCCTAGAAAAGTCATGGGAATGGAAAGAGGAGTATGCGAATTTCATTCGTACTCAATGGTCTAAGATGGGTCTTGGTCTTGATTATAGTCGCGAGCGTTTCACATTGGATGAAGGTCTTTCAAAAGCGGTTCGCGAGGTGTTTGTAAAGCTTTATGAAAAAGGCCTCATTTACCGTGGTGAGTATATTATTAACTGGGATCCACAAACGAAAACGGCTTTATCTGACATCGAGGTTATATACAAAGATGTTCAAGGTGCTTTTTATCATATGAATTATCCATTAGCCGATGGTTCAGGTTCTATCGAAGTTGCAACAACACGTCCTGAGACAATGCTTGGAGATACTGCGGTTGCGGTTCATCCTAAGGATGAAAGATATCAACATTTAATTGGTAAAACTGTAAAACTCCCTATCGTTGGCCGTGAAATTCCAATTGTGGCTGATGATTATGTTGATATGGAATTTGGTTCAGGGGCTGTAAAAATTACGCCTGCCCATGATCCTAATGACTTTGAATTAGGAAACCGTCACAACTTAGAACGTGTTTTAGTTATGAATGAAGATGGAACAATGAATGAAAATGCCGGCACTTACCAAGGAATGGACCGTTTTGCGTGCCGTAAACAAATCGTGAAAGATCTTCAAGAACAAGGTATCCTATTCAAAATCGAAGACCACTTACACTCAGTTGGTCATTCAGAGCGCAGCGGGGCTGTTGTTGAGCCATACCTTTCAACACAATGGTTTGTAAAAATGCAGCCGCTAGCAGATGCAGCGATTGAATTACAACAAAAGGATGGCGAAAAAGTAAACTTTGTACCGGAAAGATTTGAAAAAACATACCTACATTGGTTAGAAAATATCCGTGATTGGTGTATTTCTCGTCAATTATGGTGGGGCCACCGCATTCCTGCTTGGTACCATAAAGATACAGGCGAAATTTATGTTGGTCATGAAGCACCAGCAGACGAAGAAAATTGGAATCAGGATGAGGATGTTCTCGATACATGGTTCAGTTCAGCATTATGGCCATTTTCAACATTAGGCTGGCCGGACGAAAACGCTGAAGATTTCAAACGTTATTATCCTACAGACTGCTTAGTAACTGGTTATGATATTATTTTCTTCTGGGTATCAAGAATGATTTTCCAAGGACTTGAATTCACAGAAAAACGCCCATTCAAAGATGTTCTAATTCACGGGCTTGTCCGTGATGCTGAAGGCCGCAAGATGAGTAAGTCCCTTGGCAACGGTGTTGACCCAATGGATGTTATTGAAAAATATGGTGCGGATTCACTGCGTTATTTCTTATCAACTGGCTCTTCACCAGGTCAGGATTTACGTTTCGTTTGGGAAAAAGTTGAATCCACTTGGAACTTTGCTAATAAGATTTGGAACGCTTCCCGCTTTGCCCTAATGAACATGGAGGGTATTAAATACGAAGAGCTAGATCTAAGCGGTGAAAAATCAGTTGCCGATAAGTGGATTTTAACTCGCTTAAATGAAACAATTGAAACGGTAACAAAGATGGCTGATAAATATGAGTTCGGTGAAGTTGGTCGCATGCTTTATAACTTTATTTGGGATGATGTATGTGACTGGTATATCGAAATGGCGAAGCTCCCATTGTGGAGTGAAGATGAAGCTGCAAAGAAAACGACACGTTCAGTTCTAGCTTATGTTCTAGACAACACAATGCGTTTGTTGCACCCATTCATGCCATTTATTACCGAGGAAATTTGGCAAGCACTTCCACATGAAGGGGAGTCTATTACAGTAGCAAAATGGCCAGAGGTTCGTGCTGACCTAACTGATAATGCAGCTGCTGAAGAAATGAAATTACTAGTAGATATTATCCGTTCAGTACGTAATATCCGTGCAGAGGTTAATACACCAATGAGTAAGCAAATTAAGCTGAATATTAAAGCGAAAAACGATGATATCCTAGCAAGCCTGGAAAAAAATCGTCATTACTTAGTACGCTTCTGTAACCCAAGTGAATTAACAATTGCAACTGAACTGACTACAGATGAAAAAGCAATGACAGCAGTAGTGACTGGTGCAGAACTATCACTTCCACTTGAAGGCTTAATTAATATAGATGAAGAAATTGCCCGCCTGCAAAAAGAATTAGAAAAACTAAATGCTGAAGTAGATCGTGTTCAAAAGAAATTAAGCAACGAAAAGTTTGTGGGAAAAGCACCTGCAAATGTTGTTGAAGAAGAACGCAAAAAAGAACAGGATTACCTTGAAAAACGCGCAGTAGTAGAAGCAAGAATTCAAGAACTACGAGGCTAAATAAAAGTAAAAAGCAAATCTCAAAAATTACATGAGATTTGCTTTTTATTTTTTTTCGGAACTATTAAGTTCTTTTAAAAAATCTTCATATTCTTGTTTGTTTGTCTCAAGATATTGAACGAGATCACCAATTCGATCAATCGAGTTCCAACTTAAATGATGTTCAATGCCTTCGACATCATTATAAATATTCTCCTTTTTAACTCCGATTAGCTCTAAAAACTGTTCCAACAATTCATGGCGAAATAATAACCGTTGACCAATTTTTTTTCCTTTCGGTGTGAGGACGATACCCCGGTATTTTTCATATATAAGATAGTCGTCTTTATCTAACTTTTGTACCATTTTAGTTACGGAAGATGGTTGAACAGATAAATTCTCGGCAATATCTGATACCCTTGCATAACCTTTTTGGTCTATTAATAAATAAATTTGTTCAAGATAGTCTTCCATACTAGGTGTAGGCATTTCGATACCATCCTTAAAAATTTTCAGTGTATCTTTTATTATAAAGGAAGACAAAAGGTCTTACAATAAATTATGGGAAAACGAATATCCGGAATATTATGCCCAACCAAGTGCTCTAGCTACTGTTGCAATTAAAAAAGTTACAAGAACAGCAATCGTGGTTGGAATAAGAAAGGAGAGAAAAGTCCATTTCTTACTTTTGGTTTCTTTGTAAATATTAAACAAAGTAGTACCGCACGGATAATGCAAAAGAGAGAACAACATCATATTGAGAGCTGTCAACCAAGTCCAGCCTTGGTTAATAAAAATTTTCTTGACCTCTGCCAAACTATCAATTTCAAGTAACGCCCCTTGGGATAGATACCCCATTAAAAGAATCGGAACGACAATTTCGTTGGCAGGCAAGCCTAAAATAAAGGCGGCTAAAATAAATCCATCTAAACCTAACGTTCTTGCAAAAGGGTCTAAAAAACCAACAAAATGCATGAGAATGGAGCTATCCCCAATCGTGATGTTTGCTAAAATCCATGTAAGGATGGAAGCCGGTGCAGCAACGATAACCGCTCTTTTTAAAACATACCATGACTTATCAAGACTTGAGCGCACAACAGTGTTCCATATTTTCGGACGACGATAAGGGGGAAGCTCTAATGTATAGTGGGAAGGCACGCCCCTTAATAGCGTTTTAGATAAGAGCCATGATACAAATAAGGTTACAGCAATTCCGAATAGGACCAGAACCATTACTGTCGCAGCTGTTACGATGGTTGCCATTCCACCGCTAAAGCTGGCCGCCATATACAAGGATGCAATCAAGATTAACGTTGGCCAGCGACCGTTACATGGTACAAAATTATTTGTTAAAATCGCTAGCATTCTCTCTCTTGGAGACTCGATAATTCGTGTTGACATAATCGCGGCTGCATTACAGCCAAACCCCATCGCCATTGTCAGACCTTGTTTTCCATGTGCCCCAACGCCTTTAAAGAGACGGTCAAGATTAAAAGCAACCCGGGGCAAATAACCATAATTCTCAAGCAATGCAAACATCGGGAAAAAAATAGCCATTGGTGGGAGCATCACGCTTACGACCCACCCGGTCCCTCTAAAGAAACCTAGAACTAATACTCCGTGAAGCCAGCTAGGAGCATGAATCGCAATAAAAAATTGAGTTATGTGTTGTTCCGCCCAAGCAAATCCAGAAGCAATGGCACTCGATGGAACATTTGCTCCAGCAATTGTAAGCCAAAAAACGAAGCCAAGCATAACAAACATAATGGGAAATCCCCATATAGGTGATGTCAGAATAGCATCAATTTTTTCAGATTTCCATTTTTCTTTGTCTTTATATCTCACGACACTTTTGCATATCGTCGAACTTTCCTTATAAATATTCTCAACAATTTCATCTCGTATTTCTTCATTTACTAAAGTGGAAGCAATTTTCGCAACATCAGTTAATGATGAGTTTGATAACGGTAATTGTGCATCCATAATCTCACATCCTTTTATTCAAGCTTTCTACTAATCCTTTATCTCCATCCAAAAGTCGGAGGGCAATCCAACGAGGGGGGAAGCGGTTGCCAACAATTTTTTCAACAACCGGTTCTAATTCAGAAATTTTCTTCTCTAGTTCTGGAGAATAATTGATTTTATATTTTTTTGTAGTAATGTTTCCATGGACAAGGTCATGGATTGTCTTAAATAGATGGTTAAAGCCTACCTTGTTTCTTGCCGAAATTTTTACAACAGGTACATTCAGTTGTTTTGCCAATCGCTCACTATCTATTGTAATTCCTTTTTTTTCAGCCTCATCGATTAAATTAACGCAGACAATCACCTTTTCGGTCATCTCCAAAACTTGAAGGGCTAGATTTAAATTCCGTTCCAAAGCTGTTGCATCAACTACAACGAGGGTAACATCTGGATTTTCGAAAAGAATATAATCTCTGGCAACCTCCTCATCGACTGAGTTCGAATATAAGGAATAGGCACCGGGAAGATCAATGATTTTAAATGTGTCATCCAAATATTCATATGACCCTTCCGCCAGTTCAACGGTTTTTCCCGCCCAATTTCCTGTATGTTGTTTTAAGCCGGTTAGTGCATTAAAAAGGGTAGTCTTTCCGGTATTTGGATTGCCGGCCAACGCAATATTAAATGTACTCATCATCATGTAGCCTCCTTATCTTTGTCTAGCTCCAGCGCCCAGCAACTAGAGGACTTCGCCCATACGTTGCAAAACAGGCGCTTACGCTTTTCTCACCAAAATTTGGGAACTTTCTTCTTTCCGCAAAGCAATCGTTGTATGATTTACACGGTAAGCTGCTGGATCACCTAATGGGCTTTTTTGTAAAACCTCGATCTCTGCTCCTTTCACAAAGCCTAAATCTAATAAACGACGGCGCATTACCCCTTGGATGGACATGCTCTCAATCACAACATTATCACCTGACTCACACTGATTAAGCGTAATTTTATTTTTAGACATATAAATTTAACCTCACTCAAAATAGTTTTATGGACAACAAAAAGTTTCCTTAGGGAAAGTTTTAATTTATTGTATGTAATTTTTCACAGAAAGTAAACTATTTTGTTTAAAAAATCTGAAAGACGCTCACGTTGACAATAAGAATAAATTATTCTTAAAATGTGAGAGGATAGTCTAGAATGATTTATGGATTGTTATTGGTGTATACTGTAGGATGGTAGGAGGTTTAAAAAATGACAATTCAAACTGAATTTAACGAAGCACTTCAATGGCTAAATAGCCGTACTACATTTGGGATCAAACCGGGATTAGAGCGAATGAATTACATGCTTGAGCAGTTAGGTCATCCGGAAAGACGCTTAAAAACTGTGCATGTTGCTGGTACAAATGGCAAGGGATCTACCGTAAGCTTTATGCGCCATATTTTACAAGAAGCAGGCTATGTTGTAGGTACCTTCACTTCTCCCTATATTGAAAGCTTCAATGAAAGAATAAGTGTGGATGGAGAACCCATTTCTGATGAAGACTTTGTGGAGCTTGTGAAAAAAGTGAAGCCGATCGTTGAAACATGCGAGGCAACCGAATACGGGGCTCCTACGGAATTTGAAGTATTAACAGTAATTGCACTTGAGTATTTTGCTAAAGTTGCGGTCCCATACATTTCTCTGATTGAAACTGGTCTTGGTGGACGGTTAGATTCAACAAATGTAATCACACCACTTGTATCAGTAATAACAAATATCGGACAAGATCATATGAATATCCTTGGAAATACAGTTGAGGAAATTACGAAGGAAAAAGCGGGTATTATCAAGTCTGGATTCCCTGTTGTTACAGCAGTCGAGCAGCCGGAGGCCGAGCAAATCATTGCTGATACAGCCAAAGCGAAAAACTCTAAGCTATACAGATTAGGTAAAGAATATAAATGTCTTGATACAGCTCTACATAATGGCAATGAAGTATTTACATTTCAATCTCTATTTAAAAAGCTTGAAAACATAGAGATTACAATGAAAGGCGAGCATCAAGTAAAGAATGCTGCAACAGCTCTAATGTCAATCGAATATTTGAGACAATATTTTTCATTTGTTATAGATGAAGAGCATATTAGAAATGGACTTTTAAAAACAACCTGGCAAGGGCGTTTTGAAAAAGTTTCAGACAAGCCGCTTACCTTTATTGATGGTGCCCATAATCCGGAAGGCATAGAAACATTGTGTGATGCGATCAAAAGATACTATCCTGACAAAAAAGTTCATATTATCTTCAGTGCACTTAAGGATAAACCTTTAAATGATATGATTGAAAAATTGGACAGCATCGCAGATAAAATCACCTTTACTCAATTTGAATTCAATCGTTGTGCAGAGGCAAAGGAATTGTTCGAGCTATCTTCTTCTGGGAATAAGCATCTCAAAGAAAATTGGCTGGAAGCTATAGAGAGTGAAAAACAAGAAATCGGTGAAAATGAAGAGGAAATCCTGATTATCACAGGGTCACTTTATTTTATCTCAGAAGTTCGTAAAACTTTTCAATAATAAATAGTTAGGCAAGATAAAGGCCGCTAATTCCCGAAGAAGAAGCGGTCTTTACTTGTATTCTATTTCAAAAGAAGGCTCATCCAATGCCCAGTCGGCCTCTGTTGTATCCGAAATTGCAATATCAGGATTAGTTGGTGGTGCATCCCGAAGATATTTGTAATTTGAGGCGCAAATGCCCCTTTCCCACGAACGATTGCAGTAGTCCCGATAATTAGCCGGTAAGTCACTATTATCGGAAACATAGACTGTTCCCGTAATGTTAACAAATAATTGATTCCCACTATTTGTTTTGAAGTTTGTTACATCCCCGTATAGATAGGCATCCCCATCAATAAAAATTTCAGCATTCGATGAACCTGTAATATTCTTTAAATAAGCATTGCCACCTTCTACAGTTATTGTAGATTGGTTGCCTATGAACGTGGCACCATTCACATAAAAATTACCTGTGGGAATATTCAAATCGCTATGTGTCCCGGACATGTCTATACTGCCATTGATATATAGACCATTGATTGAAATTGTGTCTTTTTTATCAATTGAAGTATTTCCAGTAATCACAACATTGTTAGTACCAAAACAATTATCCAATGAGCTACATGTTGTATTAAAGTCAGAAGGAATTTTCGGGAAGGCTGTACTAATCCCGGATTTGCCAGTTGTAATCGAGTTATTTTGTATAATGAAGCTTCCCTCAATCTTTTTTGAATAGCTATTAAAAATTCCTTCACTTACAAATCGGACTACTATTTTGTTACAGTCACTATTGTTAACAGTGACATTTGAAATATTCGCTAAGAAGGAAGGATCAGTGGTGATAGGGATATTTCCGAGATTCCATAGCTGAAGCTTTGTACAAAATAACTGAATGATCTCTTCACTTGTCGCTTTTGGATTTGTAATTTGATAAGCCTTCACCTGATTTTCTGCAACGTCAATTTGAGACGAAGCATATTCTTGAAAATACATAACTGCCATTTCTGCTAAATTAGTAGCTTGGATTTGTTTTTCAGAGATTTGTGTTTGTTTGGCGCTATTCAGAGCTGTAGAAATAAGTACTCCCGAAAAAATGAAAATTAAGGTGATGATAAGTAAAGTTGTTAATAGAGCTGAGCCCCGATTATTTATAGAATGCACTTGATCACCTACCTATAACCTACTAATTCCTGTTTTAATAGTGAACTTGTTATTTGTACGAGGGTCCGTAATTTTGATAACTATTTTGTACTGCTTCATGTTTGATCCAATTGTCACAATTTTGGCAGTAGATACTGGTTGCCCATTTATTGAAATCTCAGTTTTATATTTACTTTGGCTAAAACTTTGTTTGCTTCCATCTGACAAAGTTATTAAATAAATATTTTCTACTGAGTCAAATTCAATGGAATAGGATGAATTATTCTGATGAATATTCCTCAACTGTGTCATCATTAAATTGGCTTCCTGCTGAAGCAGTTGCTGACTTTCTGTTTTTTGATAAGTTTTCATACTAGAATGAAGAACTGAAAAAGCTAAACCAATCACAATAGTCCCAATGGCCAAGGCAGCTAATAGCTCAATCAACGTAAGCCCACTTTTGTTTTTCATAAATTCCCCAAATCGCTTTCTCATTATAAGGAAGGTCCTTTCAAATAATGGTACGTTTCCGCCAGTAGATCGTTTTTTAAGTCATAGATTTGCACATGTATTTTATATAGGTTGTAGGTATCATCCTTCGCTATATCAAGACCCAGTCTGAAATTGGGTTGTTGATTAAATATTCCTAGTGAATTTACATTTAAGACTGTTTTCTCGGGGTCAGAAAAGCCTGTCCTGTAGTTAACGGCTTTTTGAAAAAGAACTGGCTGATTCTTGATAGAAACAATCGTTTCTTGTGCCAAATTGATCGCCGTTAATTTTTCATTATTTTTTTGAGTAAATAGAGAAGATTGGCTAAAAAAGCTCATAAATGAAAGTAGGATGATTGATAAAATTACGAGTGTTACAAGGATTTCGACAAGCGTAAAACCTTTATTCCAGCTTCGACAGTTTAGGTGCGAATACATCGAATCACCTCTAACAAGAAATGTTATGGTGATAGTATTCCCAACTAGTTCCTTTGTAACATAAATTTAACTAAAAGCAGCACTATTGGTGTATTTTTCCTAAGAAAACTCAGATATAATATAGGAAAAAGATAGTAAAAATATCATAGTTTAGGAATTAAATTTACATATCAAGAAGGGAATGGTGAGAGATGAGAAAAAGGAAAAAAGTTTTAAGTAAGTTCATTTCGGTGATGACATTTTTTAGCTTAATTATTGGTTTAATGATTCAACCGATGGGGACTTTCGCGGCAGAAAATAATCCAAACGAGGGCAACACAAATACATTGACTTGTCAGGAAATACAATCCAATTTTATAGAAGTCTATGACAGTGTGTCCAGCGTTAAAAATCCTTTGTATATTGCAGTTGCAAAGCCGAAAATAAATAAAAATAAACTTCAAGGGCATTTTGCAGTAACAGATACATTTGATGGTGAGCTTTATTTAGTTTTTAATAATTCTAACTGTACGAACTATGCTCTTGGTAGGCAAGGTAGTTCTAATCAATTTAATCTCAATAATATTGATAATTTAGGTTCATATAAACTTTACGTTAGAGGTGACTCAAATCCATTACTAAAGCTACCAAAATTAGATGTCCTTGAAATAATAGCAAATGATACTTCACAATTAGTACAATTTCCAAATGCAAATCAAGAATTTAATATCACGACAATGAGAATGAAAGAATTTGTAGCGACAAATGAAGAGTTGGATGGAAAATATGATGTGATTATGATTTCGGATGGTGACTACAATCCAGCTGGAATAAGTGGAATACCATACTCAGGTGGTTCAGACGCTCAGAAAAAAGCACATAATACAACTAATATTCAAAATGACATTACTAATTTAAAGGCAGATCAAATCATTAAAAGTTTTATAGATAAAGGACAAGCAGTTATTTTACACAAAGGAAGTATTACAAAGTACACTACAAATAGTAAACTTAATAATAAATTTAAATCTTATTTAACACAAAATAAACCAAACGTTTTACTATATAATAATTTAACTGATCTAAAGAGTTCAATTAATGCGTTTTTTAGTAGCTCGAACTATGTAAAGAGACCTATCCTTAATTTAACAACAAAGCCAACTGACTATTTAACAAATTCCTCCAAAGCATATGGAAAGGGAGAAGAAATAGCTTTTGCTTTTAATGTCGAAAACTTTACTCCTCAGTTAAAAGCAAACTTATATATTGATTCTGATTTTAATGATCGCTATGACAGTTCAGAAATTGTAAAAACCGTTAATTTAGCTGCTGCTACAGGTAATTTAAGTTATGCACTTCCAAGTGGAGTTTCAGGCATTAGAAACTGGAAACTAGAGATTGTTGATAATGCCAATAGTCTAAAAGATTATGAGAAAGGAACCATTCGTTTTAAAGATCAAGTAGCACATATTAAAGTATTACAAGTAACAAAGTCTGGAACAACTAGTAGATTAAATGACTCAAATAGTAACAAAGTAATGACACAATCCTATTTAAGTGAAAACGGTGAATATTTAATAGAAATTGATAATACTGAAATGAGCACCTTTAATAAAAAAATTAAAGATTTAAATGACCAGGGTGCAAATAAGAAAAAGTATTCTTATGAAAGTATTAATGGAAATTATGATATGCTAATATTTGGGTTTGCCGATAGTTATAATAATGCAGCAATTTCAAATGAAGCTGCCCAAGCTGTTGTTGACTTTGTCGATAGCGGCCAAAGTGTAATGTTTACCCATGATACAGTTTTTGAAACAAATAATAATTGGGTTAATAATTTTATGGATATAACTGGACAAATTGCACCAAGGACAAACTTAGGACATGGTGCCCCTAATCCATCAACCCAAACTAAAAAGGTGAATGATGGACTAATTACTCAATATCCATTTATATTAGACGATAATATACAAATTGCGACAACACATAACCAGTACTATACACTTAACCTTGAAGATCCGAATGTTATTCCTTGGTATAACATTAAGAGTCAGGATAACGACAGTTCAAATTATAAACGTGATGTTGATGACAGCTGGAACCATTATTACACGTATTCAAAAGGAAATGTAACCTACTCTGGTACTGGTCATACAAACACTCAATTTCCTGATGAAGAACAAAAACTTTTTGTAAATACTATGTACCGTGCTTTCTTAGGATCTAACCACGCACCAGTTATCACAGTGATAACACCGAAAGAAAACGATCAAGTACCGAGTAATCAAAATATTTTGCTTAACTTCAAAGTTGAGGATTTAGATTTAAATGATCGTTTGCTAACTGCGAAAGTAAAGGTTGACGGTAAAGAGATTGCACTTGAAAGTAATGGTGCCGTATATAGTGGAGAAAGTATATTAAAAGAGATTCCGCACGGTCTACAAGAAAATGGCGGATTTGTAAATATTGAAATTGAAGTAAAAGATAAAAAGGGTGCAACAGCGAAAAAAGAATTTAGTGTTGAAGTGAAAAAGATAAAAGATGTAGCGGTTCCATCAAGAGAAATCATTGGTAGTAACTTAGTTGAATTTGGGGCAAATGTTGAATTACAGTATAAGATTAATTCTAAGGATATTAATCTTTATAGTTCACAGTTATCTGATGAAATCAAAATAACGAACGTAAAATTTGAGGAATTATTTCCGGCAAATATCGAAGTTAAACAAATTCCTACAGGATTTACATCAAAAACTAATCCTGATGGTAAAACATTAGTTCAAGGAACATTACAGGATATCGTTTATAAAAAATCAGGTACAATTTATAAACCACAGACTGCCGAAACAAAATTTAGCATAAAAGTTTCTCCGAAGGCGAATGAACAGGACGTTTTAGTCAAGCATGATCTAGATGATGCAAAACTTTCATTTAAAGATTTTGATAGTACTAATGATACAACTATTAAATTTAATCCATTGGTCATTGACGCAGCCTATAAGTTTGACTCCGTTTCATTAGGCCCTGACCAATTGATGTTTATTGGCGGTGAATCATTAGCTCTGAAGCCTTTATTAACTGTAGAACCTAAAAAAGCCTATTATCAAATTATTGATTGGAGTGTTGCCAATCCGAGTATAGTTGATTTTAATCGTGACAGCTACGGTAATGAATTAGAAAGTATTTATGCAAAAACAAATGGTAAAACAACTGTCACTGTTACAGTAAAAGATGCATTTGGAAATGTGAAAACAGGTATATTAAATGTCGAAGTTTTTACACCTGTTACAGGAATATCGGTTAATCCAACTGAATTAAATATGCTTGTTGGAGAGGAAAAACAAGTAACTGCAACTGTGGAACCAGCAAATGCATCGAATAAAAATGTAACTTGGACTACAGCTGATCCATCAGTAGCGACCGTAGTAAATGGTAAGGTTAAAGCAGTGGGTACAGGAAATACTGAAATAACTGTAACGACTGAAGATGGAGATTTTAGTGAATATATTACTGTGAATGTGGAAGATCAATTAAAAGGAATTGCATTTAAGGCTTCTAACTACTCTGTCCAAGTTGATAAGACATTATCTTTGACGAATGAAGTAAAAGCACTTCCAGAAGGTACGCTATTACCTAATCTAGAATGGCAAGTAAATAATACTAATTTCGGAACGATTAATTCAAACGGGGTAGTAACTGGAGTTAAAAAAGGATTTGTCATAGTTACTGTGTCTGTAAAAGATAAACCTAATATAAAAGCAACAACAATTGTTGAAGTAAAGCAAAATTCAAATTCAAATCCAACACCAGACGATGATAAAGAAAAGTGGTAAAATATGCAAAAACACCTTGCTTGTTTGAAGCAAGGTGTTTTTGCGTTAATTCTATTTTATTATCAAATCATCAAGGATCATATTTAATCTATTCACCCGTGGAAGTGAGTTGAGTCTTGAATATAGAACATTTGGATCATATTCCACATAAAACCTGGAGTTTCTATCTTCGCTTTCAGGGGACTTATAGGTAGTCCCGCCAGGTGCTTTAAGTTTCGCCTCACTAAAGGAGATTGTATCATCACGGATTGCATTTACAATTAACTGTCTTCTAGCGAAAACTCCGCCTTCAATTTCGAAAAGTGACCCAACACCATATAGCACAGCATTTGAATCTGTATAGAAATATGCCTTTAAATTAGGTGGAGACTCAATTTTACTTAATAAACTTGTAAATTTTGGAGTATCCTTAAATTCATTTACCCTTGAGATATTAATATCTCCTTTAGAGATTAAAATCAGCTGTTTTAAAAATTTTTGGTTTGTTCCTTGACAATTAGATGTTGGACAAATACCTTCAACGTTTGTATTGTATATAGTGCTCTTGCCTTTTACATAAACGGTTGAATTAAACAAAACAGATGAATTAGGTTCGGTTCCTTCAATTGTTAAGTCACCTTCCACTAAGATATTGCCGTTTATCTTTGGGCGTGAAGTACTCGCTTTGATAAACAAGTCTCCATTAACCACAAGCCAACCGTTATCCCCTACATCTACATCTTTTTCAATTGTTAACTGAGGAAAATCGGAACCTCCTGTACCATCATTTATAAAGACATTTGTCCCGCTTGAATCTGTTATTACATCAGCAAAATAAATGACCTTATCTGCGGCAGATGAAAGTGTACTGTCTGGTGGATTTAAAGCATCTGAACTCCAATCAGATTCAAGAAAGTAAAAATTAGGTCGTCCCGGTCCACATTCAAAATAAGGTTTGCTTTGAAGTCCATTTAATAAGGAAATATCATCCATATAATTTTTGTAATCTCCTATTGGATTTCCAGCCATATCAACTTCCGGAGGAGGGATATGGTTATTTCGTTCTGAACCTAGGTAACCCACTTTGCCTAACAGGATAAATAATTGTGAATGATTATTACAATCTAATAATAATTTACTCTCGTCGTTTGTATCTGTCTGTTCTTTTTTCTTTTCATACGTTTTATTAAAATCCATATCAACAAAATTATTTCCAGTAGGGCTAATTAAGGGGACACCCGTGTAACTTTCAGAAAAGACTCCTTTGAAGAAATCATGGTTAGATTGGTCAGGTGTTTTTATGTAATCAATTAATTCTGTTGAGTTGATAGAATTAACAAATAGGTTGCCAAAAATTGCTGGGCCAACAAAATCTGAACTAGTTGTATTTATTAGTACACCAGAAGAATTTTTGATCCAATATTGTGCTTGTTTTGATAATTTTAGTGATGGCGAAAAAATGTCCCCGATTACGTCTGGTGAACCATTAATAATAAGCGCATCCTCTGAAATAGAGTTATCTGTCCCCGTTTCTTTTCCATATGCACCAAGGGCATATTGAAAAAAGCTGGGTGTAGGGGAAAAAATAATTCTTTGCGTTAGTAATTTTGAAACAGTAGGTAATCCCGCTTCATTAATCTCCTCAACATCAATTTGTATTTCATATACCCTAGTAAAATATTTACCTTTTTCTAATTCATAGTTGTTTACAATGTATTCACTTGTTACATTAACTGGTTTGGTATCGGGTCCTAAACCATATTTAGTAATGAAGTCACCTAATATGTTTTCTAACATTGTTTGGAGTGCATCACTGTATATAATTCCAGTTTTATCAGATAATTCAATTGGCGTTTCGTAGTCTTCTAAGCTAATACCAGTACCTAAAAACGTATTACTTTTAATATTGTTATGAATAGTTGCAATAATCTCCGCCATGATTTTTTCATGTTTCGTTGTAGTACCGACATCTTGAACACGGATTTGTGTTAATCTACTCCCCTGTAGACTAACAGTTATGATGGATAAACCTAATGTCATAAATATGACCACAATTAATAGGACTGTTATTAAACTTGAGCCTCTTTCGTTATTCATCTTCTCCACCTCAATTTAGAAACCAAATTTACTTGTTAGATATAATACTTGATCATATAAAGGGTTTGATGCATCGTACTGGCTATGTTTAACAGTTAATTCTATTGTTATTATTGCATTATCACACCTGGTTTGTATGGTAGCAGTTCCTGACCCATCAGTGCTCTTTACAATCGAAGTTTTATTATTACACTTTGCAGTAATTTTTGAACCACCAAAGCTAATTTTTGACGAATTAATTTGTTCAGTATCTATATAAAGATTATTATCATTCTTAAATTCTATAATAATTTCTTTACTACTAGAATTTATCCCATCTTTATTGATAATACTTACTTCCCTATCATTTTTTATTTCTGCACTAACATTTACACTAGTATCATCAATTAACTTTAAGCATTGGTCTACATTACCACAATTAAGTTTAATATCATCTATTGAGTTACTATATAGTTCTTGCATAATCCTTGTTACTGCATAATCAGCTTCGTCTCTTAATTGAACTTCAATTCCAATTTTTTTGTAAAGTTGGATTCCTGAAATTAAAACTGTGGAGGCTATCACTAATATAAATGAGGAGATAACTAGAGCGGTTAATAATTCAATTAGTGTAAAACCGTTTTTTTGAGTTACAATTTTAACGAATTGTTTCATTAACAATAGCTCCTTCAAGCGTAGTAGTAATTTCATTTCCGGAACTATGTCCCCACGATATTGTTACTGTGATTGGGAGTGTATAATTATCTAGATATGATTCTGCATTTTTTTTCATAGTTACCTTAACGGCATATCTATTGCTATTAATCTCTATTTTTTCATTGTCCGGAATGGATGTTTCAGAGAATTTATAGCTATCTACAGTTGTCCCTATGAATAAATCTTTTTCAGCACCTTCAGCATATAATAAATTTTTCATTTCCTGAAAATTTTGTTTAGACATAAATTCAATAACACCCCTACCAACATTTACACTAACAGTGTTATTTTGATTTCTTGTGGTGTAATCATAGGCTTGTATGAAGAAGGAAAACATTGGAATAGCAATTAACGATAAAATAGTTAATGAAACAAGAACCTCAACAAGTGTGTATCCCATTTTACATTTGAAAAATGCTTTCATTTAATACCTTCTTTCAGAAGAATAACTTTTTCTATCCTGCATGTTTCCACACCACTTTATTTTTCCTTTTAAATTACTTTTATTTATTATACAATATTTTAGAAGCTAAAATTCTCCTTTTTCTGACTAAAGGTGACAAAAGAGGAAAAAATAGCTTATGTTTCGTGGAAAAGTAGGTGAGGCTTGTGGAGGTATATGTTTTTGGAATAATTTTCATATTAATTTTGTTACCTATTTTATATTTTATTCCTATAGGGGTAAGTTTAAAGGAAAAGGTATTAATTGCGATCGTATCATTCCTATTAGCGGAAATTGGATTGTTTTTAAATCAATTTTTAGGTATATGGAAAACGTTACTGATATTAGTGTTACTTGCTGTAGTTGTTACCTATATTGTCGAAACGAGAATTAGGCCTAGATTAACTGATTCTAAGGGCGGGCGGAGTACTCTATTAGATGAAAGTGAGGAAAACTTAGACTTATTTATAAAGAAGGAAGAGCCTGCTAGGTTAGATAGTGATATAGATAGCGAAAGTGATGGGGACTATGATCTCGGTCAAGAAGCTATTGACCGCTTGCTAACTGAGATGAATAAGTCAAAAATTGAGCATGTTGAAGGGATTCAAGATGCCAGTTTAGATAATATACATAAAAATGATTCCAATATTAATAATGAAGATTATATTGAGCCTGTTGAAGACTCCTTCATTAATAAGGAAAATACAGAGGATGAAATCGATGTAATAGAACCTGTAAATACATCGTTGGATTCAGAGTCTGATATTGAAGATTTCACTCAAAATCAAGAGGCTGAAGTCGAGGATACTCCGGATGAAGATCCTGTACAGTTAGCGAAATCAATAGATGCTAAATCAGAGATTGATTTTGAAAAGTTGCTTGAAGATCATACTTCCGATGGCAACTATAATGAAGAAAATAATCCGTATGATGAGTTGTTGCTTGAGCGTTCTCAATTATTTGAACAGCTAGACGAATTAGAAGGTGCCAATGAAAAAGAAGGACTTGACGATATCGAGTTGAATGATGAAGTAGAGGAAGAACATTCTATTGAATCTGTTGAGGACATAGTGGATCAACTTGATGAGATTATTCCAATCCAACAAGTGGAAACAACTCAAACAGTTGAATCAGTTGAAAGCATGTTAGAGGAACTTGAGGAAATAGAGCCTCTTGATCAAGTAGAGGAAACTCAACCAGAATTCGAAGATACGGATGTAAGTGTATTAGAGGAAATTGAGGAAATAGAACCGACGGATGTAGTTAAGGAAGCTCCTGAGGAATCAATCGAGAGTCTATTAGAGGAATTAGATGATATTGAACCAATAGGACAAGTAGATGAAAATAAACCTGAAGACTCTATTGAAAGCAAGGTAGAGGATTTGGAAGATATCGAGCCAATCGAACAACTGGATGATGACTATCCAGTAGATTCCATTAAAGATGCGTCAGATGACCTGGATGAAATCGAGGAATTGGATCTGGTAGAAGATCAAGCAGAAGATGCCACTGAATCCGTTTTAGAAGAATTAAATGAGATTGAGCCAATCGAGCAAGTAAACGAAGAGGAACCAGTTGAAACATTCGAAAGTAACCTGGCTGAACTAGAAGAAATAACTTTAGGGGAACTTGAAAAGCCAGACCAATCTGACCACTTTGTTGAGGAAGTGCTTCCTGAGGAAAACGAACTAGTAGTTGAAGAAGATCTCAAAATAATGGATGATTTAGAAGACATTACTACTAGTGAAGAAATACAAAAAGGCGATACAATAGTTGAGGAGTATGTACTAGATCAAAAGGAAGAAGAAGTTTCACCTGAGAGGTCTGAAATTCAGCGACAAATGCTACAAACGATGGTTTCGCAAATTAACTATAGTAAATCAAGAGTATCAGACGAAGAGTATGAGAACCTAGTTCAGGCCTACATGCAGCCTTCATTGCCTGCTCTTGAATATTACACATTTGCTTATATGTTAATTGAGCATTACATTGCAAAAGGTCAATTTGAAAAATTAACTGTATTAATTAATGAACTTTATAATAAATTCGATCAGTATCCAGTGATAAAATTACAATTGGAATACTTAAAAGAAAAATACAATAATAACTGATACATCAAACATGAAATGGAGAAGAAAAAGATCTAATTTGAGAGAATTCCTACAGAAAAATAAAGAGAACGGGTATGGTGATGAATGTGAAAAAAAGTAGTCAAATTCTTGGGTTGCCAATCATTAGTATTGCGGATGGTTCAGAAGTTGGAAATGTAAAGTCATTAGTTATAAATCCAGATAAAGGCTCTATCGACTTTTTAACAATAGAAAAGGAAGAATGGCAAGTTAGTGTAAAGGCGATTCCTTATAAAAAAGTGGTAGGTATCGGTGAATATGCAGCAACGATTGAAACGGAAAATGCCATTATTGATTTAAACGAAATTCCTATTGCAAATCAACTAGTAAATAAAAAGATTAAAATCATTGGTTCGAAAGTTATGACACGTAAAGGTGAAATGATTGGAGACATCCAGGAATATTATATCGACGAAGATAACGGAACCATTCTTGGTACAGCCATTAACATTTCTGGCCGTGAAGTAACACTGGCAGCCAATAGTGTTATCACTTACGGTAAAGATATTATTATTGTAAAAGAAAATGCTTCAGACTACTTTTTAGATACTCCAGAGCAATTGATCCAAGATAAGAATACATCTCATGGAGAAGAATTTGCTGAAGAATTATTTGAAAATGATAGTCCTAAAAATGGAACTGAACTTGTGGAAGAACTTTTAACTGAAAATAATTCAATAGATGAAGTTGCTGTTTTCAAAGATCAACAATTTCAAATTCTAAATGGAAAAGTAGTTAAAAAAGACATCTTAGACAATGAAGGAAATGTTCTTCTAACTAAAGGAACTGTTTTAGGGAAAGATGAAATTGAAAAAGTTCAGGAACAAGGCCCAAGTGTATTTGTTGAATTATCAATGAACGTTGATGTTGAATAGGAGGGTGGTATAAGTAGTGAGCAAATGGTTAAATCCAAAACTATTTGTGTTAATAATTTCATGTACTGCCTTTATTCTTGGATTCTCTCAATTAAGTTCATTTGGATATCATACTGTTTTTAAAAATGAAAACAATATATACGCAAATGGTACAGCTATTGGCCAAGTTTCATTGGCAGGTATGACCCATGAACAAGCAGAGCAAGCTTTATTAAATAAAATAAATGAATGGAACGAAAAAGGCTCCTATATTCTTCAATATGAAAATAAAACAAAGCAATTATCTGTTAGTATTTTTCAAATTGATTATCAAACAAGTCTAAAACAAATTGTTGATGGACAGCAAGCCGAGCTTATTGTTTCAATAGATGAGCCTCTTCTTGAAGAGGCTATTCGTGTATTTGTAGGTGAAGAAATCTATAAAAATATGAATATAGAAAAGCTCTCTGCTGATCTTTTAAATTTTGTTAAATCATTGCAGACAAATGCAGTGAACTTCCATCTTATTGAATATTTTAAGACAGAAGGAAAAGGTGCAAGTAAGGAATTATCAACCGCGACTATTAGTGGTGTAAAGGATCAAGCCACTAATTTGAAAAATTTGATTTCAAAATTAAATAATCAATTCGTGGTAGAACCGTATCAGACCTTTTCATTAGTAAATGCGATCAATCCAAAAAGTATGAATCAAGGAAATAGTAGTGCGGCCAATATTCTTGCAACAGCTGTTTATCAAGCGATTCTTCCTACGAATTTTTTAATAGTAGAAAGAAATATTAGTAACAAAATACCATCCTATAGTGAAATTGGATATGAAGCAAAAGTGTCTAATAAGATGGACCTAATCTTTAATAATCCTAATCCATTCCCTTATACAATTTCATTAGTTTTAAAAGAAAATGAATTACAGGTCAAATTAATGGGTGTACCCTTCCCTTATAATTATGAAATACGTACAGAAGTGGAAAAATTTGCACCTAAAACCATTCTACAGTTTTCTGCTTTGCTTCGTCCGAATGAAACGAAGACAATCGAGCAAGGGGAGTACGGCTACTTAGCAAAAGTTTACCGTGATACGAAAGATAAAAATAATGTAGTTGTGGAATCGGTGCCTATTTCAGAAGACTTTTACCCACCAGTTCACAGAGTGGAGGTAACAGGTCTTACCGTTCCACAAACCAATGAACAAGCTAACACTGGGAACGGTGATGGAAATTTAAATAATCCTGATGTAAATAATCAAGATAATACTCAAGATGAATCGACCGATAATGTTGAGCCATAAGCAGTCCATGAGAATTTAAATGAAGAAGAAATGTAAATACAAGTCCTATTTAAAAGTAGGTGTGTAAGATGAATGCAAAACAAAAACGAAAAAGACTAGGTGATTTGTTAGTCGATAGTGGGTTAATAACGCATGAACAGCTCGAACAGGCCTTAAGAGAAAAGGGAGAAGGGCAAAAACTAGGAGATGCCCTACTTCAAAAAGGGTTTATCACCGAACAGCAGCTAATAGAGGTTCTTGAGTTTCAATTGGGTATTCCTCATGTTAGCTTATACCAATATCCAATTGATGCAAATTTAATGAATCTTATTCCAAAGGAATTTGCTAAAAGAAATTCACTTATCCCATTAAAAAGGGATAGTGACAAACTTTATGTTGCGATGAGCGACCCGATGGATTACTTTGCAGTCGATGATCTTCGTTTAACAACAGGCTTTCAAATTGAGACTGTTATCGCAACAAAAGAAGATATAGTACGTGCGATTAACCGTTATTACGAGTCAGAGGATTCTATTAATTTTGATGATATTACTGACACTAGCAGTACGAAAAGGGAAGAAGATGTCGACCAATTAACAGATGAAGATGCCCCAATTGTTAAATTGGTTAATCAACTATTAACAATGGCTGTTCAACAGCATGCGAGTGATATTCATATCGATCCTCAGGAAGACAAGGTCGTCATTCGCTACCGGGTCGATGGTGTCCTTAAAACTGAACGGACATTAGCTAAGAGCATGCAAAATGTCTTGACTGCTAGAATAAAGATTATGTCAAAGCTCGATATTACTGAAACGAGAATTCCACAGGACGGAAGGATTAAAAAGACTATTGATTTTCATCCTGTAGATTTGCGTATATCGACTCTTCCTACAATTTATGGTGAAAAAATCGTAATGCGTATTCTAGATCTTGGAAGTGCGTTAGCAGATATTAATAAGCTAGGTTTTAATAAATTGAATTTTCAGCGCTTCCTTGAATTAATTGAAAGGCCAAATGGCATAGTTCTAATTACTGGACCAACCGGCTCAGGGAAATCGACTACACTATATGCGGCGCTGAATCGTTTAAACCGTGAAGATACCAATATAATTACAGTAGAAGACCCTGTTGAATATCAACTGGCAGGCATTAATCAGGTACAAGTAAATTCAAATGTCGGCATGACGTTCGCAAAAGGCCTGCGCGCTATTCTACGTCAAGACCCGAATATTGTAATGGTTGGGGAAATTCGTGACCAGGAAACAGCTGAAATTGCTATTCGTGCTTCGCTTACTGGACACCTTGTGTTAAGTACTCTACACACTAATGATGCCATTTTGACAATTACTAGATTAATAGATATGGGTGTTGAACCATTTTTAGTTGCTTCCTCACTGGCAGGAGTTGTATCTCAACGATTGGTTCGTCGTATTTGTAGAGACTGTATGGTAGAACTACCGCCAACGAAGAGCGAAATAGACATTTTTCAGAGACGTGGTATAAAAATTGATAAAGTTTACAAAGGCAAGGGTTGCGGAAGATGTAACATGACTGGCTATAAAGGCCGGCTGGCTGTTCATGAACTACTGACCATTGATGAACATACCCGCCGATTAATTATGAATCATGAACCTTCATCTAAAATTCGGGAACAGGCGATTCGTAATAAAATGATTTTTTTACTTGATGATGGCCTGTTAAAAGTCAAGCAAGGTTTAACAACAACCGAAGAAATATTAAAGATTGCGATTAGTGAGTAGGTGACCGGTGTTGAAAGAAAGAATAGAAGCATTAATGCGGGCAGCCTTTGAATTAAAGGCATCTGATATGCATTTAACTGTCGGAGTTCCTCCAATTATGCGAATCAATGGGGATCTAAAACGGTACGGTAAAGAACCATTGAAACCGGATGATACTGAAAAGATGGGTCAAGCTATCGTTTCAGAAAAAATGTGGGAAGTATTTAAAGAAAAAGGTGAGATTGACTTTTCCTACGGAATTCAGCAATTATCGCGCTTTCGTATCAATATTTACCAACAGCGCTCGTGCGTATGTATGGCCATTCGGATTGTGCCTACAAGGATTCCAACGATAGAAGAACTGCAGCTTCCAGAAGTTTTGAAGAAAATTACAGCAAAACCACAGGGACTTGTTCTTGTTACCGGTCCAACCGGAAGCGGAAAGTCTACAACTCTAGCTTCCATGATTGATTATATGAATCGTACGATGAAAAAACATATCATAACACTGGAAGATCCGATCGAATATCTACACAAGCATAATCTATGTATAATTGATCAGCGTGAAGTTGGTTTTGATACGCAAACTTTCGCAAACGGGTTGAGAGCCTCCCTCCGTCAGGATCCAGACGTCATTCTTGTCGGTGAAATGCGTGATTTAGAAACGATTTCGACTGCGATTACAGCTGCGGAGACAGGGCACCTAGTGTTTGGAACACTGCATACATCGAGTGCTCCATCGACGATTGATAGAATTATTGACGTCTTTCCGCCTAGTCAGCAGCCACAGGTTCGGATTCAGCTGGCTTCTGTCTTAGTTGCAATTATTTCCCAAAGATTATTTCCACGAGCTGATCGTAGCGGCAGGTGTGCTGCTACAGAAATATTAATTAATAATTCTGCAGTCGCAAATTTAATTCGGAACGAAAAGATTCATCAAATATCAAGCATAATGCAGACAAGCCGTAGCCTTGGAATGCATACATTAGACATGGAAATCAAGCAATTAGTAACTTCAGGAGTTTTATCAAAAGAAGTGGCAGAACCATATTTAAGAGAGCAAACTGACAACATGTAGAAATTTGTCAAGATAGTCAACTTTTTACACAAAATTGTAATAAAATAGTCTGTTGTAACTAAGGCAAATGTAATACAATACAAAATAGAAGGATTCAGTTAAGAGGACTGAGGCAATGGCACAATTTAACTACACAGCACGTGATAAAACTGGAAAGAAGCGATCTGGAGCAATTAAGGCGACTACAAAAAAAGAAGCTTCAACAAAGTTAAGAGAACGAAGCTTACGAGTTTTACAACTCGAAGAAGTTCCTGAAACAGCTTTAAATAAAGAAATTTACATTGGAAATCCAGTTAAATTAAAAGACTTCGTCATCTATTTACGTCAATTTTCAACATTGCTGAAAGCCGGAGTAACCATTGTTGATTCAACGAGAATCCTAAGTCAACAAACAGAAAGCAAGGCATTAAAAAAAGCATTAGTAAATGTGCTGGAGGATTTAAATCAGGGCACACCACTTTCAGAGTGTGCGGCTAAACATAAGCGCATCTTTCCTCCGATGTTTATTAATTTGGTCAGAGCTGGTGAAGTAAGTGGTGCTCTTGACGAAGCATTAGAGCGTTTAGGTAATCATTTTGAGAAGCAACATGAAACAAGAAAAAAGATTCAATCAGCTATGTCTTATCCAATTGTCGTAGCGATTATTGCTTTAGTGGTGGTTATCTATCTACTTACGAATGTCGTACCTACATTTGCGGCGATGTTTGCTGACTTTGGAGGAGAGCTACCTGCGATCACTCAGTTTGTACTCGGTGTAAGTGATTGGATGCAAGCCAAATGGTGGATGCTCATCATAATTGGGATTGCTTTAGTAAGTTTGTTCCTTTTCTTAAAGAAAAGCAAACTAACAAAATACTATTTTGATTATGCAATCTTAAAAATCCCGATATTCGGGGGATTAATGAGAAAAGCGATGCTTGCTAGATTAACGAGAACTTTGAGTTCTTTATTTGCAAGCTCAGTTCCAATTCTTCAAGCAATTTCAATCGTTGAAAAGGTAGTTGAAAATGAAGTAGCTGCCCGTGTCTTACGGGAATCTAGGAGTTCATTGGAACGAGGAATTTCACTAACAGAACCAATGAAAAAGCATTGGATTTTCCCACCCCTTGTCACACAAATGATCGCTATTGGTGAACAAACCGGTTCCCTAGATGCGATGCTGGCCAAAGTTGCTGACTTTTATGAAATGGAAGTAAGCACCGCAACAGATCAGATAAAATCATTAATCGAACCATTAATGATTGTTTTCCTAGCAGCGATCGTTGGAACAATTGTGCTATCAATCATGGTACCGATGTTTGAAATCTTTAATCAGGTAGGTAATTAAATATATATAAAAGAAAGCTTGAGGGGGAGAAAATGATGTTAAAACGTTTTTTAAAGAACGAAAGAGGTTTGACACTAATTGAGCTGCTGGCAGTAGTTGTAATTTTAGGTATTATCGCAGCCATTGCGGTACCTAGTATAGGTGGACTTATTGATAATACAAAGAAAGATGCGCATATAGCTAATGCACAGCAAATAGCAAATGCTGCAAAAACATACTTAGCTGCTGAAAATATTACAACTTCAAAAGCATCTGGTTCGAACACTAGTACAGCCTACCTTAAACAATTAATTGATGTTGGGTACCTAGACCAAATAAAGG
>JAENZK010000439.1 GCA_016841285.1 Guptibacillus hwajinpoensis | reverse complement strand
GCCAAAGGTTCCAACCCTTTTTCCTTAGCAATTGTAGCTTTTGTACGACGTTTTTTCTTATAAGGTAAATATAAATCTTCAACCTGCTGAAGCTTGTCCGCCTTCTCGATATTTTTCTTCAGCTCTTCTGTTAATTTTCCCTGCTCTTCAATTAAGCGGATAACCTCTTCTTTTCTTTTTTCTAGATTTTGTGCATATTCCCATTTTTCCGTGATTGAACGGATTTGAACTTCATCCAACCCGTTCGTTCTTTCTTTTCGATAACGAGCAATGAACGGGACCGTATTCCCTTCTTCAATTAACGTTATAACATTATGTACTTGCTTAGATTGTATGTTTAATTCTTTTGCAATGTTCTTTATGATTGTTTCGTTTCGATTACTCATTCGTCCGCCACCTATCTCGATCTATATACTTTCACCAAATGAATTAATGTGCATCTACCTGGAGCGCTTCCTTTAACTTTTTCAAAGCACGCCTTTGAATACGGGATACATGCATTTGGGAAATTCCAACTTTGTCTCCTGCTTCTTTTTGGCTCATATTTTGGTAAAAAGTATAATTTAATATTTCCCTTTCACGCTCATTCAGTACAACAAATGCTTTTTCAATCAGCATTGTACGGTCAATTTCAGCATAACCGTCCTCTCGACTTGGAATCATATCCAGAATCGTAACTTGGCTACCTTCAGTATCCGTATCTATTTGAGAATCTATAGAAAGCGCGTGATAGCTTCCGCTTATTTCCATTGTTTCAAGCACTTCTTCTTCTGATACTTCAAGAAATTCTGCAATTTCTGCTACTTTAGGTGACCGTTGGTTCTCGTTTGTTAAAACATCTACCGCTTTTTTAATTCTAGGTCCTAGTTCTTTTATGCGTCTCGGTACGTGAACACTTCAAGCTTTGTCACGAATTAATCTTTTTATCTCACCTACAATGGGTGGAATAGTGAAAGATTCAAAGCTTTTTCCATAGGCCGGGTCATACCTGCGAATGGCTGCTAATAATCCGCTCATTCCTACTTGAACTAAATCCTCATGTAGTCCTCTTCCCCTTGAAAACTTACGGGCAAGTGACTCCACTAAATTTTTATATTGCTCTACTATTTTTATTTGCACATTTGGATCTGTACCCTCTTGATAAGCCTTAATCCATTCATAAACTTCACTATTTTGTTTCAGAGGTTGAGAACGTGTCGCCACTATGCCCCACCTCATCTCTAGTTAGGTGTTTTGTCATAACAATTACAACACCACCTGATTCGTTATTAATTGAAACATCATCCATCAATGCTTCCATTAAAAAAAGCCCTAATCCACCTTCCCTCATTTCCTCAATTGATGATGACTTATTATAAGGCTCAGTTTTATAGGTACTTTCTTTAAAATTAAAGCTTTTTCCATTATCCGCTACAATAACTTCTAAACGGTCTTCATAAATACCGAATCTTAATGATATCTTTCCATTTTCATCCTCTTGATAGGCATGGTCAACGGCATTTGTAGTCGCTTCAGAAATAGCAACCTTAATATCATCTATGTCTTCAAATGAGAAACCCATTCGATTAGCTATTCCCGATGCAGTTAGGCGAATAACACCAACATATTCAGGCTTTGCAGGCACTCTCATTTCTATGTATTCAATCGGTTCTTTCATAATTATTCACCTCTAGGCTTAGTGTCAATGTCGATAATTTCCGAAAGACCAGTAATTTGGAATAGGCGTTCTATTTTCTCTGTTACTCCTATTAGTTTTAAAGAACTCTTATGTTGATGGCTTGACTTAAAAGCGCTGATAAAAACTCCTAAACCAGTACTGTCCATATAACCGACTTCAGTCATATCGACAATTACATTCGAATCTATTGTTAACGGAATAATAGCGTCACGAAGCATAGGAGCCGTATACACATCAACCTCACCAGCTAATTTCACTATCCGGCCATTTAGTGACTCTTCAATATCAATTTTCAAGTTCAATTGATATTACCTCCTATTCAATTTTGGTATTACCCCGCTAGAGCACTATACCCTCCATTTGGGGATGTTAAACTATGAAAGATTGGGTCTTTTATATTATTTCATTTTTCAAATAACCTTTCAATCAATATCCAAAAGTGATGTAAAATCCGTACAAATAAAAAAGGTTGCCACTTGAAAAGGAGCAACCTTAACTGAATTATTATTTTAAAAGTCAATAAGACCTAAACTGATTTGTAAAGCATCATCTACCTTACTCATCATGCTTTCATCAAGAGCGGTAATTTTGTCCGTAAGCCTTTGTTTATCAATTGTTCGTATTTGTTCTAATAAAATCACAGAGTCACGTTCAAATCCATATTTTTTCGCATCAATTTCCACATGTGTTGGCAGCTTTGCTTTTTGAATTTGTGCAGTAATAGCTGCAACAATAACCGTAGGGCTGAATCTATTTCCAATATCGTTTTGGATCACAAGTACAGGGCGAACGCCACCTTGTTCAGAGCCGACTACAGGAGAAAGGTCAGCAAAATAAACGTCGCCACGTTTAACATTCAATGATTACACCCCGCTAACTAAGCGCCCTAAGGTGTGGTCAGCTTCCTCCTCAGCAAGAAAGGCTTCAGACGCAATATTTAGATTAATTTTGGCCATCTCCATATAACCGCGTCTCATTGCTTCACGGATTTGTCGCTTTCTACGCTCTCTGAGGTACATTTTTGTTGCTTGGTAAATAAATTCGTTTCGATTACTCTCTTCCTGTTTTAGAAAACCGTCAACTTCATTAATGAGTGCTTGCGGTAATCGAATTAAAATTTCTTGTGTACTTTCAGACACAAACATACACATCCACCATCAACTACAGACCAATTAAAAAAACCAATTTTTCACCAAATTAATAATACCATTGTAT
>JAENZK010000014.1:15396-26889 GCA_016841285.1 Guptibacillus hwajinpoensis | reverse complement strand
ACCGTTTCTAACATCTGGCGAACTAAAACATTATCTTCAAAAACCTCGACTGTTTGTATTGGACCTGAAAATTGTTTTTTAGCTCCATAGGATTTAAATTCTACCTGACAAATTGATAGGCTATCCCAATAATGATCACATAAATCCGCTGTTTTTAATGATTGCACTGCTTCCAAATGAAAGCCCCCCATTTCCCACTTTTGTCCATCCCATTATACTACTTTTTTTGAATTTTTTGTTAATGGAAAGCAAAAAAAGAAGGCAACAGCTCAACAAGCTTACTGCCCTCTCTTCTCTTAAAATTAATTAATAGTGTTTACTATATCTCTAGCAATCCAAACACCGCAAGCACTAGCCTGTGCCAAGCCACGAGTTACCCCGGCTCCGTCACCGCCTAAATACAAGCCAGAAATTTCAGATTCAAACTTATCATTTAGGTTCGGTCTTGCTGAATAGAACTTCGCTTCAACCCCATAGAATAATGTATGTTCAGAAGCAATTCCTGGGGTAACATTATTCAATGCTTCCGTCATTTCTATTAAACTTTTCATCGTATTATAAGGTAACACAAGCCCTAAGTCTCCAGGAACTGCCTGTTTCATAGTTGGTTCAATAAAACCTTCTTTAATCCGTTTTTCTGTAGAACGGCGTCCTTTTAGGATATCACCATACTTTTGAACGATAATTCCTCCACCTGATAACTGGTTAGCAAGAGTAGAAACTTCATGTGCATATTCAGTTGGCTTATTAAATGGCTCAGAGAATTTGTGGGAAACCAATAGGGCAAAGTTCGTATTTTGGCTTCCTAACTTTGGATCCTTATAAGCATGTCCATTGGCCAGCATAATTCCGGAGTGATTTTCTACTACAACATGTCCGGAAGGGTTGCTGCAGAACGTTCTAACCGTTGTCCCAACTGATGTATTAAAAACAAACTTTCCTTCATAAAGATTCTTATTAATTTCTTCCATGACAATATCTGAAGTCTCTACACGTACACCGATGTCTACTTGATTATTAAACATCGTAACGCGGCGTTTCTTTAAGATTTTTGTTAACCACGCAGAGCCATCACGGCCTGGAACGATCACAACTTTCTTTGCCTGTAATACCTCGCCATCCTTCAACTCAATTCCAGTTACTTTGTATGTGCCATCCACTTTCTCCGTTACAATATCCTCTACTTCTGATTTATAGCGCATTTCGATTTTAGTTTTCAAATATTCATAAATACTTTGCATAATTTCAAGGTTTTGCTCAGTACCTAAGTGGCGTACTTGTGCGCGTAAAAGTTTTAAACCAGCCGCATATCCGCGTCGTTCAATTTCTTTTACAGCAGGAGTTAATGGGTCAGTAATAGACTCTGTCGCACCATGGCTTAAATTAATTTCATCAACATATTTGATTAATTCAACAACTTCGGATGGTGGAAGATACTCAGTCATCCAACCACCAAATTCACTAGTGATATTAAATTTACCATCTGAATAGGCGCCTGCCCCGCCAAAACCGTTCGTAATCGAGCAAGCTGGTAGACAACCGGCATATTCCTTTCTACCTGCAGCCGGCGGACATAGTTGAATCTTTTTTTCTAAGATTGGACAGCGTCTGCTATATATATCATGACCTTTATCTATTAATAAAACGTTTGCATTTGGCATTTTCAAAGTTAATTCATAACAAGCAAATATCCCTGCAGGACCTGCTCCCACAACGATTACATCATAATTGTTTTGCATAAAAATTACCCCCATTGTTCATCTTATTGATACAAATTGTATTAATTATGCATGCCCTTTTACAATCCTTACATAATATATCAAAATATAAATTCCTCGTCAAACAAAAAAACGAACATTTTAATTAACCTGCAATCAAAATGTTCGTTTTTATATAATTTTACTATTTAAATAAATTCGATTATCCTGAAATTCTAATTGATCCGTCGATAAGATCGTGAATCGTTTTTTCATATTTCGCCATATTCCCTACATCAGACCAATACCCTTTTACACTAAATCCGAATATTGGACAGTCCTTTTCCAATAACATTGGGAAAAGATCTAAACTAAAGTCAGCGATCTCCCCTTTTTTTATATAATGTAGTATTTCCGGTTCCATAATGTAAATACCAGTATTAATTTGATTAGTGAAAATTTCAGGACGTGCCGGTTTTTCTAAAAATCGGGTTACTTTGCCTGTTTCATTCGTCTTAATTATTCCGTAATCCAGCGGATTTTGAACAGTTGTCATAAAAATCGTAACAAGAGAGTTCTTTGAACGATGATATTGAATCCCTTTTGTTAAATTAAAGTTAGAAATGACATCCCCATAAATAACAACAAAAGATTCATCTAGGAACACTTCTGCACTTTTCATACTTCCTGCCGTTCCCAAAGGCCTTCTTTCCTCGAAATAGGTAAGATTTACACCATATTTTCGCCCATCACCAAAATAATCGATGATTTTACTAGATAAATATTGTACGGTTACCGCGATCTCCGTAATGCCATGCTCTTTCAGATGCTCTATACAATATTCCATTACTGGTTTGTCTAGAATAGGAATCATTGGTTTGGGAATTTCATTTGTTAACGGACGTAATCTACTTCCTCTTCCCCCAGCAATAATAACCCCTTTCATCATGATCACGCCTTCACGAATTAATCATACCACAAACTATACAATTACCATGTGTATGTAGATTCTAGAAAGTTTATTCCTTAATTTGTAAACAAAATAATGAAATTTTATTCATAATTCAAGTACCAATATCTATAATATAGGGATTCACTTTTTTCCATCCTAATAAGTTGGAGGGTTTCCAGATGACTGATTATGAGGTTGCCAGTTTATTAGCGGTTGGTTTAGGTACATTATTTGTTTTGCTTATCTTATTCTTACTTGTCTATCTTTTTGGTGCAATCGGTTTATACTCAATGGCTAAGCGGGCAAATATCAATAATGAATGGCTTGCTTTCATTCCTATTGGTAATGCCTACATTGTTGGTGAACTAATTGACGAAAGACTGAAGTGGTTTACAGTTGGCAGTAGTGGAGGAATCAAACTTCTGATTATTTGTCTTGGAGCAATCGTTCTTAATTTGATCCCCGTAATTGGCAATATTGTTGCGATTTTAGTTGGTATCTTCTGGATTGTTGTCTACTATTGGTTATTTAAAAAATACTCAGAAAGCTCAACACTCTTAACAATTGTTAATGTTATTACCGGAGGCCTTGCAGGTGCTTTTATCATTTTTGCACTTAGAAATAAAGAACAAAGGTATTAAATCTATATTTAGGTTGCCAAAGAATCTTTTTCTTTTTGGCACCTTTTTTTACTATCAGAATTTATATTCTTTCTAGTTGATAGTATAAGAAAGGAGGGCCTTTAGGTCATACCTTTAGGTACATCAACTTCCGCCATTATGGGCGGCAAGTCGTGTCTTTCTAATTATTATAGCATTTTTTATAAAAAAACGCAGCCCATGCCTAAAAAAGATAGATAATGGAAAAGATAGTAATAGTAATTTTTTTATTTAATTTTAGGAGGATTTTATGAAAAAAGTATTTTATTTTATCCTATTAGTTGGACTAATCTTGGGGATGGTTGGCTGTAATAATAATGATGATAAAAAAGACGATAAAGCAAAAGATGAGAAAACGGAACAAACCGAAAATAAAGGTGGTGCAACTGAAGGAGAGAATGACTCCGATGAAAAAGAAACTCCAGAACAAGCATTGCCAGATTTAGCAGAACAGAAAACGGTTGAAATGATGCTTGAAGGCATGCCAGAGGATAAGGTTGTAAAGCTATATCAACATAAAGAGTTAGGATTTTCAACCTATGTGCCTGATGATATGATCGTCGAATCGAACCCTGAAATATTTAATGTCTACGCGAACTTTGGCGGAACTAAAAATAAGGATGCAACATTAAAAATTACTGGTCAAACAGAAGAAGTTGTTACAAAGGATCTTCAAGACAATGGGTTCACCCTTGGAAAAGTAGAAACAAAAGCCGTTGATTTCGCAGATAAGGAGTTCTCCTTAAATAAAGAAGGAATGATCGGGCATGTAGCCTTTTTTAAACATGGCGCGGATGATTATGCTATTTACTACTACTTCCCAGAAGACTATGCGGAAGGCTTTGGGCCACGTTCCGATATTATTATAAAAGAAATTGTTTGGCATGATGATCAATCTTAAAGAAATGTAAAAAAAGAGGGCAGACTTCCGTGATATAGAAGCTGCCCTCATGTTTTATTTAGCAAATTTATGGTTGCCTATCATTACTGTCGTTTCACGGGAATTGATCCATCTACTTGTTGAAGTCTCTGGGTTATAAAAATATAAAGAGCCGTTCCCTTTCCCTCTAAATTCTAGCGCTTCTTCTACAGCTTTTTTGGAGTTTGCATCAGCTGCTTGATTAATTGCTCCATTTTGAACTGGAGTAAAGGCATAATGTCCACTTACATTTTCATAAACTACGCCTTTTACTGTGTTAGGAAACTCTACACTATCTACTCGGTTAAGGATTACAGTTGCTACAGCAACTTTTCCAGCATATGGTTCACCTTTTGCCTCTGCTGATACAAGGCGTGCCATAAGGTCTTTATCAGCTTGTGTAATAGGTGTATTTGGTAATACTAATTTTTGACCAATATATAAAGCGGAATTGGATTTATTATTTATACTTTGTAAGTAATTAACGGATACCCCATATTTTTGAGCAATTTTCCAGTAAGTTTCTCCACTTTTAACAGTATGTGTTGTTGTGGCCGCATCAGTTTGGGAGTTTAACCCGAATAATGATAATGAAAGAGTTGCTACCACCATTGCCTTTTTTAACATTTTCATATTTAGTTAACCTCCTAGTTTTTTGGTACACAAGTAGGTTAACAAATAAAAAAGGATAATTGGTCCTCCAAATTATGGAATGTAATAGAATGATAGGTAGAATCCCTGCAACATTAGTAATCATAAAAATTTACCAAGGTGAAAATTGCCATTATTTAATGTCAGCAACTAACAATATTTATAATTTTTGGCTATTATTTTTCCGATTCTTACCATTTGAAATGTCAATGAACTTGATATAAACACCTCGAATTTGGCAATAACTAGAAATAGTATTAATAACACAGAATGGAGTATCGATTTGATATGACAACGAAGATATTTTACTTAACAAATGAACTAGTGATCGGCTTTTTTATACTATTTTTGATTGTTAAAATTGTTGGCAGAAAAATAATAAAACAAATAACCCCATTTACATTTATTGCTTCAATAGTACTCGGGGAGTTGCTTGGAAATGCTCTTTATGATTACAAAACTGGGATCGGTTATATTGTTTATTCTATGTGTTTATGGGGGCTGTTACTTTTTATCGTCGAGATCTTGAGTCAAAAATCTTTATTGTTTCGCGGTTTTGTCGAAGGAAAACCTGCTGCACTTATAAGAAATGGAGTCATTGACCGGGAACAATTGAAAAAATGTAGAATGAATATTAATCAACTACAAAGTTTGCTAAGACAAAGTGAGACTTTTTCTGTACGGGAGGTGGCCTATTGCTACCTTGAGGCAAATGGTTCGCTTAGCATACTAAAGAAACCAAAATATCAAAAAACTACGTTGAAAGACTTTAATTTAATAGGAAAACCAGTCTATGTTCCTGTAACGCTTATTCGCGATGGAGAAGTATTATGGGATGAATTAAAAGATATTGGATTTGATGAAAATTGGTTAAAAAAGCAGCTTTCAACTCATGAAATTTCCAATTATAAAGACGTCTTTTTAGCCGAATGGCTAGAGGGTGATGGAATTTTTGTTCAAAAAATAAAGGCCGGTAATGAGTAGTAATTTAGTTTGTATAATTAATCTATTTTGAAGAAACAATGGAGTTGGAGGTGATTATAATAGCTGAAGTTAAATTTTTGGACAATGGTCCGATTGTTGCAACAGGAGTAACACTCGTTGATGGTGAAGGAAATCAATTAGATTCAAAAGCCGAGGTTTATCTCTGTCGCTGTGGCCTTTCAAAAAACAAACCATTCTGCGATGGGTCCCACAAAAACAAATTTGAAAGCACAGTTAGAGCATAAAAAGGCAGGAATCCCTGCCTTTTTATTTTATGTTAACTTTCTTAAGCTAAGTTTGCTGCTTCATTTAATTGTTCAGTTGATTTAACAATTTTTTGTGTAGCTGTTCCAATTTCATTAATAGTAAGGATTAAATTTTCCATATCATTTTTTGACTTCTCAACCGATTTGAGATTTTCATTAGCTGCTTTCACAATTCGATCAAAAGCTTCCCTTGTCAACTCAGATTTCTGCTGACCAGCTACACTTAGCTGTTCAACCTCATATAAACTTGAAATCACATTGTCTTTTTGTTCAGTAATTTGCTCCGTAAATTGTTTGATGGAATCAACTGAATGATGTGTTTGCTCAGAGAGCTTTCTAACCTCATTTGCGACAACAGAGAACCCTTTCCCATGTTCGCCTGCACGGGCAGCTTCTATGGCTGCATTAAGCGCAAGTAGATTGGTTTGACTCGAGATCTCCTCCACAATTCCAACTACTTCGCGAATTTGTGATGTTAATTGGTTGAGGGACTCAACCGATTCTTTCATTGTAATTGTACTTTGGTAAACGGACTGAATCTGTTCTTCCAATGAATTTAATTGCTCTTGACCTTTTTCCGCAAGTAATTGAGTAGTTTTTGATTTCTCAGCTGTTTGCTGTCCTTCTTCACTTACATTACTACTTTGTTGAATTAAAGCCTCCACGCTAGCGCTAGTTTCTTCCGTTAAAGCGACTAAGTTTTCACTTGTTTCAAATATCTTGTCTTTTAAATCCTCTTTTATTTTTTGGAATTCTTCTTCTCGCGTTTCAAGCTCTATTTTTTCCAATGATTCAATAATCACTTGTTGATGGAAATTTAATATTTTTGATACAGCATTTGAAAGTATAAGAAATTCATCCACTGATGAAATTTCAGAAGAGATGCAGCTCTGTATATTTTGTAATAATATTTGAAAACTCGCTATATACCACTTCGGTAATACACCGATTCCGTGATGATTCCTTGCCAATTGTTGAAGAAATTCAATATAGGCGTCATCATACTGTCCATCAAACATTGTTACAATAATATTGGCATGTGCTCGTACCCATTTTTCCTTATTTGAATATGTATTTACGACAGTCTTAAATTCAGGGATATTGCACATAGACTGATAATACTCATTAGCAATATGTGGTGAAAACTCTTTGATAAGGCCTTGAATTGATTTTCCAATCTTAATTTCTTCCAAAGTAAGCCCTAATGCCAATGCCTGATTGCAAATATTATGATCAGAAATTGAAAGTTTAGCAGTAAGTTCTTTTGAATTTTGAATCCAATTGGTTTTATTAGCAGATTTTGATTTAACTAATATATTATAAAAGGCCACAATGAAAACTCCTATCGTAAATTGTCAGTTTTGGTTTCTATAATATATTCTATTTCATTTCGATACCAACTTCTACAAAAACTTATAGACGACATGAAATGTACAAATTTTTTATCACCGTATTCTAAAAAGCGGACCTAGTTAAACCAGGTCCGCTTAGTACTAATTTAAGTAAATTTCACCTTTATGAGGTGTCAAAGTAAATCCATTATAGTTGTTTTTTGCGATATCTTTGATCATCTGATTATAGGGTGCGTATCCTCCGAGATAGATCAGGAATCCACGCGGTTTTCCGGGAATATTCGCGCCAGTATACCAGGAGTCAGTTTTCGTATACAACGTAGAGTCAGCTAACTCACTACAATGTTTACTCCAATTTTGTTCGGCTTCCACATTTGCTTCCATTGTTTCAATTTCATTCTCGCGAAGGTAGTTGATACAATCGCTAATCCATTCAACATGCTGCTGAATCGCGACCGGCACATTTCCCAAGACAGACGGGCTCTCCGGACCTGTTACCATGAACATATTTGGAAATCCAGAAGTTGCGAGTCCGAGATACGTATTGACTTGAGCACCATTGTCCCATTTTTCTTTTAACGATACCCCTTCTTTCCCACGAATATCGATTTTTAGTAATGGTCCTGTCATACCATCATACCCCGTGGCAAAAACAATAATATCAAGTTCATACTCTTCTTCTGTTGTTCGAATCCCTTTTGGAGTAATTTCAACTATTGGTGCATTTTTTACATCTACCAATGTAACGTTTTCACGATTATATGTTTCAAAGTAATTAGTGTCCATAACAATCCGTTTCGTAGCAAAATGATAGGTTGGCATTAGTTTTTCAGCGATGGAAGGATCTTTCACGATCTCACCGATCTTTGAACGAATAAAATTTGCAGCAGTCTCATTCGCTTCCTCATTAGTTAGCAGATCATTATAAGCAAACATCATCGCTGCTCCACCTTTTTCCCATGCAGCCTCGTACACTTTTTGCCGTTGTTCCGGTGTATCTTCCAAGGCTGAACGGTCTGAAGCTAAACCTGGTTGACCGCCCATTGATTCATGCATTTGTCGGGCTATCTCTTTGAAGTTGTCTTTCGTCCGCTGTATAAACTCCGTGGTGTATGGATGGTTTCCTGCCGGTAGGCTATATTGAGGTGTCCGTTGGAATACTGTAAGATGTGCTGCCTCCTGAGCAATAACTGGGATCGTCTGAATACCGCTGGAACCAGTCCCGATCACACCTACACGCTTTCCTCTTAAATCCACCTTTTCATGCGGCCATGCCCCAGTATGGTACCATTTACCCTCAAATTGGTCTAGGCCTTTAAAGTTAGGGACATTAGTTGCATTAACAGATAGACATCCTAATCCTGTGATTAAGTATTTGGCTGAAATACTTGTGCCATCGTGTAATTGTATGTGCCATTTGTTAATGGACTCATCATAATGGGCAGACCTCACCTCTGTATTGAATTGAATATCCCGTCGCAAGTCGAGCCTATCAGCAACAAAGTTAAGATAACGGAGGATTTCCGGCTGTTCCGGATATCTTGAAGACCATGACCATTCTTTATATAGCTCTTCAGAGAATACGAAATTATAATAAATACTCTCAGAATCACAACGAGCACCTGGATAACGACTCCAATACCATGCCCCACCAACGCCATTACCTTTTTCATAAACTCTGGTTGTAAAACCAGCTTCACGTAAAAGGTGGAGCATATATAATCCAGAAAAACCTGCCCCAATAACGACTGCATCATAAGTATTTATTTGATTTTGCTTCGGATTTGTCATAATGGTTCCTCCTCATTTTAAGTTACTTCTATTTTATTTCACTTAAAAACTGAGCAATTTTTGAGATCGTTCCTTCAATTCGTTCAGGGAAGACAGCCATGTTTGTAAAGTAGCCATGAACCAGCCCTTCCTCACAAGTTGCTTGAACTTCAACTCCTTCTTCCTTTAGCCTTCTTGCATAGACTTGACCTTCGTCCCTAAGCACGTCATTTTCCGCGGTAATTACAAAAGCTGGTGGAAGATTACTTAAATCTTCGGCCAATAAAGGGGCGGCATAAATATTTTTCGTATCCTCTTGCCCTCTAATATAATAATCACCAAACCAAATCATTAAGTCTCGATCCAAGCCAAATCCTTCAGCAAATTGCTGATAAGACTCTGTATCATAACCTAAGCTGGTTACAGGATAGATTAAGATTTGCGCTTGAATCTCAGGACCATTTTGATCCCTAGAAATCATAGAAACGACGGCGGATAAATTTCCACCTGCACTATCTCCGCCAACCACTAAATTGGAAGCGTTTCCATTGATAGACGAAGCATTTTGACTTACCCATTGTAAAGCTGCATAGGAGTCATTAACTGGTATAGGAAACTTATATTCAGGTGCAAGTCTATAATCAACAGAAACTACTATTCTTTCAGTTTTATTCGCAATCATTCTACAGCTGGCATCTGCTGTTTCCATGTCACCAATGACCCAACCGCCACCATGATAATAAACAAATAACGGGAATGGCCCTTCCCCTTCTGGAGTATAGATTCTAACTGGGATTTCTACATCTCTATCGACGGGAATTAATCGGTCTTCAACCTTTGCGAGCGGTTCCAATTTTATATCAAGAACTGGTGCCTGCGCGAACATATCTCTCACAGCCTGAGGTTCCATTGTTTGAAGTAATGGCATCTGATAAAAAACATCAAGATAAGCTTTTGCACTTGGATCTAAATTAGCCACAAAAACACGTCCTTTTCATTTTTGATTTTCAATGACAAATAATTAACATTTGCTTATAATTAGTTTAGAATATTAAGAATATTTACACCATTCCTATTATAGGATGTACTAATTCCCTCAAAAGGAGATGATAGAATGACTTCTGACTATACCATTCAGCAAGCGATAAGAAACCTAGAAAAGGTGAATAATCATGAAGAACTGCTCTTTAAAATTCTTGAAGTATTTATGGATCTTTTCCCTGTGAAAAACGCTTATTTACTGCGATATTCCCCTTTAGGCTGCATAGGAGAAGGGATTATATTACTATCTTCATCAGGGTTAGTACATATACGTGAAATGCGTGATGATATCCGTTCCTTGCCCATCATTTGGTCTGCCATTAAAGAAAGATCGGCAAAATATGTATCTGGAATTGAATACTTTAAGCAAGCCGGGTGTAAATATATCATTTCTTCGGAAGTTAATTCTGTGCTGGTTGTGCCACTATGTATCGGCTCCGTTGTCTTTGGTTATATTTGCAGCTCAGAGTTTAAAGACAATGCCAACATTAATGAGCGAATGCTTTCCTCCTGTACTCTATTTGGTAGATTAATTGGGAAAGTGATTGAATCCTCTACTAATGCTTCAAATACCACTATTTTAAGTCATAGAGAATTAGAAGTGATGAAAAGAATTTCTTGTGGAGAAAGCACAAAGGAAATGGCAGATATAATGGATATTAGTGAATTAACTGTTAAACAATATGTTAAAACCGGTATTAAAAAACTAGGTGTGCAAAATCGTGCGCATGGTGTAGCGGAATTATTCAGAAAAGGAATTCTGTCATAAAGCAAAATATTTATTAAATTATTTATTATCGTTCATTCATGTTTTAACTTCCTTTGCAATAAGCTAATTAATATGCCTAAAGGATGTGATCATTTGGATAAGGAAAAAGTGATTATAAAAATTAACGATAATGGTTCAATTCGAATTAATGGCGATGTGGAATTAGTGGATGCTAATGGGGAAAAATTCGAAGTTGGTGCAACTTTTTCGCTTTGCCGCTGTGGCGCTTCCGATAAAAAGCCATTTTGTGACGGAACCCATAAGAAAATAGGATTTAATAGTGCACCAAGGGCCAAATAGTTAACAATTGAAGAGCTAAAAAGTATATATAAGAAAGTGCGAAAATACGTTGGGATTAAAGAGAGCGGGTGTATAATTCCCAAAATCTGATGAAAACCAGGAAAATGGGAATCGTAGAGGCTGTATGATTCCC
>JAENZK010000014.1:0-15296 GCA_016841285.1 Guptibacillus hwajinpoensis | reverse complement strand
CCCAAAATCTGATGAAAACCAGGAAAATGGGAATCGTAGAGGCTGTATGATTCCCTGAATCTAAGGAAAACCAGGAATATGGGAATCATAAGAGGTGTATGATGCCCAAAATCTAAGGAAGATCGGGAATACGGGAATCATAAGAGGTGTATGATTCCCATGATCTAAAGAAGACCTGGAATACGGGAATCATTGAGGCTGTATGATTCCCAAAATCTAAGGAAGACCTGGAATACGGGAATCATTGGTGGTGTATGATGCCCAAAATCTGATGAAAACCAGGAAAATGGGAATCGTAGAGGCTGTATGATTCCCAAAATCTAAGGAAGACCTGGAATACGGGAATCATTGAGGCTGTATGATTCCCAAAATCTAAGGCAGTCCAGGAAAACGGGAATCATTGGTGGTGTATGATGCCCAAAATCTGATGAAAACCAGGAAAATGGGAATCGTAGAGGCTGTATGATTCCCAAAATCTAAGGAAAACTTAGAAAACGGGAATCGTAGAACGCATATGGGGACCATTTATTCTACTCTCTTAATAAATGCGGCCATACCAAGAGCGGATCCAACTCCCCCTGTCCGCAATGTCAAAAAGCCAAGTTTCGGTCTTCATGATATACCTACTGCACAACACTTCTTCATTGTTAACTATAAAAAGAAATAAAAAAAATCGCCCAAATTAAAGGACGATTGAATGTTTTTTCGTATTTATGGAGTTCTATGAGTTAACAACATCACCCTGTATCTCACCATCAACAATTTCTATAGATGCACCATTATCATAAACATTACCTAAAATTACATTCTGTATGGAAACAATAGAAGCCTTACTTAGATGGAGATCCCCTTTTAACTTTGCTTTCAGATGGAGTTTTGCGCCACTTAACACTTTGATATCACCCTCGACAGTCCCTATTACTAATGCGTCTCTCTCAATCAACAAGTCTTCTTCATTATTTCCAATTATTATCTCCATTTTTCCATCCTTTCCATTGGGATTATTTTTGATTCTAACATAGTTAGTTTACATCTTTGCAAGTGAAAAGGTCTCAATTAAGCTTATTATTGAATTTTTTCAGTTTAACTAAATTCCCAATCACCCCTATAAAACCTGAAACGGCAAATGCTATAGGAACAACTAACAGATCAACAGTGGCTGGAGCTTCAATAACTATACGATAAACTCCAAGTAGACATATTATAAGACTACCAATAAAGCCGATAATCAATTTATATTTTGCTTTTTGATTCAAATTATCACCCTCAAAATACAAACTTAGTTTGGAAGTACTATCTCTTCTGCCTGTTCTCCATCGATACTCATTTTATACAAATGATAATCAGGAGATCCTTTTGCAAAATTTCTATCTAGCATGAAGTAAATCGTCTTTCCATCTGCACTTACAACTGGATCGCTCGCATGCTTACCATAATGCGTTAGTTGTTGTTCTTCTTTTGATTCAAAATTGTACTTAAATAATTCATATTTATACGTGCCAGCTTCATCAGCATTACTAATCGATTGAAAAATAAGATCATTTCCAGTTGGAGTTATAGTAAAGCTATAAATGGAAACTTCACGGTCAGGGTCTGAAATGACAGACATCTCTTCCGGATGATCCAATGGAATTTCAAAAATTCTTTGTTTTACTTGAAAGGAATCTTCTGCTGTCGTTACATCTGAATCATCATCTCTTCCTAGGTAAACACGATCCCCGCTAGGAGCAACGTTCAATGAATAAATAGAATACTGCTGGAGATTTGTCTTTCGTTCATGTAATTCCTCTTTTATATTAAATTCGTAAACATCAAAGTCATGGGGACGTTTCCCCGTGATTGGTGAATAATTTTTATATGTTCCCGCACTTAAATAAAGCAAAGAAGTTCCATCAGGCTTAAATTCTAACTCTGTTATAGTTGATGAATCGGTGAAAACATCTGTTACTTCCCTTTTTTCCATATCATAGAAATGGACTGTACTAGTCAGTTCAGTTTCCTTATTTTTGTTAGTGGTGATATAAGCCAATGTTGAGCCGTCGTTTGAAAATGTCGGATCAAGAAGCATCGTTTCCTCATCATACTCTACCAAGACAGTATCCATTGATTCCCCTTCGTTATGCAAAAACAACTGAGGTTTCCCCTGTTTGTACGTTACGTAGGCAATCTCATTTTGAGAGGAAACATCATATTGATTAGAAAGCCCATTTTGTTTTTCATTCTCTGTTTTGTTGAAAAATATCCCCAAAACCACTAGAGCCACTGTTAAACTACATAAAGATACTATTAGAAACATAAGATTCTTTTTCTTCATAATAAATCCTTTCTAATTGGGCTTTATCTAAAAAATAGATTTGGAAAATATATATACAAGAAAGCTAGTATACAAGCTAAAAGGGGGATCATCCCTATTAAAAACGCAACCCTTGTGCTTTTCTTAGCGATTTTCATTTGGGCCACATATAAACCGACCCAAATTAGAATTGGACTAGCCATAACAAGCATTATGAAATGAAACTTTCCGATCATAATCAGACCACCAACGATGAAAACGAGTGAAATTCCAGAAATGATAATCCCTGTTGTAATGTTCATCCCATGCAAAACCTTCATATTTTTTTCATCAGAACTGTAATCATAGAGTGTTGTTCGATATACAAGACCAAGGCTTAAAGCAATGTTTAGCCATACCCAAATCATTAATCCTACAGTAGTCGTAGATTGATCTAATTGGCTCGTTATCAACCATCCATATAGCTGCCCAAGAGTGTGAAGTACTAGTAAACCATTAAGCCATAACTTCTTATTAATATGAAAATGTTGATTTAGCGGAAGAAACAATAGTAATGAGCTTAACGCCATTGAAATACAAAGCCACCCAATATAGGCATCTCCTTTAATGAAAAGACTGATTAAATAAATACTGATTGTGAAAAGGATGGAGGATATCCCTAGTGTAAGCATTAACTCCTTACGATAGGGAAAAAGTGCTTGCTGAATTTGACTACCTATTTCTCCTTCTAGACCAAATTGCAGCATCGCCTTTTCCTCCGCTTCCTTTGGGGTCAACCCTTCTTCGTCAATAAGAAAGTCACGTGATAGCTGGAGGTGAATGAGTAGCTCCTCGTACAGGTCTTCTTTTTCTTTCTTAGAACTTTCTGTATGACGGACGATATTTTCCACATACTGTTCTAATTTCGATTTCATATTAGACCCTCCGAGCTTTTTTGTACTAAATTCTCAATGAGTTTCCAATCCTTTTGTTTCTTCTCTAATTCCTTCGTTCCTGAATCTGTTATTTTATAATACTTTCTTCTTCCTGAAGGGGTTTCAGACCAATAAGACTCAATCCATTGTTTTTTCTCTAGGCGTTTTAATGCTGGATAAAGAGTCCCTTCACTCATTTCATAGTGATCATCACTTAGCTGCTTTAATAATTTGGTAATTTCATACCCATAAAGATCCTTTTGGTTAATAAGCGATAACAGTAGCAGATCAATACTTCCTTTTAGCATTTCCTTATCCATTTCATCACCTGATTTTTTAAAATTTATAATTATATAGTATCACGATGTATATCGTATTACAAGGTATGTTCATACCAAAATTAGGCAAAAAAATAAACACCAGTGCAGTATAAACTCTGGCGTTTACAAATATAACTATTCCCTAAAGGCATCAACTAAACTCCATCTTCCAACTAAAATAATCATTATCAGCGTTTTTTACATAACGCAGGTTGGCATCGAACTTATTGCCATTCTTACTTGTTAATCCTTTTACCGGGGCTACTCCATTTTTCAGGAGTACTTTAACCATCGTTTTTGTTGGTTTCTTTTTCATCGATGCTAAAAATTTATCATTCTTCCAAACGACAAATTTACAGCCACTTTTCCAATTGCTGCAGCCAAAGCCCTTTTGACCTTCGATTACTGCATGACCACATAGAGGGCATTTCCCCAAAGCCTCTATCGACTTTTTCTCTGACTCCACTTCGTGAATGGTTACCTCTTGATCGGCCTTTATTTTTGCTACAGAATCTACTGTAAAATCAAAGATCACTTTTAGAAAATCATTTTTCTGGTATTTTCGTTTTTCAATGTCTGCCAATGTTTTTTCCAAACGACCCGTGAATTCAAGGTCAAATAAATCTTTAATAGGAAACGTTTCAACTAATTTTTCACCAAGTTCTGTGCAGAGTAGGTTTTTATTCTGTGTAGTAATATAACCTACATCCTTTAGTTTTTTTATTGTTTCCGCTCTTGTAGCCGGTGTACCAATACTGAAACCACTTAAAATTGAAACAAGCATTTCCTCGCTGTCTTCTTCCTTAAAATTCTTTCCACAGGTTTCCATGACACGGAGCAATGTTTTTTCAGTGTGATGTTTAGGCGGTTTTGTCACGTGTGAAGTTAGTTCATGCTTTTCGATCGCAACCATTTCATTCACTTCTACAAACGGTAAAATTGTATCTTTCGATTCAATTTTTTCAACCTTTTTCCAACCTTCTACAAGCTGTACTTTTCCTTGTGAATGAAAAATACCGGAGATTCCTTCTACACCTGTTGTAATTTTCGTTTCCTCATATTCTGCAATCGGCATAAATTGGGCAATGAACCGATTTTTAATGGCAGAATAAACAATCTCTTCATCACTGGTAAGCGACTTTGGTTTTAAATAGGTCGGAATTATCGCACTATGGCTTTCAACTTTTGAGTTATCAAACACCCGCTTCAGTTTGGAAAAGTTAATTTCATTTGCAAACGGATGGCCCTGTTTTAACCCCTCCAAAACCTTGGCAGCCCTACCCACTAAACTTTCCTCTAATACAACGCTAGCCGTCCGGGGATATGTAATGAACTTTTTCTCATACAAGCTCTGAGCAACCTTCAGCACTTTATCTGAGGTCCACCCTTTGAATTTGCTTGTAATGGTTCCTTGGAGATTCGAAAGATTAAAAAGGTAAGGGGGATATTCTTTTTTATGCTCCACTTGTTTATCAAGAATTTGGCCCTTTTTCCCTTCTAATGCCTGTTGAATTTTCTCAAGATGGGCTGGGTCCTTAAATTTTTCTTCTTTATCCTCTTGATAAACAGCATCATAACTTTCATTTTTAGAGGTTTGAAATGTAGCGTTCAATTTGTAGTAATTTTCCGGCTTAAAGTTTTTGATTTCCTGATCACGGTCATATATGATCTTTAGTGTTGGTAGTAGCACTCTTCCTATATTAAGGGCTTGTCCTTTTCCTTTTTGATACTTTAATGTGGCAACAGATGTAAGATTGATTCCAATGACCCAGTCAGACCATTGTCGACTAATTCCTGCATCTTGCAGCGGTCTTAACTCCTCGTTCGATTTAAGTGAATTCAGACCTTTTAACACCTCATCAGGTGTCCATTCGTTAAGGAGGAGTCTAAATACAGGCTTATTTACCTTCAAATTATAGATAATTGTATCTCCAATGATTTGCCCTTCACGGTCATAGTCACAAGCTGAAATAATCGTGTCGACATCTGGTCGTTTCATTAAGCGATATATCGTTTTTAACTGCTTTTCGGCACCTGCATCCTTGAAATCACGATTCTTGGGGCTGGATTTTACTTTGTAGCGAAACGATTCCGGTATAAAAGGGAATTTCTCCATTTTCCAACTTTTCATGGAAGGCTCGTAATCTTTTGCATCATAGAGCTGTAATAGATGACCAAATGCCCAAGTTATACAATAGCCATTCCCCTCGTAATAACCATCTTGTCTACCTTTGATTTTGAGCGCATCGGCAATGTTTTTTGCGACTGATGGCTTCTCGGTTAAAATGACGGCAACCATTCATTAGCCAACTCCTTATTTACCTGACTTAGATTAAATAATTATAGCATAATTATTACCCTCTAAATGACTTTAAAATGAGTTTTTTCAATATAGACAAAACACACAACCGCATGTCTTGCATATACAGTAATTATTGAATAAAGTTGGATGAGATAGAATTGCTAATACATGTTGTAAGAAGCGGTGATACACTATGGCAAATGGCTAGTCGTTACAACGTGAATACAGATTCAATTGTAGAAATCAACGGGCTGCAATTCCCAAATCAACTCGTGATCGGGCAATCCTTAATTATTCCTGTTACCGGTACAACACATGTTATTAAATCCGGAGAAACATTATGGTCGATTGCACAAAAATACGGAGTCACTACAAAATCGATTATCCAAGCCAATCAACTAACAAACCCGAATCTTTTATACCCGGGGACCAAATTAATTATCCCCCCACTCACCTATGTTGTTCAATCAGGTGATACACTAGCAATCATTTCAAGGAGATTTGGTACTACTGTTCAAGCGATTCTTCGCGAAAATAATATTCAAAACCCGAATCTAATTTACGTTGGAACCCAATTAGTCATTCCAAGACCAAAGCCTACAATCGAGGTTAATGCCTATACGTACCAGGGAAGTGAACAAGCTGCCGCGAATTCGATTAATTCTGTTGGGCGCCATTTAACCTATTTAAGTCCATTTGCTTATATGATTAAAGAAGATGGAACATTAGAACCATTCCCAGACCGGTTAGCCATTTCAGCTGCATACTCTAATAAGGTTGTTCCGATGATGGCGATTACAAATTTCACATCAACGTCACTCGGTTCCAACTTATCGAATAAGATTTTAGCAAGCCAAGAATTAAGTGAAAAGGTCCTGACAAATGCTATCAAAGTTATGGATGAAAAAGGATATCGTGGTTTAAATGTCGATTTCGAAAATGTTTTACCAGAGGATAGAGAAAATTACAATCGCTTTATGCAAATGGCAGTCGATCGCCTACATCCAAAAGGCTATTTTGTCTCCAGTGCACTGGCACCAAAAACAAGCGCAACCCAAACGGGTCTATTATATACAGCACATGATTATGCTGCCCATGGTAGAATCGCTAATTTCGTTGTGTTAATGACCTATGAATGGGGTTATCGACTTGGACCGCCTCAGGCTATTTCACCAATCAATCAAATGAGGCGCGTCATCCAATACGCTGCAAGCGTCATGCCTCCGGAGAAGATTTTCTTAGGATTCCAAATCTATGCTCGCGATTGGGTGCTCCCACATGTAAAAGGTCAATCTGCGAGAACATTTGGTGTTCAAGAAGCAGTAAGGCTTGCTGTAACACACGGGGCTACAATCCAATATGATGAAGTGGCCCAATCACCATATTTCCACTATGTAGATGATCAAGGTAAACGACACGAAGTTTGGTTTGAAGATGCACGCAGTGCCCAAGCAAAATTTGATTTAGTGAAGGAATTTAATCTCCGCGGTGTTAGTTATTGGGCATTAGGATACTCCTACCCACAAAACTGGGCGCTGCTAGAGGATAATTTTAATGTAAAAAAATTAATATGAATAAGTTAGGAAGAGGCTGCTCCATAGTTTGGAGGCAGCCTCTATTTTAGACATTCACATTATCGATTATATTTTCCGCGCTCTTGTAAAAATTGATAAAATACTTGTGCACCTGCACCACGTGTTACTTTTTGAGCCGGTTCAAAATTATTATTTGTTGCTGGCATGATCCCTAAATGATGGACGATGGCAGCATGGCCTTTCTTATTAATTTTATTTGCATCAGCAAAGGAAATATTAAATAAGCTTGGAACTTCAGCTAGTTTCTCTAACCTCATTGATTTTACAATCATTTCAGCTAATTCTTCGCGAGTGACCGTTTCATTTGGCTTGAATTCACCTTTTGATTTATCAATTAATCCTTGCTGAACCGCTGATTCAACATAAGCAAAATACGGTGAGTTACTTTGCACATCAGCGAATGTTGCTGGTCTGTCCCCGCTCATATAATTCATTTTGTAATAATATGGGTCAGGATTTGTTACAAGCATCATCATTTTAACCATTTCGCCTCTAGTGATCTCTTCATTTGGTTTAACGAGGCCAGCATCGTCAACATCAATCGCATGGTAATCAATTAATAGTTGAAGTGCTTTTTCATTTGGATGACCTTTTATATCTTTCACATCAACTTTTCCGCGAATTGGCTCCCCAGTCTCCATGGAGACCCACTTTCCTTTTACTGCATCAAGGTATATGGCTTGATCCTGCGGCTTCATTGCTAGATGGTATACAACTTTTACTTCTGGATCCTTATATATTGGTCTTGATGTTGAATAATCTACATTTTCAATATACAAATATTTTGGAACAATGGTGAAGTTATCAAAGTATACTTCTTTCGCCTTTTCAGCTGAAACAGCATTTTTTGTATCTGGGAACTCTGCTTGTGGATCCCAATTTTGATAATATTGGAATACTTCACCAGTTTCTGTTGAGATAGTTACACTCATAAACTGATCCTCTACAATAATTCCGTTAACAAGACGATGGAAAGTGAAGTAAAACTCCTTCATTTTCTCAGGATTTTCTGGCTTAGGATTTCGGATTGGATCGAATGTTACCGCATGAAGCTCTGTTGGCGCAAATGTTTTTAAAGTTTCTTTTGCTTTTTCTAGGGCCTGCTCATAAGTAACAACCTGCTTAACTGTTTGGTTCTCACTATATGGCTGATATCTGCTTGGATCCTCTTTATAATAATTGGTAATTTGGCCCGTTTTTCCATTAATGGATACATTAATCCAAATTTGTCCAGCTCTCCAATTCAAGTTCCATACAGGGAATTTTTGGTATTGGTCAACATCATTGAAATAAATATTTTCTAGGGTTGCATCTGCAGGAATGTCAAATTGCTTTTTCGCTATATCAATTGCTTGTTCTTGTGTTAAGTCTTTCTTGGCTGGTGCTGTCTGTGTTGGTTTGTCAGATGACAGTGGTTCTAGTTTTGAGTCATAATCCTTCATTTCGATCGGCTTACCATTATAATCGAGCCATTTTCCCGTTTTGGCATCAATATATGGATAGTTAAATCGGTTATCGTAGGCCAATTTTACAGTACCACGACTGTCAGGACGAACTTGATAGTTAAATATAGTTTGATATTTTAATTGAATTTGCATGCTGTCTTTTATTTTTTTCTCAGCATCAGCTTGAGACATCATTCCTGAAGTTGAAGGAACTTTAACCTCTTCATTCCAACGGTAATCATATCCAACTACCTCACCATTCCCATCAACAACGACAGAGATATACTGATCCTGGAATGGAATATTGTTTTCTACACGTAAAAATGAGTAGTTATAATTTGCATTTCCATGTAAAGGTGGTTTTTGATTAGCTAGATTGGTAGTATCTAATTCTACAACATTAGCTTTTTGTGGAACTTTTTCTTGCAAAAATTGCTCAGCAATCTTTCTCGCACTTTCCCAGTTGTATTTAGGAGGATAGGATGGCTGTTGATTGTATGTATCCTCCCAGCGGTTCATTGAAATAACAGTACCAGTTTCAGCATCTACTGTTACACCAATATTTCCATACCCATTTTCAGTTTGCCGAGTCCAATTAATGTTCCAAATTGTCCGATTCCCTGGATACCAATTACTCTGATAACTTACTGATTGCTGTGTATAATCCTTCGGTACAGTTGTGAAGTTTTTTGCAATTTCAATGGCCTTTTCTTTTGAGATTTTTGCTGCTACTGCTCTTTCCTGCGCAGCCGCCGTTGTAACATCAGCTGATACCGCAACTTTAGAATTTTCTGTCAATACGGCTGATTCCGCGCTCGCAAATGGAACTGCAGCAATTTGCGGTAAAACTAACATAGCGCTAAATAAAATAGCTTTTTTCTTCATACTCATTTCCCTCCTTAGACAAGTTTTTTTCTTCATACTATTAAGACGTATTCGACTGGATAAAGTTTCATTCAAAAGAAAATATTTCAAATATATTTTTTACCAAAAAATTTTTCTGATATTCTTTTATTGTCTTGTTTTCTTCATGGGTAAATGCTATATTAGTACTAATCAACATACACAAAGTGTAGTTGATATATATTTTCGAGCACTTTCGTGCAGGATTTTTAGGAGGATTAATTATGCAAAACGGTAAAGTAAAATGGTTTAACGCAGAAAAAGGATTTGGATTCATCGAAGTTGAAGGTGGAGACGATGTATTCGTACATTTCTCAGCAATCCAATCTGAAGGTTTCAAAACTTTAGAAGAAGGTCAAGAAGTAACTTTCGAAATCGTTGAAGGTGCTCGCGGTCCTCAAGCAGCTAACGTAAACAAAGCTTAATTTGAACCCTAACATTAATGAATAAACCTATAAATAAAAAGACTACCTATTGGGTAGTCTTTTTTTGTTCCAATATATGTATGAAATTCACGTTACCTACAAACTCTATATGTAGAACTTCCAACTTCATTCAGCATGTCTCCAACTTACTTCTATAAAGTGGTGAGGTGAATGCGATAGGTATTTTAAATTCAGTAAGGGTACAAACCTATGCTGAATAAAGTTGAAGCCTCCGGCGGATGCCTCAGATTTTTAAAGGTAGGTTTTCGAGCAAGCTCGAAAAAAATCTGGGCGCAAATACGCCAAGGCGAATTTGATAGAGGAGGATCCATATGGGTGAACCATTTAATGATTTAAAACAAGTTGAACTTTCAATCGAAGCAGCCAAAAAAATGGTCGGTTCTGCAACAATGAGTATGGAACCAGGTCAGCTACAAGCTGCAACAGATGCAGTTAATGCTGCTAGAGGCCAGTTACAAAGTGCACTTAATAACGCCACTGGTGTTGATAATGAATTTTTTAACGAACAAGAGTCACTCTTACAAAATTGTGAAGAACAATTAAAAGAAGCAAAACGTTAAAATTCATCATTATAATTTTATACAAAAAGCTGATTAGGACCTTGTTAGTTACCTAATCAGCTTTTTATTTTCATTCATTTCATTCAAGAAAGCTCTTTACCGTATTTTTGAAGCTCAATCCCTACCGTACAGTTTTTAATACAAAAGCTTTGGGCATACTTTTTTCCATATTCCTTCCGGTGATGATGGATCAAAAAACATCCGTTGCAATATGTATCTAAAAGAGAGCCGACTTTTTCTATAACCTGCTTTCTATCCACCTAATCACCCCTATTTTCTACCCATTTTGCAATTCTAAACGGCTGTCAATTTCAATTCCATTTAATGCTTGCATGGCCAGTTGATCACATTCTTTGTTTAATTTCCTTGAAATCGGTTCATAGATCGGCTTGATCCCAAGCTTTTTCATTTTATCCTCAATCCGATCAATCCAGCGGGTAAATTCATCTTCATATACCGGCCAATCCCCACTTAATTGATTTAAAACAACTTGTGAATCCCCTTTAAACGTCACTTCAATGTGATGAACGCCCAAATTCTCCAACTCCTGCAGTAATAGCCAAAACGCAGCATATTCCGCTTCGTTATTAGACTCGAGTTCATCAAATGAGCTATTTTTTCGTACTCGATATTGTTTATTGTTTTGCGTAAAATAAATTGAAACACCTAGGCCAGCCTTTCTTGTATCTATATCATACCCCCCATCAAAAAAAGCTACAATATCATGTGGTTCCGTCTCAATTCCTTTTACATACTGTAGTAATTCTTTTTTCGTCCATGATTGATCTGAGGTATCAAAAAATACTATATCCTTAACTCGTCCGGTCTTTTCAATATCTTCAACAAGAAAAAGTGCTTCCTTTGCCGGTAAAAAATCCGATGTAAGTTCAATCTGTCTCCCCTTCGGATGCTTATAGGTCCAATGAATAGATACTTTCACATCTTAATCCCCTTTCGACAGTTTAGGCTTATTTTATCATATTCGGTTGCATTTCAAACGTATCATATTTTGTTAACTACTTTTAGAAAATTATGATAGAATAACAGTTATTGATTATAAGTAAGGAGACTGTCATCAAATGAAAAAACAGCAAGTAATCGCTGATGTTAGTTTATTATTGGTTACTTTTATTTGGGGTTCCACCTTTGTACTTGTTCAGAATGCTGTTGCCCTTCTTGAGCCATTTACTTTTAATGGCGTTCGCTTTGGCCTTGCAGGATTATTTCTCATTGCCTGGCTGTTTATTTTCAAACGAAATGTAGTAGCAATGATGAATAAAAAGCTTTTATTATCCGGTGTCATTATGGGGGCATGGCTTTTTACGGCGTATGCTTTACAAACGTTTGGACTATTACATACAACCTCCTCTAAAGCAGGCTTTATAACCGGATTAAGTGTAATATTAGTTCCTTTATTTGGATTTTTATTTTTAAAAGAAACACCAAAGCGATTTGCTGTCATTGGTGTTGGAGTTGCGACGATTGGTTTATATTTATTAACATTAGGAGACAGTTTAGCACTTAATTTTGGTGATGTATTGGTGTTTTTTTGTGCGATTTCTTTTGCGGCTCATATTGTAGTAACCGGAAAGTATACACCATTATATTCCACCCTATTGTTAACCATCGTTCAGATCATTACTGTATCGGTGCTCAGCAGTATTTCAGCGGTACTTTTTGAGGATTGGCAGCGAGCATTTAATTCAAGTGTTATGGGAAATGCTAATGTTTTTCTCGCTCTTTTCATTTGTTCTATCTTTGCAACTGCCTTAGCCTTTTTAGCACAAACAAACTTTCAAAAATACACAACACCCACGCGTGTGGCCCTAATTTTTGCAATGGAGCCCGTGTTTGCAGCTATTACAGGCTTTTTCTGGGCAAATGAGCGGCTTGGAAGTAAAGCCTTACTTGGCTGTTTGTTGATCTTTATCGGTATGATTTTAGCAGAACTCCCGCAAAGGGCTTTTGATGGATTAATAAAGAATAAGCGGAGTTATGAAGCTAAGTAAATGTTTATGTGAGGTCCTCTGTTATCCACCATCAACTGGGGTGTCCTCCCCTTTGGTGGTGGATATTTGTTTTACTTTTTCTACTTCCTCCATAATCTTTCATTCACGCAACTATGACAATTATCACATACAATTCCTGTCAGTTTATTTAAAATTGTTAAAAAACAGACATAATTATAAGGGAGTTGTATGGCAAATGTATTTTACAAAGCAGGGATTTAACGGGGCAAGCCTACTCCTTAAATCTATTGCACATCAAGGCGGACATAAACTCTTTGGGTGTCATGGGGAAATTTTATTACCCATTTTTGATAAGCTAGATGATCATAAGGAAATTTCTTTTATTCAAATGAAGCACGAGCAATCTGCCGTTCATGCAGCAGATGGATATGGCCGAGCATGCGGAAAAGCTGGCTTTGCTCTAATTGGAGCAGGTCCAGGGGTGACTAATGCTGTTACCGGTATTGCAACAGCTTTCAGTGACTCCGTTCCAATGGTGGTTATTGTTTGTCAAATTGAATCAGAGAAAATTGGCAAAGACTCTTTCCAAGAAGTTGACGTGAGTGGTTTAACGACTCCGGTAACAAAACATTATATTAGAGTTGGTAATTTAGAAAATTTACCTAGAGCAATTGAACAGGCTAAAATGATTTCTGAAGGTGGCAGACCAGGCCCTGTTGTTATTGAAGTACCAGCTAATTTGTTAATGGAAAGTGCTGAAGATATTACTTATGACTTAACTCCAACCATAGTTGAACAGAAAAAGCCGAAAAAGGCAGTAAGTAAAAATTCTATTAAATATGTTTTAGAAGCACTTTCTGAGTCAAAAAAACCCGTCATTTTAGTTGGTGGTGGTGTTATTATTTCAGATGCTTCCGCCCTTCTAACTGAATTTGTAGAGAAAACAAAAATCCCTGTAGTTAGTACACTAATGGGCATCGGTTCATTTGATGGCAAGCATAGCCTACATTTAGGAATGTTAGGGATGCATGGTACATTTGCTTCCAATAAAGCCGTTCACAACTGTGATTTATTACTTTGCCTTGGAGTTCGTTTTAGTGATCGTGTTACAGGAAAGATGAGCCATTTCTCTCCGAAATCATTGAAGATCCAAGTCGATGTGGATCCATCGGAAATAAATAAAATTGTACCAATTGATATTCCAGTTGTTGCAGATGTTAATGCCTTATTAACAGAATTAAATCAACAAGTAAATGAAAAAGAAATTGTTGAAAACTGTGCTGAATGGGTTACAGAAGTTACTAAGTTCAAGAGAACGGTGCCTCGTTTTGATAAAGTCAACAGCGTCCTTAAACCACAAGAGGTACTGCAGCTTGTTGATCAATATTCAGATATCGATAGCATTGTTGTTACAGATGTTGGCCAGCATCAAATATTTACTGCTCATAATTATAAATTCACAAAACCACGTACGTTCTTATCCTCAGGGGGGTTAGGAACAATGGGTTATGGCTTCCCGGCAGCGATTGGTGCAGCAGTTGCAAATAGTACCCATCCCATCATTTGTGTAACTGGGGACGGAAGCTTTCAGATGAATTTACAAGAATTAAGTACAGCTGCATTTTATAAACTGCCAATCAAAATTATCGTCCTTAATAACGGTTATTTGGGAATGGTCCGTCAATGGCAGGAATTATTTTACGACCGCCGATATTCTTCAGTAAAAATATCATCACCTGACTTTGCGAAGCTTGCAGAAGCCTATGGTGTTCCAGGATTCAAAGCGAAAAATGCAGAAGAAGCACAGGATATTATTAAAAAGGCATTTGAACATGAAGGTCCTGCACTACTTGAGTTTGATATCGTTGAAGAAGAAAATGTTTATCCAATGGTTCCACCTGGGGCCGGAAATGATGAAGTCATACTATCTAGATAAGTATTAAACCCCTTGAATTTTCCAAGGGGTTCTTTGTTATAAAATATTTCGTTCTTTCACTAATTTATAGGCAGCTTTTTTACTGTTTATATTATGTGCTTTGAACATTTCTAAAACAGCAATATAAAAACTGCCGTCAAACTCATACTGTGCTTTAAGTGTAATTTCAATGGCCAGATTCACTAATTTATCAGATGATGCTGTATATATTTTCCCAAATTCAATAAATCCCAGTGTACCTTCACGAAAAGAAAAACCTTTTGTTTGCAAATGGTTTAAATAGTCGCTTGTTGAAACTGCTAGCATTCCACCGATCTTCTCCTCTTTTTCAACTGTTACTTCTAATAATACCGAAAATTCGACAAATCATCTATATTTTTTTGAAAGGAGATAGCTCAGTGACCCAGTTGCAACACCTAATAAAGCTCCACCAACTACTTCTTCTGGCTGATGACCTAACATCTCTTTAACCTTTTCTTCCTTCTCTTCATGGATCTTAGCCTTCTTCTCTTGCTTTTCTAAACGGTCAAGGTCTTCATAAAGATCATTGACCCTTATCGATAACTCCCCTGTCTGCCGCCGGACGCCTTGGGCATCATACATAACAATTAA
>JAENZK010000438.1 GCA_016841285.1 Guptibacillus hwajinpoensis | reverse complement strand
ATATATAAAAAATATGTCGAAAAACTGCTAGTGAGATATTTCTCACTAGCATCCTATTAAATTGTCACAATGACCATCAAAACAAAAATAATTGTTAAATAATTCAACGAATAAATAAACATCCATTTCGCCCATTTTAAATCGTCCTTCATAAAATACCCATAAACTCCTAACACTAGCCAGCCCACACTTAATAGTAATGAAACTGTTAAAAATACTGGTCCTAATGTCGTTAAGAAAAATGGTAATGGGATTAAGCAAGCAACAAAAGCTACGATATGCTTCTTCGTTACGGTAAACCCACGAACTACCGGTAGCATTGGTACTCCTGCTTTTCGGTATTCTTCACATTTCTTCATTGCTAATGCGTAAAAATGTGGTGGCTGCCAAATAAACATGATAAGAAATAATATCCATGCCTCTATGGACAAATTGGGGTCAATCGCTGCCCACCCAATTAGAGGAGGAGCTGCCCCTGAAATACTTCCCACCACTGTATTTATAGGATGGCGACGTTTCGTCCAAAGAGTGTATAAAACCACATACGTAAACAATCCAATAAAGCCAAAAATTGCTGCAGGAATTGACGCCATTAACAATAGTAGCAAACCAATTAATGAAGAAGATAGGCCAAGTATTAGAACCTTTGTGATTCCTATCGTCCCTGTCACTGTTGGTCTAGTTTTTGTTCGTTCCATGACATGATCAATGTCTCTATCAATATAATTGTTTAAAACACAACCACCAGCAATTACTAATGCGTTTCCAAACATCCCAAGTAAGACTTTATCTATTGAATCGATAAAAGTTTGATTAGTGAAATAAAGTGCAAGCCAAATCCCAGTAAAGGCTGTAATTAAATTTGAATTTACAATTCCTATCTTAATAAGAGATAGAAAGTCATTCCATAGTGAAGTAGTTTGAATATCACTCTCTATATGAGCAGCTTCAAACATAGGATTATGAGTGCTATTTATAATTCTAGAGTTGTCCATCGACTATTTCCTCCTTTACCGTTGTCTAAAGCTACGTCGACCAAAAATAGCCTACTTCGACATCCATAAAAATAAAAATATTTCTACTGTGATAAATATCATAGAAAATAATTCTTCAACTTTATTAAACCACAAATCATGAAGAATTTGTTAAATAATAATGAAATTATTTTTACATTTATTCTATAATTTACTAATTCCACCTCCATGAATACATAATTAACAAAATTGTCACTTATACCATAGTACCACGTTATCTAACTTAGTAAACTACTATTACGGTATTTTTTATTATAGTTAAGTTTATAAATCATAAAAACAATATTAGTATAGTTGTAATGGTGTATTTAATAAAAAATATATGTTCATACGCCTATTTTTATAATCGTGTTCACATTTTTGACAAAAACTAATCCTGTTTCCAATATGGGAGGTGTGATATATTTAACATTAAAGTAGGAGTATAATGCTTATCTTGTAATATCTTTTTAAAGAAGGTGAAAAAAACTTGAATAGAGGATTAAAAATTTTATCTGTTGCCTCAAGTATTGTCATGCTTTTTGTACTTATTGGCGGAGCCCTTGTTACAAAGACTGGATCAGGGATGGGCTGTGGGCGTTCCTGGCCGCTGTGTAACGGAAAGTTTGTACCTACTGACATTTCCGTTGAATTAATTATCGAATTATCCCACCGGTTAGTTTCTGGATTATCAGTCATTCTAGTAACCTGGCTTGCAATCTGGTCTTGGAAAAAGATTGGCCATATTAGAGAAACTAAATTTCTCGCCTTTTTATCCGTCTTTTTCTTAATCGTTCAAGCCCTGCTTGGCGCAGGAGCTGTTATTTGGGGACAGGACCCTGTTATTATGGCACTGCATTTTGGTGTTTCTTTAGTTTCAGTTGCCTCTGTCGTTTTATTAACTTTGCTCATTTTTGAAGTGGATAAAAAGTTTGATGCGGAGTCTTTAATTATTGATAAAAGTTTCCGTTCTCAAATCTATGCAATTAGTATTTATTGTTATGTTGTCGTATACACAGGAGCACTTGTACGCCATAAAAAAGCTCATTTAGCATGTTTGGATTTTCCGTTCTGCGATAATAGCTCTATTTTCTCTTTACCATCAAATGAATTTGAATGGGTACAAATGGGACACCGCTTTGCAGCCTTACTTTTCTTCGTATGGATTATCATCCTTTCGGCTCGCATTATTAAACATTACAGGTCTAAGCGGGTCTTATTCTGGAGTGCGATCTCGGCAATTGTCCTAATTATCCTTCAGCCTTTATCTGGAGCATTAATTATATACACTAGAGTAAATTTGTATGTTACTTTAGCACATGCTACTTTCATAACCGTATTATTCTGTGTTCTTAGTTATCTTGTACTTCTTTCATCAAGAAGCAAGAAAAACGAAATAAATAATAACAAAAAGATTGCCTAGAGATAGGCAATCTTTTTTTCTTCACTATTCTGCTTTTCTGAACCTTTTAATCGAGAATACATCGCAATATTGTTTAAAATACCCATGGAGATTAATAATAATACAAGTGATGACCCCCCATAACTTACAAACGGTAATGGAACACCTGTAATCGGGAGCAGCCCCGTTAACGCACCGAGGTTAACAAATGCCTGAATTCCTATCATACCCGAAATTCCTATAGCTATTAAACTCCCAAATGGATCTGGTGACTTTACCGCAACCGTAAATCCCTTCCAAACGATAAAGGTTAACATCAATAAGACAAACCCAACGCCAAAAATTCCAAGTTCTTCAGAAATAATCGACATGATGAAGTCAGTATGAGGTTCCGGAAGATAGCCAAATTTCTGAATACTTCTCCCCAACCCTTCTCCTGTCACTCCCCCGGCAGCGATGGCAATGTAAGAATTTATAAGTTGATAACCGTCCCGGTCTGCTATTTCTTCATTAAACGGATCATAGG
>JAENZK010000437.1 GCA_016841285.1 Guptibacillus hwajinpoensis | reverse complement strand
ATTTGATATGAGCCAACCTTCAATCAGTCAACATTTACGAAAACTTAAAGATGCCGGTCTCATTCAAGAAGAGAGAAGAGGACAATGGATTCATTATTCATTAAATAAAACTAGTGAATTTTATCCGCTTATTAAGGATGTATTGCTGCATGTTCATGATCAAAATAAAATTCATGCAAAGATCGAGGGGAATGATGCTAAATTACGATTTGATTGTTAGTTTATTTTTGAGGAGAGGGATGAAGAATTAATGAGTAAAGTGGGGAATATGCGGCGTTTATCCTTTTTAGATCGGTATCTCACCGTTTGGATTTTTCTAGCTATGATTGTGGGGATTGGACTCGGAAATATAGCTCCTGAAATTGTTGATGGATTAAATAAGTTGCAAGTAGGAACAACTTCGATTCCACTAGCAATTGGATTAATTTTAATGATGTACCCACCACTCGCGAAAGTTCGTTATGAAGAGATGGGCCGAGTGTTTAAAGATGTTAAAGTGTTATTGTTATCACTTGTACAGAACTGGATTATCGGTCCTGTCCTTATGTTTGTATTAGCCATTATATTTTTACCAGATAAGCCAGAATATATGGTGGGATTAATCCTCATTGGTTTAGCTCGTTGTATTGCCATGGTTATTGTCTGGAATGATCTTGCGAAAGGTGATACTGAATATGCTGCGGGTTTAGTTGCCTTTAATGCATTATTTCAAACTTTATTTTTTTCTGCTTATGCCTATGCCTTTGTGACCGTCATTCCAAAATGGCTAGGGATTGAAGGAGCAATTGTGGATATTACGATGGAAGAGGTTTCAAAATCAGTCTTTATTTACTTAGGAATCCCATTTATTGCTGGAATGGCAACAAGATTTATTTTCGTAAAAACAAAAGGGAGAGAATGGTACGAAAAAACATTCATCCCTAAAATTAGCCCCATTACATTGATTGCCTTACTGTTTACGATTATTGTGATGTTTTCCTTAAAAGGCGATGTTATTGTTAGCTTGCCTTTAGATGTTGTTAGAATCGCGATCCCATTATTAATCTATTTTATTGTCATGTTTTTTGTTTCTTTTTACTTGGGTAAGAAAATAGGTGCAGGATATCCTGTTAGCACGACATTAGCCTTTACAGCAGGAAGCAACAACTTTGAGCTAGCCATTGCTGTAGCCGTTGGGGTATTTGGTATTCACTCTGGTGCTGCATTTGCAGCTGTCATTGGGCCTTTGGTTGAAGTACCCGTAATGGTTGCACTTGTAAATGTTGCACTATGGTTTCAACGTAAATACTTTAAAACACAAATGAATTAAAAGGAGTATATATGAAAAACCAAAAAACAATCTATTTCTTATGTACAGGAAATTCATGCCGAAGCCAAATGGCTGAAGGATGGGCGAAGAAATATTTAGATGATGAGTGGCGTGTATTGAGTGCTGGAATTGAAGCTCATGGTTTAAACCCTAATGCAGTTAAAGCTATGAAGGAAGTGGGGGTTGATATATCAGCTCAAACTTCCGATATCATTGATCCTGATATTTTGAATAATGCAGATTTTGTTGTTACATTATGTGGTGACGCTGCTGATAAATGTCCAATGACACCCCCCAATGTGAAGCGTGACCATTGGGGCTTTGATGACCCTGCCAAAGCGGGTGGAACAGAGGAAGAAAAATGGAAGGTATTTCAACGGGTTCGTGATGAAATTGGAGAAAGACTTAAGAGATTTGCTAAAACTGGAGAATAAAGCGGTAAAACAAAGGAGTAAGCATAGGCTTACTCCTTTATTTTTTACAAGTATTTACACCAAAAAGCGTATATAGTGGGCAGAATTTAATAAACGCAGTTACTAATGGAATGATGCCGATAAATGCTAAGTATTTTAAGTTACCTTCTAGAAGGAAGAATAATAAAAATAATAAAAGTGCTAAAATGATACGAATGACGCGGTCTGACTGTCCAACATTTGTTTTCATAATACCCTATACCCCATTTCTCTTTTTTTATAGTATATCTTATTTAACTATAAGTAGATCCTGAGAAATGTTACAAAATTTCGATAATTTTTAAGGAGTATACTTTAATCAGCCATATAAGGGCATCGGGTCAATGACTTAACATTTTTCGATAAATATTTAGTTTTTTATCAAGTTCAGTACTTATTTTAACTGTATCGGAATGAGCTAAACCTTTTTTAGTGCCTATAGCGATCATAGATTTTCTAAGTTCATCTATTTGTTTTTCTAATTCATCTAAACTATTAATAGTAGTATTCACAGTCTTTACTCCTTAATAGAAACTGTTAATAAAATACCACTTTAAGGATAAAAATGGAAGATGGTTTTTGTGACCAATATGACCAAAACTCAGAAAAGAAGTAACTTTCCCTAAATTAATTATAGCACACATAAAGTGGGCAATATAGACTGTTTATTCTCATACACTACTGCTAAAATTCAATAGAACTTTATAAGATTTAATGGTTAGGAGAGATAGGATGACTTCTTTAGTTCTAGGCTTTCAGGAAATGGAAAAAACACAGCTCTCGCTTGTTGGTGGAAAAGGATTGAATTTAGGAGAATTATCAAAAATTCAAGGAATACAAGTACCGGAAGGATTTTGTGTTACAACAGTGGGATATCAAAAAGCCATTGTCAAAAATGAAACATTTCTATCTTTGTTAGATGAATTAAGAATGCTAAAAGTTGAGGATCGAGATCAAATTGGTGAAATCAGCAAGAAGATCAGACAAACGATTATGGCAATTGAAATTCCTTCCGATGTTGTGGAAGCAGTGACTCACTATCTCTCCCAGTTTGGCGAGGAACATGCTTATGCAGTGCGATCTAGTGCAACTGCTGAGGATTTAGCGCATGCCTCTTTTGCTGGACAGCATGACACGTATTTAAATATTAATGGAAAAGATGCCATTTTGCGGCATGTAAGCAAATGTTGGGCTTCCCTTTATAC
>JAENZK010000436.1 GCA_016841285.1 Guptibacillus hwajinpoensis | reverse complement strand
ATTTGGATCTTTTGTCCATCCTACATGTCTTCCCTCAATGTAATCACATGCCTCACAAGCAACAACCCCTTTAAAAAGGTCAGGAAATCGATAAGCAAGTTCCAAGCAAATTTCACCCGCCATTGAACTTCCTACTACCACCGGTTGATTGAGACCTAAAGCTTCTACTACTTTAACAATCACCTTAGTGTAAAAATCCGTAGTCAACCTATATGTTCCAGGAATAAAATTCGATGGTGGCAAACTTTTCCCATGAAGAGGCATATCAAATGTCACCATATGCCACTCTTTAAGAAGTTTAGAATTGTTCATTAAATGGTAGTATTGCCTTGAGTCTGATCCAGCGGTATGCAAAAATAATATATCATCCCCCTTGCCGGACTCTTCATAATAAATTCGATAAACTTGTTCATCTATCTCTACATTTACATAATGTCCTGTAATTGGTTCAATTCCTAGAGTTGGAGGAAGTTCTGAATCTTTTAGTGTATTTGTCCCATTTAGAGTTACACGGCCTAATTCCATGATCTTTCTAACAATATGGGCATATTTCATAAAAGTATCCCTTTTCCCATCTATATGAAAGTCAGGTACTTTGGAAGACATGGAGAAAAGATCATGATAAAGAGGTGGGGGAGACTCTTGTAAGTATTTATCCCAAACCTCTGGGGTACTATTTAATGAAAAATCCCAGGAATAATGGATGGTTGGTGCAAACACCCAATTTTCAATTTTCCCATTTTTTAGTACAAACAATGTTCTTAATGCCCCATAATCTATACAGAATGAAAAATCGCCCGCATTTATAGTTTTTAATACTTCATCATTTGAACAGCAGTCCATCCAGTTGCTTACAAAATTTTTCCACTCCATCTCATTCATATAAAATTCCTCCTGTTATTAAATTATCATAATTGAAATTACTTCCTATATTTTTACGGTGCAAGTACTGTGCCAACATAAAACTATTGATAAATCAACATTATAGCTTTAATTATCGTTCAGTTAATTAACATCCATAACTAGGGTTGTACAATAATTTAATACCAGTAAATTCTTTTATGGAAAATACAGAAATATGACAGATTTATTTGTAGAAATGATTCATGAAGTATTCCTTGCGCTATAAAATAGCATCTCGTAATAAATAAAAGGAATGTAGGTTCGGATGTAAATAAAATAAACAAAACGTTCAAAAAAATAACAAAAAAACAGTTTGTTATTTTAGTTAGTAGGTAAAATACCGATAAATACTACTTGCTTAAGTTTGGCACAGTTCTTGCATTTATAATTTTCGAAAACAATAATTTGAAAAATCAATCTTTCAAACTAGTAAAGTAAGTAATGGGAGGAGAAATTTAAATGGATTTTAATCTTACACAAGACCAATTAGAATTACAAAAATGGGCAAGAAATTTTGCAAAGGAGAAATTTTCTGAAAAAGCATATACATGGGTGAGAAATCATGAAGTACCTTGGGTAAATGCAAAAATACTTGCGGAACATGGACTTATGGGAATGACTATAGCTGAAGAAGATGGAGGCCAGGGGTCACCTTTAGTTGATGCAATTATTGTAATGGAGGAAATAGCAAAGGTTTGTCCGAGCACAGCAGACATGTTTCAGGTAGGAAACTTTGGTGCAATAAGGCAATTGGCTGCATACGGAAGTAAAGAATTGAAGGATCGAGTATTACCATCAATTTTAGCTGGAGAAAAATTAATTTCTGTTGCGATGTCTGAACCAAATGCTGGCTCTGCTACTACAGATTTAAGCACAAAGGCACGAATTGAGGGAGACAAAGTTATTATTAATGGATCAAAAGTATTTAATACACATGGTCCTCATAATTCTTACTATGTTGTTTGGGTTCGTTTTGGAGACAGTGTGAAATCTTCAGGAGCTATTTTAGTAGAAAGAGATGCACCTGGATTTACCGTTGGTAAAACAGAGACACATATGTCAGGGGAAGAACATTGTGCTTTATACTTTGATAATTGTGAAGTACCAGTAGGCAACATCCTAATACCAGAAGATGGTTTTAGAAGATTATTTACAATGTTTAATATTGAAAGAATGGGAAATACTTCAAGATCACTAGCCTTAGCACAGGCTGCTTTCGATATGGCTGTAGAGCATGCTAAAGAAAGAAAGCAGTTTGGAAGACCGCTAGCCGAATTCCAAGGCATTCAATGGAAAGTCGCAGAAATGAAGATGAAGTTGGATGCTGGTAGACTATTACTCTATCGTGCAGCAACGAATGCAGATAAGGGTGCTCCAAGTCCACTAGAAGCCTCTATTGCAAAAGCTTATATTAATACAACTGCCTTTGAAGTAGCTCATGAAGCTGTCCAAATTTTTGGTGGATATGGATATTCAACAGATTATCCGCTTGAGTACATTTTTAGAAGAATTAGAGGTTGGATGATTGCTGGGGGTACACCGGAAATGTTAAAGAATAAGATTGCTGAAGAAGTATTTGGCATGAAATTTAGCCAAAGAAAGAAATAAAAGGGAGAGAAATATATTGAATCAAAATAAAACGGTAGAAATAAATGAGACTGTTGATATAGCTCCTGGGTCGTTTTTAATGGAATATGAAGGTGCTGAGCTTCTAAAGCGATTTAACCTTCCAGTTGCCCAATCATTACTAGCAACTTCGAAACAAGAAGCCATTGAACATTCAAAAGCAATTGGATACCCGGTTGTGTTAAAAGGGATGTCTAGAGAAATTGTTCATAAAACAGAAGCAGGTATTGTAAAAGTGAATATTACTAATGAATTTGAATTGGTGGAAGGTTTCGAGAAAATTTTGAAAAATGCATCCCAATATAATTGTCAAGCGAAGATGGATGGAATTCTCGTGCAAAAGCTTGCTCCAAAGGGAATTGAGTTAATTTTTGGGATCAAGAAAGACCCTACATTTGGTCATCAATTAGTGATCGGTTTTGGTGGAACTTTAGTAGA
>JAENZK010000013.1 GCA_016841285.1 Guptibacillus hwajinpoensis | reverse complement strand
AAATAATTCCCGATGCACCAATACAAGTTCCTTCATTTAAACGTTTAATATGCTTCTTTCTTAAGTCGCGCTCCATATTATCAATTGACTTTTCTTTTCTTACTACGTCATTGGCAAGTACACGATCTTTTGTTTCAAGTGCTTTCATTGCATCCTTTACAGTTGTTATCGTCAAGTTAAACATTTCTTCAATATCCTTCATCGCAGTATCGGATAGTATTACTTTATTTGTTATTTGGAAATCAACGAGTTCAACGATATTTTCAAAGTGATCACCGATACGCTCCATATCATTTATCGTATGCATTAAGATTGTATGGTTTTCAGAATCTGCCTCTGTTAAGTCTCCGGATGAAGCAATATCAATTAAATATTGCGTTATCTTCCGATCCATATTATTAAGAGCTGCTTCATACTGGGCAGCCATTTCTGAATGGCCAGGCTGCTTTGTTTGTAAGAAACTATACGCTTCCTCTAAACCTCTATAGGAAAACTCCCCCATACGTATAACCTCTGCTTTGGCCTGACCAAGAGCAATCGATGGTGATTGTTGAATCAGCAGCGGATCTAATCCCTTCGTGTTATATTCAATGACCACGTCCTCACCAGGGATTAACTTCGTAACAATCAATGCAAGGACAGCGATAAATGGCGCCTGAATCAATGTATTCGACACATTAAAAGTTCCATGGGCAAAAGCAATCGTCATTTCTTCATTTAAATTTAAATTTGTTTGCAACATACTAATAAATTTCGTAAATGGACCTAATATCAATGAAAAAATAATCGTTCCAATTATATTAAAAAGAACATGGGTCAACGCCGCACGGCGGGCAGCGATTGAAGCCCCAAGTGAAGCTAGAATAGCTGTAATTGTTGTTCCAATATTATCACCAAACAAAACTGGAAGCGCCGCATTTAAGTCTAATGCCCCTATAGAAAATAGTTCCTGCAAAATTCCAATTGTAGCACTGGAACTTTGTACAATAACAGTAAACACAGTGCCAATAACTACCCCTAAAAATGGATTATCGCTCATACTAATCGTTAAATCGTGAAAGGCCTCCAGCGATCTTAACGGTTTCATTCCGGATCCCATTAATTCGAGACCATAGAATAATGCCCCAAATCCAAATACAATTTGACCTGCGTAATGCACCTTTAGATTCTTGAAGAAGAACAAAAGAATCGAACCAACTGCAATAATTGGGAGAGCGTACTCCCCAACATCAATACCAATGATAAAGGCAGTTACAGTTGTCCCAATATTAGCACCCATGATGACACCGATTGCCTGCCTTAATGTCATAAAACCAGCACTAACTAATCCAACTGTTATGACAGTTGTACCAGAACTAGATTGTATCAATACCGTTACTAGGACCCCAGCTAGAATCCCCATAATTGGATTTGTAGTAAATCTATCTAATATATCACGCAGTCTATTTCCTGCAGATTTTTGGAGGCCATCTCCCATATACTTAATACCCAATAGGAAAATTCCTAATCCTCCAAGAAACTCAAAGATCATTTTCTGTACATCGAGTTCCACAAATTCAGCCCCTTAACTATTTTTTAATACTTTTTTTCTCTACTATATATTTTTATAATCTTATAAAGATAATGTAAACAGTTTGTACCGAAAATTTACATTACCTTAACAATTTCTTTACAATACTACAAAAAGGCTGGTTCCTCTTTCTTATACCTTGTACTTTATTAGTACTACTTTATGTATAAAGTTCTTTTATTGAAATAAAAAAATCGCCTGTTTCTTTTAAAAAAAGTAACAGACGATTTTATGATTTAGACAAGTTTATATGGGTCACGCACACATTGACATCACTATTCATTCTTCCACTCCTTAACGGGCTTCATTAATCATCATTTCAAGTTGCTCATACGTTAACCATTCCATAAATTTTTTAAAATCAATGATTCGATCAATACCATGCTTTTCACAATTCTTAATATAGTTTGAATAAGCCATTTCATACATTTCCATTATTTCTCTCTCCTTTTTATTGTATTATAACAGGTGTTATCTGTTGTAATTTATTATATAACACACCACGATTACTGGTCAATATAAATTTTCAATCGTTTGTTAATAATAGGAGTAAGATAGGTTTTGAAGGAGTGTTCCGAATTTGCGTAGTTTTTTTGATAGGTTTCGGCAAATGCACATTATTTTACGGTTATTCATTATTATTATCGTAGTCTTTATTGGGTTTGGTGCATTCATCCATTTTATTGAACCTGAAAACTTCCCAACTATTTTCGATGGAATATGGTGGGTTGTTGTTACTACAGCTACCATCGGTTATGGTGATTATGTCCCTAAAACTGTTATGGGAAGATCTGCTGCCATCATTATGATTTTAATTGGGGTCGCTTTTGTTACTTTTTATATGGTGACAATTGCAACTTCGATCTTTAAAACGTTAGATGCTTTAAAAGAAGGAAGTGCCACCTACAAAGGAAAAGAACATATGATTATTGTTGGATGGAATGAACGATCGAAAAATACAATCCAACATCTTCACTTAATCAATCCAACTTTACATATTGTCTTAATAGATGATTCATTGACCGAAAATCCTTTAGCCGACCGGAACGTTTATTTTGTAAAAGGGAACTCTACACGGGATGAAACTTTAAAACGAGCCAATATTGAAAAAGCAGGAACTGTACTGATCACTGCTGACCAACATATGAATGAGCATGAGGCTGATATGCAGTCCATCCTAACATTACTGGCAATCAAAGGACTTAATCCAATGATATATTGCTTAGTAGAAATATTAACACATGAACAGGTGAACAACGCTCGCCGTGCAGGTGCAGATGAACTCATTGAAACATACTTACTATCAAGCTATATTATGGTCACTAGTGTTCATTCCCATGGCCTAACAACACCCATTCTTTCTTTATTGAATCTTACAAAAGAAAGGCGATTGGCCCTATTAACAGCAACAGAGGAATTACGTGATAAATCATTTTCTGATGCTGTAGAATTATTGATAAAAAATGAGTTTCTGTTAATTGGAATTAAAAAAGGAGAAGAGTTTTTAATATACCCTTCCCCCGTGATTACAATTGATGTAAATGATGAATTATTGGTTATTGTTCATTAAACGTTTTTCTAATTCTTCTTTGTCCTTTTCGAAGCCTGGTTTTCCTAGAAGCGCAAACATATTTTTCTTATAGGCTTCCACCCCAGGCTGGTCAAACGGATTCACGCCTAATAGGTAGCCGCTCATGGCGCAGGACTTTTCAAAGAAGTAGACAAGATATCCAAAGGTAAATTCGTTTATTTCTGGGACCGTAATAATCAGATTGGGCACATTCCCATCCGTATGAGCTAAAAGTGTACCTTGGAATGCTTTGTGATTAACGAAGTCCATACTTTTACCGGCTAGGTAATTCAGTCCATCTAGGTCCCTTGCCTCTTTTTCTATTTCGATTTGTTGGTGTGACTTATCTATGTATAGTACTGTTTCAAATAAATCTCTGCGGCCTTCCTGCACATATTGTCCTAATGAATGAAGATCAGTAGAGAAGTTGGCTGATGCCGGGAAAATCCCTTTTTGATCTTTCCCTTCACTTTCCCCGAACAATTGCTTCCACCATTCTGAAAAGTATTGAAGACTAGGCTCATAATTAATCAGCATTTCAATTGTTTTGCCTTTTCGATATAAAATATTTCGGATGGCTGCATATTGATAACTCGGGTTTTCAGCTAATTCCGATTTACTTAAATCTTCTCTTGCTGTGCGAGCTCCCATCATCATCTTTTCAATATCCACGCCACTCACTGCAATGGGCAGTAAACCTACTGCTGTTAACACAGAATAGCGGCCGCCAATATCATCCGGTACTACAAATGTTTCATAGCCTTCTTCATCTGCTAAAGTTTTTAGTGCCCCTTTTTCCTTATCCGTTGTTGCATAAATGCGTTTTTTAGCTTCTTCACGACCATATTTTTCTTCCAAATACTTTTTAAAAATCCTAAATGCGATTGCTGGCTCCGTTGTTGTCCCCGATTTCGAGATCACGTTGATCGAAACATCTTTCCCATCCAATAAATCTTGTAGATCACGAATATACGTTGAACTTATATGATTTCCAACAAAATAAATTTGTGGTGTTTGCCGTTTATCTTTTGGGAGTTCGTTATAAAAAGAATGAGTAAGCATCTCTATGGCGGCTCTTGCCCCTAGATAGGATCCCCCAATACCGATTACTAGTAAAATATCTGTATTATTTTTGATCCTTTCAGCCGCTTTTTGTATACGAGAAAATTCTTCTTTATCATAATTTATCGGCAAATCAATCCAGCCTAGAAAATCGTTGCCCTGACCTGTCTTTTCATGAAGTGAATGATGGGCGTTTTTTACAAAGTCTCTTAAATAATCAAGCTCATGCTTATTAAAAAAAGGCAATGCTTTCGAATAATCAAAATTCACTTTACTCATTACGTTCCCCCAATTTATATAGGATCAAATGCGCCTTGGCGTATTTGTGCCCAGATTTTTTCGAGCTTGCTCGAAAAACTACCTTTGAAAATCTGAGGCATCCGCCGGAGGCTTTAACTTTATTCAGTAGGGGTTTGTACCCCACTGAATTTAAAAACAAGTACACATTCATCCCACCACTTATGGTAGTGGGCGACTTCTACTGAATAAAGTTATAAAGACATTTTTAAGATGGCCAGCGTATCTTCTCTATTCAATTTTTTGAAATTCCCATAGTCCCCACGTGCCATGGCTTTTTCGACCATTACCTCTAATTTAGAATCATCAATGCCATAATGGGCCAATCTTTCAGGAGCACCAATGGAGGTCCAGAAAACTCGAAGTTTTTCAATACCTTCAATCGCAATTTCACGGTCCTCTTTACCTGTTGGATTTACATTAAAGACGCGTATGGCTAGCTGTTTAAACTTTTTCACGTTTTCATCTAATACATGAAGCATCCAGTTTGGATGGATAATCGCTAAACCGCCGCCATGTGGTATATCATAAACAGCGGAAACGGCATGTTCTATATTATGGGTAGCCCAATCTCCACGAGCTCCCATTGCAAGAATGCCGTTTAGGGCTATCGTACCCGAATATAAAATCGTCTCACGGAAATCTATATTTTCAAGGTCTTTGACAAGCTTTGGCGCTGTTTCAATCACCGTCTTTAAAACCGCTTCACACATCCGGTCCTGAAGTAACGTATTTGGTGTCTGGTGAAAATACTGTTCAAACACATGCGACATCATATCGACAATTCCGTAAATGGTTTGTTCTTTTGGCACAGACACTGTAAACTCTGGATCTAAGATTGAAAACTTTGGGAAAGTGAATGGATTCAGCGACCATCCGTATTTTTCTTGTGTTTCCCAATTTGTAATAACAGAGCTTGGATTCATTTCTGAACCTGTGGCAGCTATTGTCAAAACCGCTCCAAACGGAAGGGCATCGGCTGATGTCTGCTTACGAGTAATAATATCCCATACATCCCCTTCATACTTAGCACCAACCGCAATAGCTTTAGAACAATCAATGACACTACCGCCTCCGACTGCTAGAATGAATTCAATGTTTTCCTGTTTACATATTTCAATGCCCTTATGTACTGTTGATAATCTCGGATTCGGTTCAACTCCTGAAAGCTCAAATACTGCCGCGTTCATTTCTGCTAACTGCTTTATAACATTGTCATAAAGACCGTTTTTCTTGATGCTTCCTCCACCAAAAACGAATAATACCCTGGTTCCATACTTTTCTATTTCAGTTTTTAAGTGGATTAATTGGTCTCTTCCGAATATTAATTTTGTTGGATTATGAAACACGAAATTTTGCATAGAGTACGCTCCTTTCTAAAATCATCCATTGGTAATATTATACGCTATTTCCAGGGGATGTTAAAAATAAAAGAGGTACTCGATGTTAAAATTGAGTACCTCTTTTAATAACTGCTTACTTTTTTAGTAATTTTTCACGGTCTGATGATTGTTTAATCCAATCTTCTAACTTGTCTTTCAAGGTATTAAAACCTGAAGCATTTGCAGCATCAAGTTGCATTTGTTGCTGTGCTTTGTTACCCTGTGGACGTGGTTTTCTTTCTTTTTTCGGACGAGCTGGTGCTTCCGTTACTTCAGGTGCTTCCTGTGTTGCTTTGATAGAAAGACTGATTTTACCAGCTCCTTCATCAACAGATAAAACCTTTACCTTCACCTCATCTCCAACAGCTAAATGTTCACTAACGTCCTTAACATAGCCATGGGTAATTTCTGAAATATGGACTAAACCTTGTGTATTCTCATCAAGGGCAACAAACGCTCCATAAGGTTGAATACCTGTAACTTTTCCTGTTAATTCACTACCAACTTCAAACTTTTCTGACATGGAAACACTCCTAATTTATACATTTTTTCTGCGCATTTAAGAAGTATATCATAAACGGCCTATATAATCAAAAACAATGCTATTTACATTATTATTTTATACAAAGAAAATAATTTTATTAATCAAATGCGCCTTGGTGTATTTGTCGCCCAGATTTTTTCGAGCTTGCTCGAAAAACTACCTCTTAAAATCTAAGGCATCCGCCAAAGGCTTTAACATTATTCAGAGCGATTTTCTGTTGAATAATGTTAAACTTTCTTTATTCCACAATTTCCACTATTATAGTAAAAGCGAAAAGGAGATGAATGGACTTCATGGAAAAACCAAATCACGAACAATGGTCTTCTAAAATAGGTTTTATATTAGCAGCCGCAGGATCTGCGATTGGATTGGGCGCGATCTGGAAATTCCCCTACATGGCGGGTACAAATGGTGGGGGTGTGTTCTTTATCATTTTTATTTTATTTACTGTTTTTTTCGGAGCTCCCATGCTCTTCGCGGAATTTATAATTGGAAGAAGTACTCAAAATGATGCAATCACAGCTTATAAAAAGCTAGCTCCGAATACACCCTGGCATCTGGTGGGGCTGATCGGGGTCATTTCCTCGTTTGTATTATTATCATTTTATAGTGTAGTTGGTGGCTGGATCATTTCTTACATGATTAGAAGCTTGACTGGGGCATTGAGCGGATTATCAAATGAACAATATGGTAATTTGTTCGGGCAAATTATTTCTAATCCTTGGGAAGTAACAATTACACAGCTAATTTTCCTTATCATGACAATTGCAGTTGTTCAGGGTGGAATTCAAAATGGAATTGAAAAAGCAAGTAAATATATGATGCCCTCTTTGTTTGTCCTTTTCATCATTTTAGTGATTCGTTCTGTTACGCTAGAAGGTGGAATAGAAGGTATTAAATTCTTTTTAATGCCGGACTTTCATGAAATTACTTCTAAGACATTTATAATGGCCCTTGGCCAGTCCTTCTTTGCCTTAAGTGTCGGACTGTCTGTTATGGTCACCTACGGGTCCTATCTGTCAAGGAATGAAAGCTTGCCACGCTCGGTATCATCTATTGTAAGCCTGAATATTTTTATTTCTTTATTAGCCGGACTTGCTATTTTCCCTGCTGTTTTCGCCCTAGGCTTTGAGCCAGATAGCGGGCCGTCGTTAGTTTTTATTATTTTCCCTGCTGTTTTCGAGCATATAGCTTATGGCAGTATTTTCTTTGCCATCTTTATGATATTACTTTTATTCGCAACATTAACTTCCGCCTTTTCCATTTTAGAAATTATTGTTGCCACCATCGCTAAAGACGATGTCGGAAAGCGTAAAAAGATTGCCTGGATTGCAGGTGTTTTTGTATTTTTATTAGGAATACCAGCAGCCCTATCCAATGGCATTCTTTCAGACTTTAAACCGTTATTCGATAAAACCATTTTTGACCTATCAGATTATTTTGTAAGCAACATTGCTCTCCCAACCGGATGTTTGTTAATCGCCCTTTTTGTTGGGTTAAAAATACCGAAAGCTGTATTAAAAGAAGAGCTATTGCGATCATCCAGTATGAGTACAAAGCTGTTTACTTTATGGTATTGGTCAATTCGATATTTGGTGCCAATCGGAATCATAATTGTGTTCATGCACGCGCTTGGAATTATAAAAGTGTAAAGTAAAACAGCCCGGGAGAATGTTCCCGGGCTGTTTTAAAGAAATGTTGTGCATCATTGTCCAGCTCCAGCGCCTATCGCCTAGCAAACTTCAGGTCTCCTCCCTACGATAAGTCAACTAAGAATTGCTACCGCAATTCAAGTTTCCTTTATCTCAGTCGAAGACCCTCCAGTTTGTACGGCGATAAGCAAGGCGCTTTCGCTTTTCTAACTATGCTTTTACTTGTAGTTTTTCAACAAAACGCTTCATCCGTTTAATGGCTTCTTTTAACTGTTCCATGGAGGTTGCGTAAGAACAGCGTACATGTCCTGCTCCGCTTGCTCCAAATACATCACCAGGAACTACAGCAACTTTTTCTTCCATTAATAGTTTTTGGGCAAACTCTTCAGATGTTAATCCTGTTCGTTTAATGGATGGGAAGGCATAGAACGCTCCCCCTGGCATATGGCAGTCCAGGCCGATTTCATTTAATGACTTAACAAAATAATTGCGGCGTTGGAGATAGCTCTTTTGCATATGGGCTACATCATCCATGCCGTTTTTTAGTGCCTCTACTGCCCCATGCTGGGCCATTGTAGGGGCACACATCATCGTATGCTGATGGATTTTCAGCATTGCCCCAATAAAAATGCTTGGACCGCAGACAAAACCTAAACGCCAACCTGTCATTGCAAATCCTTTTGAGAACCCATTGATGACAATGGTACGCTCCCACATTCCATCTATTGATGCAAAGCTTGCATAGCCGTCTTCATAGCTTAATTCTGCATAGATTTCATCTGAATAAACAATTAAATCATGTTTTTTCACGATTTCGGAGATTTTTTCAAGCTCTGATTTTACTAACATAGATCCTGTTGGGTTGTTTGGTGAACAAATCAAAATCGCTTTTGTTCTTGGTGTGATCACTTTCTCAATTTGCTCCGGCTGCAGCTTGAATTCATTCTCTACCGTTGTTTGTACAGGCACTGGAATACCGCCTGCAAGTTGAATAATCGAAGCATAGGCCACATAGCTTGGCTCTACAATGATCACTTCATCACCAGGATTAATCGTTGCACGGACAGCTAAGTCCAATGCTTGGCTAGCACCGACTGTAACAATGACTTCATCCTCTGGAGAGTAGCTCACATCAAAGCGTTTTTTCATATATTTAGTAATTTCGCGGCGAAGCTCCATTAATCCGGCATTCGCAGTATAAGCCGTGAAGCCTTGCTCCAACGATAAGATACTTGCTTCACGAATAGCCCATGATGTAACAAAGTCAGGCTCACCTACACCCAAAGAAATAACCCCTTCCATATCGGAAGCGAGGTCAAAAAAGCGACGAATTCCAGATGGCTTAAGGTTTATTACTTTTTCTGATAAATAACGCTGTTGGTCAATCATGGTGTCACCACAATCCGGCGATCTTTCTCGTCATCACCAAAAATTGTTCCATCATGCTTATACTTTTTCATAATGAAATGGGTTGTTGTTGAGACAACAGAATCTAATGCTGACAGTTTTTCAGATACGAATCGAGATACATCGTGTAAAGACTTTCCTTCAATGACAACGGATAAATCATAGGCACCAGACATTAAGTACACTGACTGCACTTCTGGGAAACGATAAATCCTTTCAGCAATTTCGTTAAATCCTCTATCTCTTTTCGGTGTTACTTTGACATCAATCATCGCCGTAACGCCCGGATCACGCGCTTCTACTTTTTGCCAATCAATAACGGTCAAATACTTCAGGATAATTTGTCCGTTTTCCATTTTCTCAATGATTTCTTCTGTTTCTTTAACTGTTAGGTCGACCATCTTCGCAAGATCTTCCATGCTTAAGCGGCCATTCTTTTCAAGAATCTCTAGAATCTCAATTTCTTTTTGATTCATGGTGAGTTACACTCCCTAGATTTATATAGTTTTGAGACCAATTATATCAAAAATGGAGAAAATATCGAATATATTTTTGAAAGTAATAATAAAAACCTACTGGTACTTAGTATTTCCAGTAGGCTTTTATTGTATCTATTCAAATATTTTCATTTTACTTGATAATGTTTCTTTTTCATACTCTACTAAATGTTTTTCAGCAAATGGAAAAAGGACTTTTTCTTCTTTATGAAAATGGTCAATTAATGTTGTGTATGCAAATTCAATACAAGATAAAAGCGATAGCGCCTCAATTGGACTAAATGGCGTTTTCCGTTTTTCAAACGTCTCCATGAACTGCACAATTTTTTGCTCAACTGTTTTATGTTCATGGTCCATTACCATTAACACGTTATCGTCATCATCATAATATTGCTTTATGATCGGAAAGAGGAAATGCTCTTCTTTATATAAATGTATTTTCAAATGTGCGAAAAAGGTAACGACATATTGATACAATTCAAACCATTTTCCATCCAACTCTTGGCCAAAGGAGCCTTGTTGTAATTCCCGTACTAATTGAGAGATCTTTTTCATTTGTCCTAAAAGTAAACTATGTGTATCCCTAAGTTGATCTAGCGGTTCACAAAGATTATTTCCTTTGACTTCACTCATTTGCAACAACTCCTTCTTATGAAAAGGTCATATAACTTCATTTAGCAAGGCGGCTGAATAAAGTTAAAGCCTCCGGCGGATGCCTCAGATTTTCAATGATAGTTTTTCGAGCATAAAATCTGGGCGCAAATACACCAAGGCGCATTTAATTTAATTTAATTAGACCGAATATCATAAGAATACTCTGATTGATTATCATGAAAAATGAACTTTATCACACTTTGCATAATAAACTGTATTTTTATGTTGCAAATAAAAGTTAAAATCAAATGATTGGTAATTTAATAAATACTGTGGTTCCTACGCCTTCTTCACTTTCTATATAAAAATTACCTTCATGAAGCTGTACAATTTTTTGGACGATTGCTATCCCCAACCCTGTACCGCCATATTGACGGGTCCTCGCTTTATCAATTCTAAAAAATCGTTCCCCGATACGGTGAAGATCCTTTCTAGGAATTCCTATACCGTTGTCTTTTATGGCAATTGTGCAAGTATTGCCTTTTGACTTTTCTAATGAAACTTGAATAAATGAGTTTTCCGGTGAGTAGCGTATTGCATTTTCTGTGATATTTTGAATAACCTGTTCGATCCGATCCTGGTCTCCCATAATAATGACATCCGGATCTAGTTTTTTCTCAAAGCTTAGCTTTTTCTCATGCAAGAACGGCTCAAATTTCTCGAGCGACTCCTCGATTAATTGAGCAAGTGCAATCGGCTGAATTTCCATTGGCAATGATTTCTTTTCCAAGCGGGCTAAATCGAGCAAATCATGGACTAAACGCTGCATTCTTCCCGCTTCACGGTAGATTAATTGCAAATACTTTGTCGCCTCTTCTTTTTCCGAAATCGTTCCATCTAAGATAGCCTCGCTGTATCCTTTAATGTAACTGATTGGCGTCCTTAGTTCATGTGATACATTCCCCAAAAATTCCTTTCTCCGTTCATCCTCATCTTTGATCGCTTCCGACATTTGATTGAAAGCAATCCCAAGCCTACCAATCTCATCATTGGAGTATACATGAACCTTTTCGCTGTAATCTCCCTTTGACATTCGATAAGCCACCCGTTCCATTTCGTTTAACGGGGTTGTTAATTTTTTTACGATTCTCTTGCCAAAGAGCAAGGCAAATAAGCTAAAGATTAGACTAATTATCGTAATTATTAAGCTGGCCTCTTCAAAAACTTCATTCAAAGTTGCCAATGGTATATAAAGATAGATAATTCCTTTTAATCGTTTTTCATCAAGTAGGGGTACAATGACACCCATGATATTCCTATCAAATTGTTTTTCATAGCCGATTTTTGTGATGCTTTCACCATTAATTAATCGTTCCCGCTCTTCTGCTCCAATCAAGGTTTGGTGATTGACATCAAAAGGCAGACAGGCACTTAATTCCTTCGGATCATTCACCATGACTACTTCGGATCTAGATATGGTGTTATACCATTCAATTTTCCCCTGAAGTTCTGGAGTTAACTCTCCACCAGTATATTCATTAGCCAGTTGCAAACCTTCTTGTCTGAGATTAGCCTCGACATCCTCAACATATATTTTTTTATATAGATAATGATACATGCCATAGGACACAGCGATTCCGGTCAACATGACGATACTTACAATAATCCATAATTTCTGTCCAAGAGAAAGAGAAGTTTTATCCATTTTTTTAAACCTCAAATTTATACCCAATTCCCCAAACTGTCTGAATTAGATTGCCATAGTTTTTCAGCTTTAATCTCAAAGTTTTAATATGAGTGTCCACTGTTCGGACCCCACCAACATAATCAAAGCCCCATACATTTTCTAATAGCTGTTCACGACTTAGTGCCTGTCCATTATGGCGGCAGAAGAATAGTAGGAGTTCATATTCCTTCAACGTCAAGTTAATAAGTTCACCTTCAAGATATACCTGCCTACCTTTAATATTTAATAGAATCGGACCGAAAGTTAAAGTCTCTTCCTCATCACGTGCTACTGGATTCGCCCGGCGAAGAACGGCATCAACCCTCGCAATTAATTCATTCGGACTAAATGGTTTAACAACATAATCATCTGCTCCCAACTTCAATCCATAAACCCGATCCCATTCGTCTCCTCTTGCTGTTAAAAAGATAATCGGTACGGAAGACTGCTCTCTTACTTTCATACATAATGTAAGTCCATCAACATTCGGCATCATAACATCCAAAATAATTAAGTCAAAAGTATGTGATTTTAATAGATCTAGGGCAACCTGACCATCTTCTGCTTCAACACAAGAGTAGCCTTCTTTTTCAAGATACATGCGAATAAGACGTCTCATATCCGCTTCATCATCGACGATTAAAACAATACCTTTATTCATGTCTCACACCTCTTCTTTGTAAAGAATTTGGAAAGGTCCTTTTCCAGCCTTAATTGTATCCACGATTTCCATTGTATTAGGATCAACTTCAATAATTTCATTACTGTCATAGCTTGCAATATAAATTAAATTATTAATAATAGAGATTTTAAACGGATTTGCGCCAATCTCTTTTGTTGAGATAACTTCCTTAGTATGAATATCAACTTTTCGCAATTGATTAGATCCATGGCTAACGACAAAAACATAGTCTCCCCATTTCCCTAAATCTACCGGCATAATCGGAGCTTCGATCTCTTGCTTAATTTCTCCAGAATCCAGGGAATAAACCGTAACTGCATTTTCCGCCTTGAGGCCGACTCCATGGCCTCCTGTCCATAGTTCATCATATGGTTCAATTAATACAGCACCAACGGATGCAGGCTTTGCATGAATAACTTTTGTTTTTACATATGATTTGCTATCGATGACAGTAATTTCAGGAGCATCGAAATTGATCGCAAACAATTGGTTTCTTTTTTTGCTTTCTAATATTGTGAGCGGATCAGCCCCAACCGATACCTCTGCTAGTTTCTCCCCTGCTACTGTCCTCACTTGAATTTTATCATTTTCTTGATTAGCCAAGAATAGCCTTGAGTTATCGTTCGAAATTTGGACATTAACTATTCCTTTACCCGTTTTCCAGCGGTCAATTTCAGTTCCAGTTGTAATATCGTATAAGTAGATTCTTTTTAACTGTTTTCCATATAAAAGTAGAGTTTTGTTATCCGGTAATAATAATGCACCTGTGAACGTATAGGGCATTGTCCATCTTGCCAGCTCTTCCTTCGTCTCTTGATCAAAAAATGATAAACTGCTTTCCAGTAGATTGACGACGATGATCTGAGCTTTTTGTGACTCTATTTTTTTATATTTTTCCGCTCCACAGCCAGTTAATAAGAGAGATATGATCAAAACTAGTAACAACTTTGTTTTATACATTACATAACCCCCAAATCAAGTTACTATCACTAGTATAACTGTTATATGTGATAAAAAAGTGAATTTAATTGTTAAAATTTTTCTAAAACTTTTTCATTCCCTTTCAGTTTCCTCACAGATATTTCAAATCTCTTTATTAATCTGTAATTGTAATCAAAAATATAAATAATTGTTGGAGGTTAGATTTATTTATGAAAAAAGCATTGATGGTATTATCTACTTTTGGTTTATTAACAGGTTTACTTGCAGGATGTGGTAGCAACGGCAATGAGGAACAAAGCTCTGCTCCTGTAGAAGAGACAGCTAATGTTGAGAATGATATAACGCAAAAAACAGATGACACAGCTAAGGATGAGGTACAACAAGGAAATGAACCAATGAAGGTGTCCGTTGAAGCAACTGAACCTACTACGGAAACAACGTGTTCCATGTGCGATATGACGGTCTACCCTCACGATCATGAGATGGGAAAATTTACAGGCCAAGTTGTAACAGCAGATGGAGAGCACTTATTTACAGATGATGTAGGTTGTTTAATGAACCAAATCCGCACTCTTGAAGAAGAACCACAGGCTGCATGGGTTCGCGATTATAACACATTAGAATGGGTGCCAGTAAGTAACGCAATTCCAGTAAGAGCAAGCATTGAAACTCCAATGAAAATGGGCTTCGCATTATTTGGTTCAGAGGATGCTGCTAATAAGTATGTTGCTGAAAACCCAATGGTAGCTCCAGTTCTTTCTACAATGGATGATGTAGACAAAATTGCTGAAGAGCGCTATAAAGTAAAAATGGCAAAAATGAAAGCGGCACAGGAAAAAGCAGCTGGTGCTGCGGGCGGCCAAGGACAGATGCAAATGGATGGCCAAATGAACGGTAACATGAATGGTCAAATGAATAAGTAAGAAGTAAAACAAAAGGATTCCTTGCCGTTTGGGCGGGGAATCCTTTTTGCTCTATCAAACAGAGGTTAATAGAGTTATCTATTAACAAACGGAGTGCAGATTCCATTTGGTGAGGATAAATCCGAGTTATCTACTATCAAACGGGGATCGCGCTCCGTTTGGTGAGGATAAATACAATGGTTACCTTCTAATTAGTACCTCTCTCCAAATCAAACCGTTTGCCGAGCCTTCACTAGCGAAAAGAATACTTCCTCCAACGTTGTTTTGTCACCGGAACCGTCACCACTGCCTTTTGTTAACGCCTCAACAGTATCCATAACTAGCATCCTGCCGCTATTCATAAAGGCAACCCGATCAGCCAGCTCCTCAACATCAGATAAAATATGGGAGGAGAATAAAATAGTGGTGCCTTTTTCCTTTTCTTCTTTAATGATATTTTTAAATTCTCGAACCCAATAAGGGTCTAAGCCGTTTGTTGGTTCATCAAGAATTAATAGCGGTGCTTCCGGCAATAAGCTTTGGGCTAATGCTAATCTTTGCTGCATGCCCTTTGAATATTCACGAACCTTTTTATCCTTATCATTGGCAAGACCTACCTTTTCAAGAAGTAGATCGACTCGTCCTCTCGGTACATTTGATAAATCGGCAAAAAAGCATAAAACTTCATACCCTGTTAAAACCTTTGGAAATACCATGGCATCCGGCATAAAAGAAAAAAGCGATTTATACACCGCTCGATTCATATCCATCGTCATCCCCAACAGCTTGATAGTTCCTGACGATGGCTTTACATTGCCTATGATCATTTGAATAACCGTACTTTTTCCCGCTCCATTACCACCGCATAGGGCGAAGCATTCGCCTTTCGTAATTTCAAAATTAATATGCTCGATTCGATTAGTAGGACTATAGATTTTACTTAAATCACTAACTTCAACCATCATATTATGCTCCATGATTGATCCCCCGTTTTAATAGACTGTTTGAAATCAATATCGGAATGAGGACCCAAAGAATGGCGGTTAAGGCAAAAACAATTTGGCCGATATACCCTTCACTCCAAACGGTTAAATCATATAAATTGGGCCCAAAGATTGAGCCACTGTCCATTGAAATGATCGTCCATACCCGAATTAATTCCACCGGATTTAATAATATGGAAGCGGTGAACATTGCAAGAATTGCTCCTTTACTAATTACCATCGCCAATCCCATAATAACAAATTCATAAAACAATACGGTCACTGCCCATAAAATTAAGCTTAAGCCTAAAGCTTGGAATCGCGTTGAAGAAAGTACGCCAATAAGCATGGCAAGACCAAGAAATAAGATCATTAGCAGCATCGTAAATCCATAAAACAATAGAAAAAAGCTGAGAGAAACACTTGCTTTACTAAAAAATAGAATCAGACCAGCAGCACCGTAACCAAATGTTACAACGGCAAATAATGTGACGAGTAACCCAATGAATTTTCCTACTAATATACGAGATGTTGGGATTGGGTACGTAAATAATAGTGTTAAACTGCCATCCTCTTTATCTCCGGCAAGGGAAGTACTGCCAATTAATAGAGTTAAAAGCGGAACTAGAAACAACGATAAATTTAATAGGCTGGCCGCCATGCGGTTAAACCCGGTGAAACCCGCTTCTTCTGCACTTCCGCCGAATAACACGATCGTAATCGCAAGCACCGTATATAGAATGGTAAAACTGAAAACCCATTTACTTCGGGAAATTACCTTTAGTTCATGTCTAGCAATCATTAGCATGTTCATTCTTAATCACTTCTTTCCACACGGAACTTGGCATTCAAAATTAATGGCCCTGCATGACCCAATCAACTTTTTCCAAGCCCTTATAGTCTAGAACCTCACCTTTACCTTCTTGTTCGACATAAGCCTCTGCCCCTTCTTTCGTTGCAAAGGAGACTACTCCATATGCCATCGGAGTCCAAAATTCAGGGTGGTACGCATGGTAGGCTTGCTCGAACGGAACCCATTCAAGTGTGTCAAAATCTCTAACATAGGTGGCTCCGATCTCTTTCTCTTTGCCTTCACCATTTAAGTACTTCACCATACAGCCAATATCGTCATACATATGCACCGTTCCATCTGTTTCAATTAACTGTGTCGCAAAATCCTCATGAGCAATTGACATATTACAAACTTCACATGCATCAATTTCCGGATTGACCGCTCTCGGTTCATAGCTGGCTTTACTTCCACATGCACTTACAATAATTAACAAGGCAGACAATAATAGCAAATGGAAACCGCTTTTCATCATCATTTTTCTCATTATAATACCCTCCCACGGTAAAAAGTAAATATTCCTAAACTAACCATAACGATACCAATTAAACCGGCTAACCAATTTCGATCTGCATCTAGTCCAGCCCCATCAATCTCATATTGAACGGGTTGGGTGTACGGGTAGCGGTCCATTCCTTTTTCACCTGAAAAGGCCGGAAAGATCTTTTCAATAGAGGACCAAAGCTTGATCGTTGGACTTTCAAAGAAGAATTGTAACATTGGATTTTCCTCAACTAATTTATCGAATAATTTTCCGGACTCATATGGAATTTCACCGATTCCATCTCCATTTAAATCCATGCCGTTGTAATCATCCCAATAATTTCCTTGCCCATTTAAATCCATCGGTTCAACAGAAGTAAAGACTTTTGTTTGTACAATATTCCCAATAAAATTGTTGTTGATCATCGTATTTCGCTCATTTTTATCCTTTAAATCCAAGCCGATATAGTTTCCTGCAAAAATATTATTTTCAATTTTAGAATCTCTAGCATCCTGTAAACTAAGGCCCGTATTATTAAAAGTAACTCGATTATTTAAAATGTTGATCCGGTCAGAATCAAAAACTAAAATGCCATGACCGCGATAATCTAAATTCTCTGTGATAACGTTGTTGGTCATATCGAAATCCTCTGCAGCCATGGTCATGATCCCGGTAATGTTTTTTGTTGAAATATTTTCTGTTAATAAACCCTTTTTTGCATACATAATATGGTATCCATACCTGGACCCTTCTACTTTATTTCCTTTTACAGTACTTTCTTTTGCAAAATCAAAATAAATGCCGTCTTGGACTTGCTCAATGACGTTTCCAGTTAACTCCGTTCCTTCAGCATAATATAAATGGATTCCATTCCCTTTCTTTGAAAAGTGTCCATCATAGCCGGTTATTTGATTGTCAACGATTCGATTTAATCGTCCCCTATTAACATAAATGCCATAATGAATTTCTTTGAATACATTATGCTGAATCAGATTATTAGAGGATTCCACCCATATCCCAGCATCCGTATCCCTTTTGCCGCTCTTTTCAATGATGAAATTTTCGATAACAACATTGGGAGCTTTCACATCAATGACGTGGCCGATCCCATCGCCCGCAATGATTGCACCATCTTCACCTATTAGTACAACCGGCTTTTCTATTAGTAAGCTGCCATTATGTTGTCCTTTTTTCACTAAAATCGTGGCGCCTTCTGTTGCTTGATCAATCGCCTCTTGTATACTTTCACCCGGTTTGACGATCATTTCTTCTTCCGCATTTGCAGCAGGCTGTAGTGAAAATATGGCTCCAATTAATACAAATAATAAAAATAGGATTCGATTCATTATTCTTTCCACCACCAATCTTCTACTCCTTTACATCATATCCAGTAAATGTGAAGAAACAGAAAAGAAACTTTGAACAAAAAAAGAAGAAATACTAAAAAAAGGTATAAAAAAAGAACTTACCTTACTAGGTTCGTTCTTCTTTTATACAGCGTATGGGGTTGTTTCTTTTAATAGCAGCATCCTTCTTGCAACCTTCTGACACTCAGGTAGAGGAATAGATTCCTCAAATGAAAATTCATAAATAAATTGTATACGTTTTGCTAAATATTTTAGATCATCAATTTCATGGACAGCTTGAATAATATCGACTACTTCTACTTCATATGCACCCGGTCCAAGCCCTAAAGGGTCCCATTTATTAATAACCTCTCTTAATTTTTCATTTAACATTTTCGACCCTTCCATCCAAACCACCTTATTAAAGTAAATATCTTAACTTATATGCTTATTCTTATTTTACGCCCGGAATCCTACTTGGACACATATGTTTTATTACAGATTTACGACAATATGAAATTGGAACAAGAAAGGGGCATCACTACTGGAGATGGCCCCTTCAAAAAAGATTCAAATTATTTATCATTGACAATAATTTCGTTGATAATAACGGACTCTAGTGGTGCACTTGATGTTGAATTGACTTTAACGCTTGCTATTTTATCTACGACATCCATACCTTCGATTACTTGTCCAAAAACGGTATGGACATGATCAAGCCATGGTGTTCCCCCAACTTCTTTGTATTTATTAACAACAATTTCTGGGAAACCGGCCTGCTTCATTTGTTCTAACAATTCTTCCTCAATTGTATCTGGACCAGCTTGAACGATAAAGAACTGGCTTCCATTTGTATCTGGTCCACTGTTGGCCATTGACAAAGCCCCACGGAAATTTGCTAATTCTGGAGAGAACTCATCTTCGAACGGTCCACCCCAAATACTTTCACCACCTGAACCATTTCCGTTTGGATCTCCACCCTGAATCATAAAATCACTGATGACCCGATGAAAGGTTAAACCATTATAATAACCGTCTTTACTATGAGTTATGAAATTCTCAACAGCTTTAGGTGCTTGCTTAGGGAATAGCTTTATTACAATATCGCCCATCGTTGTTTTCATAGTCACAACCGGTTCTTCATCACTAACTGGTTCGAACTGAGGTAAAGTTGTGATCTCTTGTCCGTTTGCTTCTGTTTGTTCACCAGCTGTTTCTGAGCCGTTGTTTGTTGCATCATTTTCTGTAGCTGTATTTTTATCTCCTTCATTTCCACCACATGCCGTCATAATTGTGATTAATACAACCATTACTGTATAGAAAAATATCTTTTTCATCCTATCTCTACACCTTTCATTTTTATTTATCACTTTATATATGATAAGATTTTTAGCAAGGGTCTGTCAAAATTTCTCATCGTGGGGGTAATATACCAATGTCTGAAGTATACCAAATTGGGCAAATTGTTACAGGAATTTATAAAACTGGTAAATATATTGGTGAAGTAACAGCGATCAAACCGCAGCATATTACGATTCGTGTCAAAGCTGTTTTAAAGCATCCGCTTCAAGGTGATCTCCATGCCCCAAGGCAATCGGATGTTTTATTTTTCCATGAAAGAAGGGCATTGGCTCTAAATGAACAAACAAATATACCGAAAACACAAGTCAAGCCGTATGAAGACGAAGTGCCAGAGTATTATGAGTCGTTGAAAAAAGTCGTTGACGACCAAATCACAGAGCTTGAAAATACAGATTCTGACTGGGCAAAACAATCATTGCAGATTTTTAAGAATTTGGCAAAGGATTACTTTAAATAATTAATTTAACCAACAAGAGAGACAAAGACACTGATTGATGAATGGTGACTTGCTACTGTTCATTAATGTTCGGATAGCAAGCCTGGATTTGAAACGATTTGAGTCCGAAGTGGGGCTTGGTTCGGACAGGAAACCTGGATTTGATGCATTTGGTGTCCGAAGTCAGGCTAGGTTCGGACAGCAATCCTGGTTTTGATGCGAACTGTGTCCGAAGTGAGGCTTGGTTCGGACAGGAAACCTGGATTTGATGCATTTGGTGTCCGAAGTGGGGCTTGGTTCAGACAGCAATCCTGGTTTTGATGCGAACTGTGTCCGAAGTAAACCATTCTTCGGACTGTATCCAGATATTTTTAGCAAAACCTGTCCGAACCAAACCACATCTGAATCCAAATCGTATAGATCGCTGTACAATAATTCTAGTATTCAAGATTTATCCTCACCGAACGGAGCGCATTCCCAATTTGATAGTAGATGAACTCAGTTATCCTCACCAAAAGGGCTATCCCAAAGGAACGACACCCTGGGATAGCCCTTTAAAAAATTAGTTAATCGTAATCGCCACCATCGTTACATCATCATCAAAATGACCATCATTACTATTCGTTTGTAAAAGCACCCTTTCAAGGAGTTGTGTACTATCCAAACCTCTTAATCCTACTACTAGCTTTTTCAGATTGTCGATGTTACGGGACGTTTCTTTTCCAAAGGAATCCATCAGCCCATCTGTGTACAGAAAAAGCTGGGTCCTCCCTTTCAACGAAATTCTTCCTGTTTCAATTATTAATTCAGGCAGCAAGCCAATTGGTGGGCAGCCCACATCTAAATCCTGAACCTCACCATCTTCCATAATTAAGAAGCCCGGAGGATGACCTGCAGATGAATATTCTATGACTCTTTCCTTAACATCGATTAAAACGTATATAGCTGTAAAAAAGTAGGATTGGTCCATTCCATTTTGTTGATACAATAACCGAATATGCTGATTTAACTCTGCAAATAGTTTTTCAGGCTTCCTGGAACTTGTAATCACACCTCTTAATAAAGAAAGAATAGACATACTGACCAAGGAGGAAGCTACCCCGTGACCCATAATATCAAATAAAATAACACCATATTTATGATCATCAATTTGATACCAAGCATACATATCGCCTGCCAATTCAGCCGACGGCAAATAGGCGCCAACAATATCGATGTATTGATTTTTTAACGGTTTGCTCAAAACACTTTTTTGAAGCTGCCGTGCCAGTTTTAAATCGGAAATTAGTTTACGTTCCGCTTCCTTTACTTTCGTAACATCACTAAAAATCGCACAATAACTGATTGGTTGATCATCTTTATCCTTGATCGTAGCAATCGTTGTCCTCTGGTAGTATAGTTCCCCGCTTTTTCTCTTATTGATAAATTCCCCCTGCCATTGCCCGTTTTTTGCAAGGGATCCCCAAATTCCTTGATAATATTCTATCGGGTGTTTGCCCGATTTCAGAATTCTCGGGTTTTGACCGACTGCCTCACGAGCAGAATAACCAGTTATACGCTCAAAAGATTGATTAACGATTTGGATCTGACCTGTTAGATCCGTTACAAAAATGGCTTCAAGTGAATATTTAAATACCTTAGCAGCTAATTGGAGTTGTTGTTCAACCGAGGGTGAGAGATCACTCATATTGATCACGCTGAAAATATTGCAAACCCTCTTCTTTAGAATCAAATATTTTGATAAATGAACCAAACTTTACAATCCTAAAAATTTCTCTCACTGAGCTTTGTGTTGCAACTACAACAAGCTCTTTTTGCTTCTTCTTCGCTTCCATTACGGAATCCGCAATCGTACCAAGTGCACCACTATTTAAATACTGTACACCCTGAAGACATAATAATAATTTGTCAGAATCTGAGTTTGCTAATTCTTTCATTGTGTCTTTGAATCTTACATTGTTCTTTAATGTAATATCTTCTTCCCAGGTTAATAGAATTACTTGATCATTAGATGTGAATATCATTAATATCCAATCCCCTTTCTTAGATTTTGGGTTATATATTTTCGCATAACCAGTTCGACATATTCACCATTCTCTTGAACTTGAACATAGTCCATTAAATTTAAGATTAATTGCAATCCCCTACCTCTAAGACCCCGATTAACCTCGGTCATAGGAGCGATCACAAATTTTTTTCCTCGATGTTTAATAAAGATCGATAGACTGTCCTTATGATTATGATCCCAGCAGATCCAAAACCCTTCTTGATTTGTTTTTTGACAATATTCATAGGCATTCATACAGGCTTCTTCCGTTACAAGTCGTAAAAATAATATATCGTAATGAATGAAACCCATCTCATTTGCAATTTTGTTCGTCATATCCATTGCACAGGATATATCATCTACTTTTTTTACTAGTAGGTTTAATTGTTCTTCACTATTTTTCACGACAATTCACCTTACTTGAACCGTGTATTTTCATTACAGCGTTCATCATATTAATTATAGAGGAAGTAACTGAAATCCTTTACTTCCTCATGCAATGTCATAAAATATACATATTCTTGCAATAAGAGATTAACATGTTCCGATTTTGTGGTAGAAATTAGACTGTTTTTCTATAGAAATAGAAAAGACACTTGCCCTTGTAGCAAATGTCTTTTATATACTCTACCAAATATTTTTTAAGATTAGGCTAACCTTGATACTACTTTCATTCTTGCGGAAGAAAACAAGTCTTCAAGATAATGCAGTGCATCACGCTCATATGAAAACACTTGTACAATTGAATAGAAACGAACAATCTCAAATATTGTTCTTATTGTTGATTTATTATTTATGATGACTAGCTCCTTGTTCATCTCCTTAGCTTCTTTAACACAATCAGCGATAATACCTAGAGCACGTTCATTCATATAAGATACATTTTCAAGATTTAAAATAATTCCTCTTAAATTTGTATAAAGAAGCCTCTTAATCGATTTTTCGAATCGATCAACGTTGTTTAGAGAAATATTGTCATTCCATACAAGTGTTTGGACCAACCAATTTCACTCCTTTCAGTTATTACTTGGTACTATACTAATTATTCATACAATACTAAGTACTGAACACCCCCATCTCATCGTATTATTCAGACATATACAGACAGCAATTTGTTTTTTACTGGCGATTTACGTTATAAAAGCACTTATTATCACGAACGAAATGAAAATGCTTGTAATTTTTAGTAAAGTTAATATATAGTTAACATAAGTAATTGAATATTTTTTCTTCGGGGTCGGGTGAAATTCCCAATCGGCGGTGATGTAGTACATGTACTAATAAGCCCGCGAGCCTTTTAGGGCAGGAGCTGGCGTGAATCCAGGGCCGACAGTTACAGTCTGGACGGGAGAAGCGAATGTGAAGGCAGATGGTTCCAATTAGTCGTGTAATACGCTATGGCGTAGTTTATTTGACATGCAAATTTCGAACGGTTATTTTCTGTACTTTATTTTTGACTTTCATATTAATGAAGTTTATTTCAAGACCCTTGGAGCTATCCTGGGGTCTTTTTGTATAACCAAATTTTCACTAAAAAAGGTGATATGATGACAGACCATGATTATATGAGATTAGCGATCGAGCTTGCCGCAAGCACGAACGGACAGACAAGCCCTAATCCACTAGTGGGCGCTGTGGTAGTCAAAGACAACCAAATAGTAGGAATGGGGGCCCATTTGAAAGCAGGAGAAGCACATGCTGAAGTCCATGCTATCAATATGGCTGGTGAAAAAGCAAAAGATGCTACCATTTATGTGACACTAGAGCCGTGTAGTCATTATGGACGAACCCCTCCATGTGCTGATCTATTAATTAAAAGCGAAGTGAAAAGAGTAGTTATAGCATCTACTGATCCCAATCCACTTGTAGCCGGGAAAGGGATTGAAAAGCTAAGAAAAGCCGGAATTGAAGTAGATGTCGGCCTTTTACGAGGGGAGGCTGAAAAACTTAACGAAGTCTTCTTCCATTACATCGCAACCGGGATGCCTTATGTCACATTAAAGTCAGCAACAAGCCTTGACGGAAAGATTGCTACCATATCTGGTGAAAGCAAATGGATCACTAGCGAAGAATCAAGGCTGGATGTTCATAAATACAGACATCAGCATGACGGTATATTAGTAGGAGTCAATACAATTATAAAGGACGACCCCGAATTAACAACAAGACTTCCATTAGGTGGCAAAAATCCGATTCGTATCATTCTTGATACGAATTTAAGAACACCGATTGATGCAAAAATAGTGAATGATAACAAAGCACCAACTTGGATCATTATCGGTCAAAATGTGGCAGATGATAAGATTATAGCAATAAAGGAAAGACATGCAGAAGTTATTCAATTGCCTAGTGATGCACTGAATATTCTTGACGTACTAAAAGAGCTGGGGGAAAAAGGGATTACTTCACTATTTGTTGAGGGTGGTTCACAAATCAACGGTAGCTTTATAAAAGCAAAGGCGATCAATCAAGTCCTTACTTATATAGCTCCTAAAATAATTGGAGGGGCTTTAGCACCAACATCTATTGGTGGTGAAGGCTTTGAAAAAATGAGCGATGTGCTTGCTTTACAAATAAAATCCGTAGAAACAATCGGACCAGATATAAAAATCATCTCAAAGCCCATCCGAAAGGAGGAGTAAAATGTTTACCGGAATCATCGAAGAAAAAGGAACTGTTAAATCAATTACAAAATCTGGTGATGCGATTAAAATGTCGATACAAGCGCCAAAGATATTGGAAGATGTTCATTTGGGCGATAGCATTGCCGTTAACGGCGTTTGTCTTACCGTAACGACCTTTGATAAACATACATTCTCAGTCGATTTAATGCCGGAAACGGTAAAAGCAACTTCATTACGTGATCTTACTAATGGGTCTAAAGTCAACCTAGAAAGAGCAATGGCTGCAAATGGGCGTTTTGGTGGGCATTTCGTTTCAGGCCATGTTGATGGTATCGGTACCATCATTTCGAAAAAACCTGTATCCAATGCCGTTTATTATGAAATAGAAGTAAATGAGGAATTACTACACTATATGCTTCTAAAAGGATCCGTCACAGGTGATGGAACAAGCCTAACAATATTTGGATTAAGTGATAAGTCATTTACGATTTCCCTTATTCCTCACACTCTTTCTGAAACTATTCTCGGTGACAAAACACCTGGAGATATCGTCAATATTGAATGTGATATTTTAGGTAAATATATAGAAAAGTTTTTATCAAAAGGCCGGATGAAAGAATCGGGAAGTTCAATTACCGAAGCTTTTTTAGAAGAAAATGGGTATAAATAAAGATAACGAAAGTGAGTGATATATATGTTTGATACCATTGAAGAAGCCATAAATGAGCTTTTGCAAGGTAAGGTTGTCATTGTTTGTGATGACGAAGATCGAGAAAATGAAGGAGATTTTGTTGCCTTAGCTTCCAAAACAACAGCCGAAACGATCAACTTTATGATTAAGCATGGGCGCGGACTTGTTTGTGCTCCAATTTCCGAAGAGATTGCCCGTACTCTTAATTTAGTTCCAATGGTAAACCGTAATACGGACCCACATGGAACGGCATTTACCGTCAGTATAGATCATAAAACTTCAACAACAGGAATTAGTGCTTTTGAAAGAGCAACTACGGTTCATGAATTAATTAACCCAAATTCTAAAGCTAGTGATTTCAAAAGACCTGGTCATATCTTTCCGTTAATTGCGAAAGAAGGCGGTGTTTTACGACGGGCCGGTCATACGGAAGCAGCAGTGGATTTGGCAAGACTTTGTGGGGAAGCACCCGCGGGTGTTATTTGTGAAATTATCAAAGAAGACGGAACAATGGCAAGAGTTCCGGATCTCCGTCTGATTGCAGACGAATTCAACATAAAGATGATTACGATTAAGGATTTAATTAAGTATCGCAATCATAAAGAACAACTTGTAACACGTGAAATTGAAATTACCCTTCCAACTGAATTTGGGGAATTCAAAGCTTACGGCTATTCGAATATTGTAGACTCCAAGGAACATGTTGCCCTTGTTAAAGGCGATGTGAGCGGTGATGATCCGGTATTAGTACGCGTTCATTCCGAATGCTTAACCGGCGACGTTTTTGGTTCATACCGATGTGATTGCGGGCCCCAGCTTCACGCTGCTCTTTCCCAAATTGAAGAAGAAGGAAAAGGCGTCCTATTGTATATGAGACAAGAGGGCCGTGGAATCGGCTTATTAAACAAACTGAGGGCTTACAAACTGCAAGAAGAGGGCTATGATACTGTAGAAGCAAATGAGAAACTTGGCTTTGCACCAGACCTCCGTGAATACGGCATTGGTGCCCAAATTCTAAAAGATCTCGGAATTAAAAACATGCGCTTATTAACGAATAATCCTCGTAAAATTGCCGGTCTCGAAGGATATGATTTAACAATCTTAGAGCGTGTACCCATCCAAATGCCGGCAAGAAGTGAGAATGCAAAATATTTGAAAACAAAATATGAAAAGCTTGGACATATGCTGAAACTTTAAAGTAATAAAGTTTCAGCCTCCGGCGGATGCCTCAGATTTTTAATGGTGGTTTTTCGAGCAAGCTCGAAAAAATCTGGGTGCAAATACGCCAAGGCGCATTTGATTTTATAAAAGGAGGAATTTATCATGGGGAAAATTTTTGAAGGTAATTTAGTAGGAACAGGCATTAGAGTAGGGATTGTAGTATCACGTTTTAATGAATTTATTACAGGTAAATTGCTTACTGGAGCACAGGACGCTTTAAAAAGACATGGAGTTGAAGATGACGCTGTTGATGTTGCCTGGGTGCCAGGAGCATTTGAACTGCCACTTGTTGCAAAAAAAATGGCCGAGTCTGGAAATTACGATGCTGTCATCACACTAGGTACAGTTATTCGCGGAGCAACAACACATTATGACTATGTTTGTAACGAAGCTGCTAAAGGTGTCTCACAAGCAGGAATGTCTTCGGGAATCCCAGTTATTTTCGGTGTTGTTACAACTGAAAATATTGAGCAAGCGATTGAAAGGGCTGGTACAAAGGCTGGAAATAAAGGCTGGGATACAGCTGTTGCTGCAATTGAAATGGCGAATTTAATGAAGAGTTTTGGGTAAATAGAAAAGCGCAAGCGCCTTGCCCATCGCCGTACAAACTGGAGGGGCTTCGACTGAGATAAAGGAAACTTGAATTGCGTTAGCAATTCT
>JAENZK010000012.1 GCA_016841285.1 Guptibacillus hwajinpoensis | reverse complement strand
ATGCAAATGTTCGCACGGCAAAGACAATGACAGGGATAAAAAGTGTAGTTGAGGAAGCCGACTTGGTTATTTTTCGCGAGAATACAGAAGGTTACTATCCTGATAGAAATATGTTCGTAGGTGAAGGAGAATGGAAGATAACGCCTGATATTGTAATTTCAGCGGGTGTATTTACTAGAAAGGCAATAGAAAGAATAGCCCATTCTGCTTTTCAAATGGCAGAAAAAAGACGAAAAAAGGTAACGATTGTTCATAAAGCAAATGTTATCAAATTGGGCTCAGGTCTTTTCTTAGACGTTTGTCGTGGGGTCGCTCGGAATTATCCAGATGTCAAAGTAGATGATTACCATATAGATGCGATGACTGCTCATCTAGTGCGGCGGGCAAAGGATTTTGATGTAATTGTAACAGAGAATATGTTTGGGGATATTTTATCTGACTTAGCTGGAGAACTGGTTGGCAGTTTAGGGCTTGCACCATCAATCAATAACAATGAAAATATGGCAATGGCTCAAGCAGCACACGGCTCCGCACCGGATATCGCAGGGGAAAATATCGCAAATCCGATGGGAATCATGTTATCGACAGTAATGTTATTAGATTGGTTGAGTAGTAGACATGAAGACCCGCAGCTTGCTGAAATTGCTCGCATGATCGAGAATGGAATATTGAATGTTATTAAGAATGGCATTAAAACAAAGGACTTGGGTGGTTCCGCGTCTACTACGGAGTTTACTGAGTCGATCATCGAGAGAATTCAACTTATTGATAGAATTGAAAGCTAGTTTTGAAAATCTAAAGGTGATTAGCCATAAATCGATAAAAGTTGTTTATTGCATATTATAAGAAATTTTTATTTTTCTATACCAATCATTTGGCTATATAATTTAGGAAGCAGTTAAAGCGGCTATAGCCGCTCTATTATTATCAGCCCACATGGATGTAATAGGTAGATGAGGGGATGGATATGGTTTTACGAATTGTATTGATTATGATATTTGGCTATATGACAATTATTAATCTAACTAGACCAGTAATCACATTATTTGCAACAGAATTGGGAGCTTCTGTTTTTGAAATCGGCATCCTAACAGCTGCTTTTGCCTTTTTACCGCTCATCTTACCGATTCATGCTGGAAAAATTGCTGATAGAATTGGAGATCGGCTGCCGGTTTTACTAGGATTTATAGGTTTAACAATCGCAATGGCAATTCCTTACTTTTACCATACGATGTGGGATTTATATTTAAGTCAAATTATTGTTGGTATAGCTAATATATTTATAGTAGTATCCTTGCAAAATGTTCTTGGGAATGCAACAACTCCCGAAAATCGTGATAATTATTTCAGTTGGTTCGGAATGGCGACAGCTTTAGGAGTATTAGTAGGACCTATTATTGGAGGTTATATATCAGAGCATTTTTCATATGCCGACGCTTTTCTAGTTTCTGTATTTATTAGTTTTTTTACGATGTTATTTGCTTTTAAAATACCAGTTATTATAAAAGAAAATAACACTGTAAAAGCTGGACTCTTGTCCTCCGTTGGACTCTTAAAAATGCCTGTATTACGAAACGCATTATTTTCGAGTGCTTTAGTTCTATACTCAAGAGATATTTTTGTAGCCTATTTTCCTTTATATGCAAAACAATACGATATTTCAGACTCTACAATTGGATGGATCATAGCTGTACAAGGGTTAGCCATGTTACTTATTCGCTTTGCTCTGCCCCAAATTACATCCTTATTAGGAAGAGATAAAGTATTAAGCATTTCGATTATCGTTGCTGGAATTGCCTTTTTTCTAATGCCCTTTACAGGCAATACACTATTGTTAGGCTTTTACAGCTGTTTGATGGGCTTTGGCTTAGGTTGCGGTCAGCCTCTGTCGATGGCGACTACCTACAGCGCATCTCCAAAATCTAGAACCGGTGAAGTACTTGGCTTACGGGTTTCTACAAACCGTCTTTCGCAATTGATAGCTCCTCTCTTTTTTGGTCTCATCGGAATTTGGATGGGAGTATTATCCGTATTTTTAATTAGCGGCATTTTTTTGTTAGGCGGAACTTATTTTCTTGGATTAAAAAATTTAAATGAAAAACAATCTTAAATATTGACCAGGGGCCCTTACTAGGGGCCCCTTATCGATTTTCCATCGTTATGCTGGATGTTATCCCGGTTGTAGTTGCAGAAAAAAATGATATTACACATAATGTAGTATTTGGTCTATATTTAAAATATGGTACTAACCTTATCAAACACCATGCATGCTAAATTCCGATTCCAACGTAAAAAGGAGAATGAGGATGAGTCAATACAATAGACAAGAGATACAGATATATTCTTTAGATTCCAATGAAAAAGATACTGAAGATTTAGCTTTAATAATGAAGGAAATTATCCGATCTTCCGGTTATAAAATAGAAGATATCATCATTCTCTGCATCGGCTCTGACCGGTCTGTCGGGGACTCTCTTGGCCCTTTAGTTGGAACTATGCTAAAAGAACAAAACGTACCATATCAAGTATATGGTACATTGGAAACCCCGGTACATGCATTTAATTTGAACGATACATTAAGGGAGATAAAAAAGCTCTTTAAGAAGACTCTTATTTTTAGTATCGATGCTAGTTTAGGCGAACAAAACCAAGTAGGCCATGTTTTATTTAGGGATGGGCCACTTGTTCCAGGTAAAGCTCTCAAAAAAGTATTGCCAGAAGTAGGAGACTATCATTTCTCAGGAGTAGTAAACTACATAGATCCATTACCAACTATGCAATTTCTAAATGATACCCGTTTATATACTGTTATGAATCTGGCCAAGACAATTGTAAATATTATTGTCCAATCTGCTGATGAATAGATTGGATAAGGCTGACCCATATTGAGTCAGCCTCTTCACTATTCTATGAAAGTTTATAATTTTTCGACTAATAAAGTTATTAAATAGCCCCTGTTAAAAAAGCAACTATAATGATAGCTAACGAGCATAATAAAGCCCATTTAAATGCATATCTCTGCATTTCCCCGAAATCTGTTTTTAACATACCAACAAGTAAAAATGTTGATGCTACAAGAGGACTTAAAAAGTGAACAGGTTGTCCTAAAACGGAAGCTCTTGCAACTTCTAAAGGATCGACTCCATAAGCAGCTCCTGCTTCAGCTAAAATTGGTAATACTCCAAAATAATAGGCATCATTGGATAGAACAAATGTTAGTGGCATACTGGTTAAAGCAACTACAGTTGGGAAGAATTGACCCAAGGACTCTGGAATGATAGATACCATTGAGTTCGCAATAGCATCAACCATCTTCGTACCTGAAAAAATTCCTGCAAATATACCAGCAGCAAATACTAATATAACAACAGTAATAGCGTTACCTGCATGTGCAGCAATGCGCTCGCTCTGCTGCTTAATATTTGGGTAGTTAACCATGGCAGCGATTACAAACCCAATTAAAAATATTACTGCGGCAGGTAATATTCCTGCAATTAAAACAACCATAACCGCAACTGTTAAAAGAAGATTGATCCAAATTAATTTAGGACGTTTAATATCATCTTGTACAGTAGCAGCTGCTGTTACTGCTGCTTCAGCAAAAGCAAAAGATTTCTTATTAGCCGTAGTATCTAAATTAATAACCCCAAGTTTTGCACGTTCCTTTTTCCCGATTAAAAAAGCAATGAATAGAATTGAAACCATACCTGCTAGCATAGTAGGTAGAATTGGAACGAAAAATTCGTTTGCATCTAAACCTAAAGATACGATTGCTCTTGTTGCTGGGCCACCCCACGGAGTCATCCCACTCATGATACTGACAGATAGTAAAGAAATTGTAGCTAGTCCAAGTGGATTCATACCAATCCGCATGTAAAGCGGTAACATAGCAGAAATAGTGATCATATGAGTTGTTGTTCCGTCACCATCTAATGCTACAGTCATTGCAATAATCGCCGTTCCTATCGCGATTTTGACAGGATCCCCTTTAACGATATTTAAAATTTTTTTTATTAGTGGATCAAATAGACCCGCATCGATCATAATACCAAAAAATAGAATGGCAAATAATAAGAGAGCAGCTGATGATGCAACAGTTTTTATCCCATCAGCCATCATATCTCCAAGTTCTGTTATACCGAATCCACCAATTAATGCAAAGATAATCGGAATGATTACTAGAGCCGCAACTGGAGATAAGCGCCTAGACATAATTAAGTAAGTAAAAACTATTACCATTGAAGTTCCTAGTAAAGTAAGCATAATGTAAAATCCCCCTCCTGTGATCGAAATCGCTTACAAATAAGGAATAATAAAAAATGTAAGAGACCTACAACTTCTTGTATTTTTTATTAACTTCCTGTTTGCTATTTTTAGAATATTATAAACCAACTGATAAGTGAAATAGATATATTTTTGAATTTTTTTTAAAAAATATTTATAATCCATTTAATACCTTAAAATGGTTATGAACTTGATTGCATATCCCCATTAAGATTATTATGGTTGTTTAAAAAATTAACGAAATTATTTACAGAAGAGAGATTTAAAGAATCCTGGTTATACATTAACCATGTATTTCTTAATACCGGTTCTCCGTTTTTATAAGATAATCCATAAGTATATAGGTTATCAGTTGGTTGCATGCATATTTCAGGCAAGATGGAAACACCAAGATCGTTTTTTACCATTTCCTTGCATGTCTCCTGACGGTCTGTTTCCATGGTAATTAAAGGGGGTTCTGGGAACCGATCCTGCCACCATCCATTTATTAAACCTTTTAGGGAACCGTCTGTCTTATAATTGATAAATGGAAGGTTGGGTAAATTACTTATTTGGACCTCTTTTTTTGAAATTAAACAGAGTCTTTCCTTATGGAGAAACGTTTTTATTCCATACCATTCATAATTTCCTCGTAATATTCCTAGATGTACTGCCCCACTATCGAGTAACTGCATAATTTCCGTGCTCCAACCTGTATTGACATTAAATTGTACATTTGGATATTTAGTTGAAAACTTCTTTAATATTTTGGGGAGCTTATATTGTGCGAAGTTGCTAGATACACCAAGACGTAATGTTCCCCGCACTTCCTTTTGCATATTTAACATATAATCCTTTGTTTTTTGCAGTTGCTGAATCATTTCTTCTGCATAGTTTGCTAAATGTATACCTTCAGAGGTGAATTCTATGCCGCCTTTTATTTTATAAAAAATACTTGTTCCAAACTCTTTTTCTAGGTTTTTTAGACGATAGGTTAAGGCTGGTTGTGAAATAAATAAACGTTCTGCAGCCCGGCTAATATTTTTTTCTTCATACAATACTCTAATTGCTGTCCAGTCTTTTTCATCCATAATAGCAATTCTCCTTTTATTAGATTATAAGATTTTTTTTAAATTTCATTTAAAAAATATATATTTTACTTATGACTAAGCCTATCATACTATAATCTTAAAAGAACTACTAGTGGTGAGACATTCCAAGTAAAGGCGGTTAGCGACATGAAAGTACCAGTAGTAATTATGCGTGGGGGGACAAGTAAAGGGGTTTTTATAAATTTTGAACATATGCCCTCCAATCGGGATCATTGGGAGGATTTCTTACTTGATATCATGGGCAGTCCAGACCGCAGGCAAATTGATGGTCTAGGAGGGGCTAATTCCTTAACTAGTAAAGCGGCGATTATCAAAAAGTCTAATTCTCAAGAATACGATGTTGAATATACATTTGCACAAGTAAGTATAGACAATCAAATGGTAGATTTTAAGGGGAACTGCGGTAACATATCATCTGCAGTGGGACCATATGCAATTGAACAAGGACTTGTATCTGCTAAAGAGCCAATTACAATCGTAAGGATTTTTAATACAAATACGAAAAAGTTGATTACAGCGGAAGTTGAAGTTGAAAATGGACAAGTGAAAACAGAAGGAAGCTGTTCTATACCTGGCGTGCCTGGGACAGGGTCACCTATTTATCTATCCTTCAATCGGGCTGAAGGGGCTGTGACAGGTAAACTTTTACCAACTGGAAATCCAATTGATATGATTAAAACAAAGAATCGTTTGATCCCTGTTTCTATTATCGATGCAGCTAATCCTTTAGTTTTTGTAAGAGCACAGGATGTTGGCTTAAGTGGTCGGGAGTTGCCTTCTGACTTTACTGAGGAAAAACTTAATGAGTTAGAGGAGATCCGTTCCATAGCAGCTGAAATGTGTGGATTTGCCGATAGAAAATCAGCAACACTAAAATCTCCAGCCGTACCGAAAATGACGATAATAGCACCTCCTATGGATTATGTTGATACATCTGGAACAAAAAGAGACTCATCAGAATTGGATTTAATGATTCGTATGATGTCAATGCAAAAGCCACATCAGGCTTTAGCAATCACAGGTGCTATTTGTACAACAACAGGCGCATTCTTGCCTGATACCATTCTTTCAGATATGGCAAACATTAAACATGACGTTCTACGATTAGCACACCCAGGTGGCATTATGGAAACGAAAGTAGAGTTACTTGGAGGTCACATAAATGCTATTAAGGTTGTACGAACTGCTAGAACGATCATGGAAGGAAACGTATATACGAAAAAGAATCATGAGGCCTCTTATGAACTAGCTAATCAATTAGCTTAACAGGATAATAAATATTAGAAATTGGACTACTCGCTCTGAGTGGCCCTTATTTTTTTGGAAAAATTTCATTGATTATAAGTTTTTTTTTAGAAAAGATGAAAAAAATATATATTTCACTTATAAGACAAAAAGTAATATTCTTAAATCAAGAAATATTTTGAATTCAACAATAGTAATTTAAAGAAGTTTTAAAAATTAAATTAATTCCATGGAATAATAATTTCGCGAAATTTAAATTAAAACACAACTATAAATAATGTTGAATTCAAAGTAAGTACTAAAATAAACGTTTTTTTAGAATAAGTATTATGAATTTCTAAGAAAATATTTATCTTATTTCTGAAAAATAATTGAGTCTAGAGTTAGAGGGTGTTGCCTTTGAATAAAGTAAATTGTGTTTTGATGAGAGGGGGCACTAGTAAAGCGGTTTTCTTCCATCAAAATGATATGCCAGAGGATAGAGAAAAATGGCAGCCATTTCTACTAGATGTTCTTGGAAGCCCAGACGCAAGACAAATTGATGGTTTAGGTGGAGCTAATTCTTTAACTAGTAAGGTTGCTATCATCAAGGAGTCAAGTAGAGAAGATGCAGATGTAGACTATACTTTTGCACAAGTAAGTCTAACTCAGCCATTAGTTGACTTTAAGGGAAATTGCGGGAATATTTCGTCAGCTGTTGGTCCATATGCAATTGATCAGGGTTTAGTAAAAGTAACTGAAGGAGTAACAAAAGTACGGATTTATAACACTAATACTAAAAAGATAATTGTATCTGAAGTAGAGGTGGAAGATGGAAAGCCAAAGGTTGATGGGAATTGCATAATACCAGGTGTCCCAGGTAGTGGTTCGCCAGTATATTTATCATTTATTAATCCTGAAGGTTCTGTTACAGGAAAACTACTTCCAACTGGTAAACCGATGGATTTTATTAGTACCAGCTTTGGGGAAATTCCTATCAGTATTGTTGATGCCGCTAATCCACTAGTTTTTGTAAACGCTTCAGATGTCGGTTTGAAAGGTACAGAATTGCCTGCTGATTTTACAAATGAAAAGTTGAAGCAATTAGAAGAAATACGCTCCATTGCAGCTGAGTTATGTGGCTTTGCACCTTTTGAAGAAGCTACTAATATATCTCCAGCTGTTCCGAAAATGACGATTATTTCCAGCCCGCAAGACTATATGGATCGCACAGGCAATATGAGAAATAAAGAAGATATGGATTTATTGATCCGCATGATGTCAATGCAAAAACCGCATCAATCTTTAGCGATTACAGGTGCTATCTGCACAACTGCTGGTGCTGCTATTGAAGGAAGCTTACTATCTAAGTTGATTCAGTCTGGATCAAATCGGATACGTCTAGCGCACCCCGCCGGTATTATGGATACACAGGTTAAGACAAGAAATGGAAATCTCGAGTTTGTCAAAGTTGTTAGAACAGCCAGAAAGCTTTTGGAAGGTTATGTTCTTACACGTAAATCATATTAAGGGGGAGTAAGTGTATGTTTAAAAATAAAAAAATGAAATCGATTTTGATGTCAGTTATGGCTATTGGCCTTAGTGCAAGTTTAGTGGCATGTTCCAATTCTGCGCCTTCAAATAAAGAGGCCTCAGCGTCTGGTGGAAAGCTAGATTATCCAAAGCGTCCAGTTGAAATGGTGGTACCGTTTGGCGAAGGTAGTGCAAGTGATACATTTGCTAGAAAGTTTGCATCTATTATGTCAAGTAACATGGAAAAGCCAGTTCAACCAGTAAACAAAGATGGTAGTGGCGGTCTAGTTGGTATGGTCTATGCACATGGACAATCAAATGATGGTTATACAATTTTAGAAGTTACACCATCTCATGTAATAGCTGATGTTCTTGGTACTGGTCAAGATTTAAAGTTTCTAGAAGCATTTGAGCCGCTTGCTCGTATTCAAGAAGATATTTATGTTTTATCTGTACCAGCTAATAGTGAATTTGAAAACTTTGATCAACTTTTAGAAGTTGGTAAGAAAAAAGAGATTTCATTTGCAGGTGTAAGCCCAGGTGGACTTGATGATTTAACACTTAATGCGCTTGCAGGTGCTACTGGATTAAAAGTAAAATTTATCCCTTATGGATCAGGTTCTGAAGTTAAAGCGGCAGTACTTGGTGGAGAAGTCGATGTTTATCTGGATAAATTAATTAATACTGTCGGATATATTAAAGATGGAAAAGTAAGACCAATAGTTGTTTTAAACGATGAGCGCATAACAGAAATTGATGAATTAAAGGAAACACCGTCAACAGTTGAAAAAGGTTTCGATGTAACAATTGGTTCTTGGAGAGGTTTTGTTGTTAAAAAAGATACACCACAAGAGATTAAAGACTATCTAATTGACCAAATGAAAAAAGTTGTTGAAACAGAAGAATATCAAAAATTCAATGCTGAATCGTTAACAAATATTCGTGAAGGATTTTTAGGACCTGATGAATTTAAAGCTGCGATGTTAAAAGATTATGAAAAGTTTGATGAAGTAGCTAAGCAAACTGGACTTAAATAGTTAATAGGGCAGCAATATGCTGCCCTAATATTGGAGGTGTGAAAAATGGGAGAGGTTATCTTTCATGTAGTATTAATAGTCATTATGGGTATTTTTTTTAAAGAGTCCTTTGCTATTACAACAGGCCGTTCAGCCGATCCGATAGGACCGGCAGGGGTACCACAATTTATTCTGATAATAGTTTTAGTCCTACTCCTTATTTCATTATTTAATGCGATTAGAAAAATGAAAGTAAATCAAAATAAAGGTGAATCTTTAAATTTAAACATTACTTTTTACGGACTATTAGTTGGTATAATAGTGTTCATATTATTAAATGAATTCATTAGCTTCACGCTTGCTACAATTGTATTTTGCTTTGGATTATTCTTTCTACTAGGACAAAGAAAATATTTAAAAATGAGTATAAATTCAATTATTGTAGCAATATTATTTACTTTTGTTTTTGGTAACATCCTATCTGTTCCTATGCCAAGAGGTATTGGGATTATTAAAGAACTAACTTATTTACTATATTGATAAAGGGGGGAGAAAAATGGATTTACAATTATTGTTAGATGGATTACTGACAACGCTATCCCCTATGAATTTCCTATTAGTTATAGCGGGAATGTTAATTGGGGTATTTTTTGGCTCATTGCCTGGTATTAGTTCTTCAATGGGAATTGTACTGATGCTCCCATTTACTTATTATATGGGTATCCTGCCATCTATAATTCTTCTCGTTGCATTGTATGCCGGCTCTGCTTACGGTGGTTCAATAACTGCAATCTTATTTAATACACCAGGAACTCCTGAGGCAGTGGCGACTACATTTGATGGTTACCCGATGACAAAAAAAGGGAAAGCGGGAAGAGCGTTAGGTCTTGCGATAAGTGCGTCTGCTTTTGGTGGTATTTTCTCAGTTCTTGTTATGTTGTTTTTAGCTCCGCCGCTATCCAATGTGGCATTAAAAATTCAAAGTGCAGAATATTTTGCATTAACAATATTAGGGTTAACCGTTATTTCATCTGTTGGAACAAAATCACCTATGAAAGCCATTGTTTCAGGTATGATTGGGATTATGATTGCAATGATCGGAATGGATCCTATCGTAGGTGCGACCCGTTTTACATTTGGTGATATTGAATTAATGAATGGAATCGAAATGATTCCAATCATGATTGGAGCATTTGCATTAGCAGAGGTTCTGATGCAAGTAACAGAAAAACATAATGATTTGAACATGAGTCACAAAGTTTCTTTAGAAAGTGTCAAATTAATAGAAATGATTAAATATAAATGGGTGATGTTAAAGTCTGCAGCAATTGGAACAGTAATCGGTATTCTTCCAGGTACAGGTGGTTCTATAGCTTCCATCGTAAGCTACGGAGAAGCAATGCGTTCAAGTAAAAATAAGCAAAATTTTGGTCAAGGAGAAGAAGAAGGTATAGTTGCTCCTGAAGCAGCTAACAATGCTGCAGCAGGGGGAGCAATGATTCCAACGTTGGTATTAGGTATTCCAGGAAGCCCGACAACTGCCATTATTTTGGCAGCGCTTGCTCTACAAGGACTTCAACCTGGGCCACAGCTAATGACTGATCAGCCTCTAATGTTATATGTTGTTTTCTTTTCAATGTTAATTGCTAGTATTACAGTTTTTATCGGCGGGCGTTTAGGAGTAAAAGCCTTCGCAGCAATTTTGAAGCTTCCTTATTCCATGCTAGGAACACTGATCGTCCTATTATCAATGGTTGGTTCTTATGCAGTTGGAAATTCAATGTTTAATGTCTGGATTATGGTTATCTTCGGGGTACTAGGATTCTTTATGAAAAAATATCATTTTTCATCTGCTTCTTTAGTATTAGGGCTTGTATTAGGTCCTATGATGGAAGAGAATTTTAGAAGACAATTATTAGTAACTGATGGAAATTACATGTCATTTATTACTCAACCAATTTCAGGTATTATCTTATTGTTATCAATAATCGCATTGTTCTATCCAGTTATTATGAAAGCTGTTAAAAAGAAAAACGGGGATGAGAAGAAAACTAATATTGCATAAATTTGTTTAGTAATAATCTCTTATACAACTAGTTAATCAATCAACTTAACTTTTAAACTAAGGACTACTCGCTCTGAGTAGTCCTTTTTTTAAATCATTCAAATTTTCATACAACAGTATCTATAGTATAATTTAAGTACTTCCGATTTAAGGATGGATAAAATGAAAGCGCTAAAAAACTTAAAACTTCAATATCGAATTACAATTTTTACACTTTCCCTAATTCTTTTTATAATTATTTTAACCAGCTTGTTATTCTTTTTTATTTTAACTAAATCAGTTGAACAGGAGCTTGGAGAAAGGGCGCTTTATGTTGCGACAACTGTTGCAGCCATGCCGGAAATTCGAGATGCGTTTTATACAGATGAACCATGGAAGATCATCCAGCCTGAGGCGGAAAAGATTCGCATAGAGACCGGCGCGGAATATATTGTTGTTGGAAATAATGAAGGGATCCGGTATTCCCATCCGCTTCCTGAAAGAATTGGGAAAAAGATGGTGGGAGGGGATAATGATCAAGCGTTAATTCATGGGGAGTCCTACATATCAAAAGCGAAAGGCTCCTTAGGATGGGCACTTCGTGGCAAGGCACCCATTAAAGATGATTACAATCAAATTATTGGAATTGTTTCCGTCGGGTTTATGATGAAGGATATCAACGAAACGGTTAAAGAATATGGAAGCTTAATTGTATTGATTGCTATAGCAGGATTAATTATCGGTGTGGTGGGTTCCATCTATATTGCTAATAGAATTAAGAAAGGCATGTTTGGGCTTGAACCAGAGGAAATCTCATCACTGTACACTGTCCGAAATGCGGTCATTCAGTCAGTACGTGAAGGAATTATTGTGGTCAATAAAGAAGGAATAATCGTCATCGTCAATCGTGTAGCATATGATATTCTTTCACTTGAAAAAGGAAAAGTTGTCGGTAAACCTGTATGGGAGGTTATTCCAACTACAGCGATGTTGGAGATCCTAAGTACAGGAGAAGAGAAACTTGATAAACAAGTGGAGTTTAATGGAAGGAAATTAATTGTCAATCAATTGCCCGTCAAGGTGAAAGAGGACGTGATTGGTATTGTTTCTAGCTTCCGGTTGAAGTCGGAAATGGACCAATTAACAGAAGAATTATCACAAGTTAAAAGGTATACGGAAGCTCTCCGTGCACAAACCCATGAGTTCAATAATCTTTTATACACGATATCTGGTCTATTACAGCTTGAAGCTTATGATGAGGCAATGGAATTGATTCATAAAGAAACGACGGTCCAACAAGGCATTGCCCACTTCATTATGGAAAAATTGAATGATCCATGGTTAGGTGGAATTTTAGTAGGTTTTTATAATCGTGCTCGCGAATTAAAGGTGGAGTTTATTCTCGATCGGGAAAGCAGTATAGAGCAAATGCCAAAGCATATTGATCAAAGTGATTTAGTCTCCATTCTTGGTAATTTAATAACAAATGCTTTTGAGGCAGTTGCTAAAAACGACCAAACTAATAAAAAAGTAAGACTCTTTATCACTGATATTGGTGATGATTTGTTAATTGAAGCGGAAGACTCCGGCCCTGGAATTAAAGATCATATGGTATCTACTATTTTTAATAGAGGCTTTTCAACGAAGGAAGGTGGCAACCGTGGATATGGTCTAGCAAGGGTAAAAGAGTTAGTTGAAGATCTAAATGGAACGATGGCTATCGAAAGAGGCGACTGGGAGGGCGCTCTATTTATCATTGCAATACCGAAGGAAAGGTTGGATTAGAATGTCTGATTTAATTGAAGTGTTAATTGTCGAGGACGACCCACGAATTGCCGAGATTCATCGTCGTTTTACGGAAAAAATAGAGGGATTTAAAGTAATTGCAACAGCAACAACTGGGGAACAGGCAAAAGAGTGGTTGGAGGTTGTACAGCCACACTTAGTATTACTTGACGTTTATTTACCTGACATGAAAGGCGTTGAATTGATTAAGTTTATTCGCCAAAATTCCCAAGAAATTGATGTCATTATGATTACGGCTGCATCCGAAGTTGACGTTGTCAGCCATGCTTTACGTGGTGGTGCTTTTGATTATATTATCAAACCTTTAACCTTTGACCGCTTTAAAGAAAGCCTTGAAAACTATCAAACTAAGATGGCGAAATTAAAAAGCAATCAAGAACTGACACCTGAACAGATTGAGAGTTTATGGAATACTAGAGCAAAAGTAGAAACAAGTGCTGCAAATCATTCTCCAAAGGGGATTGATCCATTAACATTAGAAAAAATACTAAGATGCATTGAATCCATTGGTGAAGAAGGAATCACAGCAGAAGCGTTAAGTGCAGAATCTGGTGTAAGCCGTTCAACGGCACGGCGTTACCTTGAATATTTAATAGCCCAGAAAAGGGTTTTTGCAGAGCTTATATACGGAAATGTTGGTCGTCCTGAGCGAAGGTATTTCCGTGCCAATCCGTGATTTTTATGAACAAAATGAATTTTAAGATGTTTATATAACTTATGGCCTAATACTTTTAATATAAATAATGTTCTGATAATTTTAAGATAGCGCTTACAACGCTGTCTTTTTTCGATAAAAAAATACAAAGGGGGATTTAAAATTGAAGCTTAAAAAATTTTCTACAGTACTTCTATCAGGAGTGATAGCACTAAGTTTAGCCGCATGTGGGGGCGGGGGAGAGAAAGCAAGTACAGATACGAAATCTGAAGGTACACCTGCTGCATCCGCTTATCCAGAAAAACCGATTTCAATTGTTGCGCCATCTGGTGCAGGTGGAGGCTGGGATCTAACAGCCCGTGCAGTTGCTAAGGTACTTGCTGAAACAAAATTAGTTGAGGAAACCATGACAGTAGAGAATCAACCAGGCGGTGGCGGTGCCGTTTATATGGCGGAGTTTGCAACAAAAGAAAAAGCTAATCCATACAAGTTAATGGTAAGCTCGCCACCTATTCTCATAAACAATGATAAAAAAGAAGGAAATAGCCCGTATGGGTATAAAGATACAACTCCTTTAGCTCAATTAACTCGTGATTATGGAGCCATTGTTGTAAAAGCAGAGTCTCCGTACCAAGATTTAAAATCAGCCCTTGATGCAATCAAGGCAGATCCAACAAAGGTAACAGTTGCTGGAGGTTCTGCACCAGGTTCAATGGATCACCTAGTTGCGGTATTGCCAGCATTTAAATATGGTATTGATCCAAAAGCAGTTAAATATGTTTCATATGATGGCGGCGGTGAGGCTATTGCTGCATTACTTGGCGGAAATGCTGACCTTATTGCTACAGATGCATCGTCAATTGGAGAATATTTAAAGGCCGGTAAAGTTCGTGTCCTTGCTGTAAGTTCTACAGAGCGTTTAGGTGGAGATTTAGCAGATATTCCAACATTTAAAGAAGCAGGGGTTGATGCTGAATTTACAATCTGGCGTGGAATTTTTGGACCAAAAGAAATGAAAGAGGATGAATTAAGATTCTGGGATGAAACATTAAAAGCATTATCTGAAAACGAAACATGGTTAAAAGAGCTTGAAGCAAATGGGTGGGCAAGTGAATATAAAAACTCAAGCGACTTCTCAAAATTCTTAGACGAACAAGATCAAGACATTATCGAATTATTGACAGCACTTGGCATGCAAAAGTAATTCCTCAACAAAAGGAGAAGGGATTGTCCTCTTCTCCTTATCTTTCATTTAACTAACATCGGAGGTGAGTAATGGATGAGTAAGACATTTGATCGTTACTCCAGTATTATCTTCTTAGTATTAGGAATTGGATTTATCTTTGAAAGTAGTAAGATTTCACAATCGGCCTATGGAAGCAATGTAGGACCAGATATTTTTCCGAAAATTTTAGGAGCCATTTTAATTTTACTTAGTTGTCGACTTTTCTATGAAACATTTAAATATGCAAATAAGGAAAAAACAAAAAATATCCTTGATTATAAAAAGTTTCTTATTATTCTAGTTTCAGCAATACTATATGTTTTATTACTTGAAGTATTAGGTTATGTCATTACGACCTTCCTCTTCTTAGCTATAAGTTTCCAAGTTATGGAGAAGGGTGGATGGTTGAAAACTTTATTGATTTCAGCACTATTCTCATTTGGGGTTTACTTCCTATTTGTAGAAGTTTTAGATGGTACATTACCGGGGTTTCCAACATGGTTCAGCTAGGAGGTGGAGATAATGGAAACATTGCAATTTCTAGGTGATGGTTTTGCCGTTGCGATGCAGTGGCATAATCTAGCATTTGCGTTTTTTGGAGTATTAATTGGAACGGCGGTTGGTGTGTTGCCGGGGATTGGTCCCATGAGTGGAGTGGCCTTATTAATACCCGTAACAGCGACCTTAACAACGGGACTTGATCCTGAATCAGCAGCAGCAAGTTCGATTATATTATTAGCGGGAGTATATTATGGCGCGATGTATGGAGGTTCAACCACTTCCATTCTATTAAATACACCAGGTGAGTCTTCATCGGTTGTTACGACATTAGATGGATATCAAATGGCCAAAAATGGCAGAGCCGGGGCAGCCTTGTCAATCGCAGCAATAGGATCCTTTGTGGCAGGGATTGTCGCATTAATTGGACTTGCTATTTTAGCAGAGCCCTTGTCAAATGTTGCTTTGTCCTTTGGACCTGCAGAATACTTTTCATTAATGATATTAGGTCTTTGTGCTGTGAGTGGACTTGCTGGAAAGTCTATGACCAAGGCACTTATTATGACAGTGATGGGACTGCTACTAGCGACAATTGGAATGGATAATGTCTCCGGAGTAGCCCGTTTTACGTATAATATCCCGGTGTTATATTCTGGCTTAGAGTTTTTAACTGTTGCCGTAGGTTTATTTGCTTTAGGAGAGGTTTTTAAAACGATTCTTCATAAAGAAGAAGATGAAGGAGAGATTTCTAAAGTTGGCCGAATTTTCCCAACGAAAAAAGATCTCAAAGATAGCTCAGGACCAATCATGCGCGGTTCTTTACTTGGATTTTTCATCGGTGTTCTCCCAGGAGCCGGGGCAACATTAGCTTCTTTCTTCTCTTATATTGCCGAGAAAAGGATTAGTAAGAACCCAGAGAAATTTGTCAAGGGCGCAATCGAAGGGGTAGCTGCTCCTGAATCAGCCAATAACGCAGCATCAGGTGGAGCGATGATTCCACTTTTAACCCTTGGCATACCTGGCTCAGGTACAACGGCAATCTTGATGGGCGCACTGATTATGTATAATGTTCAGCCAGGCCCATTATTATTCTCAGATCACCCGAAGGTAGCGTGGGGATTAATAGCTAGTATGTTTATTGGTAACTTAATGTTGCTTGTGTTAAATATGCCGCTTGTTAAAGTTTTTGCGAAAATTATTGAAACACCTAAAAGGTATTTATTACCGATTATTGTCGCGATCTCCATTTTTGGGGTCTATGCTGTTCAATATACTATATTTGACCTTTTACTTCTTATTGGTTGCGGTGTAGTTGGATATTATTTAACGAAGAATGATTTTCCGGTTGCACCACTTGTGTTAGGACTGGTATTAGGTCCAATGATTGAAAACAATATGCGTAGAGCATTAACACAATCGAACGGGGATTTCATGATTTTTTTACAAAAACCAGTATCTTTAAGCTTCCTAATCATAGCAGTATTGTGGATGCTTATCCCAATTATTTTGAAAATGAGAGGCAAGAGCGTCATTATAAATGAAGAAGATTAATGTAAAGGTAGAATGGGGCGTCGATGTGACGGCCCTTATTTTTTGATATAATTCATGTAATACATTAAAAATGGGGTAGAAATATGGATGAAATAAAAGGATTAAATATAAATGATGTATTGGATGAATTAAAAAAGCACGCAGACAATGAGGATGTTAAACATATAATTGAGTCATTTGAAGGTGAAGCATATGAAGGTGTGATTCTTTACATAGAGTCGGCAAAGAAATTCTATCAAAATAATGAAAATGTTACATACGGGCTGCTGCTTTTGGAATTATTAAGTAATATGCAATTAAATAAAAAGGAAGAAGCTGAAAGAAATATAGAAACTCTTTATTCCGAAACTCAGGATCATGATCGTGAAAGACTTTTAATAATTGGGGAATTAGCCAGTGATGTGAATTTAAAATTGGCAAGAAAGATTTTATCTCAATTGGTAAAGTTGCTTGAAGAGGAAACACAAAAATCACCTCTAATAACAGGAAAAGCCTATCTATTATTAGCTGAAGTTGAAGAGAATTTGCAAAAACTACCTAGAGCTATTAAATACTATCAACAAGGTCTTGCTATATTCAGTGATATGGAGGGAACCGAAGGATTCTTATCTATCGTAAATTATAAGATGGGGAATTTGTATTCCTCTATTGGGAATAAGGATGATGCCATCGAGTCATTTAAGAAAGCATTGGAGTTAACTGAGCATGATGAAGGTAAAATTCCTATCCTAGTAAGCCTTGGTAAAATTTTGGGTAGTATGGAAAAAGAGGAAGAAGCTTTTACATATCTCTCTGAAGCATTGGAGCTTATTGAGAAGTCAACATTAAATAATAATATAATACACGCAGAAGCACTAACTGAGGTAGCTTATTATTATTTTGATTCCGGAAAGATTGATCAAGCGATACCTTACTATGAAAAGGCCCTCGCCATTTATGAAAAGGAAAAAATGGTACCCAATAGAAAACGGGGAATGATTCACATGCAATATGCTTATTGTTTGGAGCATAAAGAACAGCCTAATATTCCTCAAGCGGGTATGCAATACGAAAATGGATTACGTTACCTCGAGCAAGCCGGTGACCGTGAACTATATGAAAACGCCTTAATGGACGTAATCTCCTTTTTCACAACCACGAACAATAAAAAGAAGAAACGAATATATGAGAATAAGTTTTTAAAACTTGGTAAAAATCAGCAGATGGAATAGAGGACCATAAATAAATGATGACTAAAAAAAGCTTTAAGGACTATCAATTAAGTAAAGAAATCATAAGATCGCTTGATAACTTGAACTATAAAAAACCAACAAAGGTGCAAGCTGAAGTCATACCAATTGCATTAGAAAAAAGGGACCTAATTGTAAAATCCCAAACGGGAAGTGGAAAAACAGCCTCTTTTGGTATACCGCTTTGTGAGATGGTAGCGTGGGAGGAAAATAAGCCTCAAGCACTAATCCTTACACCAACCCGCGAACTGGCTGCACAAGTGAAAGAGGATATAACGAATATCGGTAGATTTAAACGGATCAAAGGTGTCGCTGTATATGGGAAGCAGTCGTTTGCAAAGCAGAAATTAGAGCTAAAGCAAAAAGCCCATGTAGTAGTGGGTACTCCTGGGCGGGTGCTAGATCATATTGAAAAAGGGACACTTGTGGTAGAACAGCTAAAATTTCTAATTATTGATGAGGCAGATGAAATGCTAAACATGGGCTTTATCGATCAAGTTGAAGCGATTATTAAGAAATTGCCGACAGAGCGAATGACTTGTGTTTTTTCAGCTACTTTACCTGATGATATCGAAAAACTCTGCCGTAAATATATGATAAACCCCTTCAAGATTACTATTCAGGATGAAGGAATAACTACAGATAAAATTGATCATTCCCTTTTAATCGTAAAGGGGGAAGAAAAATTAACCGTTCTCAAAGATATAATTACCGTTGAAAACCCAGACAGTTGTATTATTTTTTGCGGAACTCAAGAAGAGGTAAACAATGTTCACAAGCAATTGAATCGATTAAAATTCCCATGTGAAAAATTACATGGTGGCCTGAACCAAGAAGTCCGCTTTGCAGTTATGAATGATTTTAAAAAGGGGAGGTTCCGTTACTTAGTTGCCACTGACGTCGCGGGAAGAGGGATCGATATTGAGGACATTACTCTGATCATTAATTATGACATACCACATGAAAAGGAAAGCTATGTCCACCGCACTGGGAGAACAGGACGGGCTGGTAAAACAGGTAAAGCGATAACATTCATGAATCCATTTGAAGAAAAGTACTTATCCGAAATTGAAAAGTACTTAGGATTTGAAATTCAAAGAGTGAATCCTCCTTCAGAGGAAAAAGTGCTGCAGGCAATGCCAGCTTTTAGGGCTAAGATTTACGAAAGGCCTACATTAAAAGAAGATAAAAGTGCAAAATTAAACCAAAATATCATGAGGTTATATTTTAATGGCGGCAAGAAAAAGAAGCTTCGGGCTGTAGATTTCGTAGGTACTATTGCAAAAATAGAAGGTATTACCGTGGATGATATTGGAATTATTACGATCCTCGAAAACGAAACCTTTGTAGAAATTCTAAATGGCAAGGGTCCACTCGTTTTACAGGCGATGAAGACAACAACAGTAAAAGGCAAACTTTTAAAGGTTCATAAAGCTAAATAATGAGAAAAGAGCATGACATCGGCCATGCCCTACTTAAGAAGCAAGAGACTCTTGCTTTCTTTTTTTTGTCATGAAAATCGTCCCAGGAATGATCACAACGGACACTATTAAAAGTACAATTATCATCAAGGACAGATTTTCATCGTTGATCCCGGAAGAGAATGAAATCCCAAACAGGCTCGATGCAAGGATATTCCCTATAAATCTTGAAGTCATTAACAGGCCTGAGGCCATACCGCTTTCGGCTGTTGATACAAAGGAATAAAGAATGGTTTGCAGTCCGATATTAAGGATGCCATTGCTTAATCCGATAATCGATAATAAAATAAAAATCCAATAAATCGGTGATGCATGATTAGCCGTAAATAACAAAATCACACCTAAAATACCTACTACAGCACCACTTAATAGTGGAACCCTATATCCTGAACGTTCTATCCAACGTGTTGTAACCGGTGTTATGACCATAGCGAAAACGGAAATCGAAAGCATTGTCAGCCCGGTTATTTCCGAATTTGCTTTTAATACACTCTGTATGTAGGATGGCATCGATAATAACATGGAGAAAAAGACTAATGTTGAAAGTGTGTATAAAATATAAACCAAGGTAATATTGACGTTTTTCTTAAAAAAATTAACGTTAATAAATGGTTCGACCTTCTTTTTTTCAAATTGGTAAAAGAAAAAGGTTACAACCAAAGAAATGATCAACACCCATAGATTTACACCCTTTTCAAGATCTTGAAAAAAGTTCATCCAGAAGAATATTAGACCACTAAATAATAAAATCCCGATACTATCCCATTTAAAGGACTTTTCAGTCGTTTTGCTGTCATTTGGTATATAAAAAATAGCCAATATGGCTGAGATCAAAATAACCGGAAAATTAACATAAAAGATTACAGGCCATCCTCCAAATTTAATTAATAGCCCACTAATTGTTGGCCCCAAAGCAGCGGAGGTGGTAGCAAATAAAGTCAATGTCCCAATGACTCGGTGTTGGTTTTTTACAATATAATTACGAACGATCCCAATTCCAGCGGGATAAAGTGCTGAGGTCCCAATGGCTTGTATAGATCTCATCCCAAGTAAAAACAGCATATTATTTGATAATGGCGCCATGAATGAGGAAATAGCGACTAATAGTAATCCGAACACAAAGATTTTTTTTCTACCATAAAAGTCACTTAGTTTTCCAATAAGAGGTAAAAATATGGCGCTAATAATGAAATAGGAACCTATTAACCATGTAATATCTTTTGAAGACATTTGAAACTCATTTTGAATACTCGGCAATGCTACGGTAATCATGGTTGTATTTAATGGGTTTAAAATGACACCAAGAGTAATTGCCGCAATTAATAAATTTGGTTTTTTAACTAAAGATGGATTCGAAAATCCTGTCATTACTTTAATTCCCCTCTACTTGTAATATCCTGTAATGATACCACAAGCAAAAGAAAACGGGACAATAATCTGCCCCGTTTGTAACTATCTTATATTCGAAACACCAACTAGAGACTCAGGTTTTTTGCCAAGAATTAATAGGCAAAGCTTTGAGAAGTTCGAGTTGCTAATATTTGAAATGGTTTGTTTTAGAATTTGGAAATCCACATCATCTTTTAATTTTTGCAATTCCGTTTGATACAACCGTAAGACAGAGCTATATGCAAATGTAGGTTCAGATTCACCTGGATCTTTATCCATTAGTAAGCAGCCCATGTAATGGTACTTGAATTGTAATGCACGCGTGAGATATACGGCATCCAATAGTTTTTCAAAAAGGATCGGATATTCTCTTTTAACTTTTTCAATTGCCTTTTTTGCTCTAGTTAGTTCATCGATATTTGTATAAGTAATCATCGTAATATCCCTCCCTTTTTTCTTGATTAAAAATATTTAGACTTTTCATTCAGGATAATTTTACGTCTGTTTGGAGTCATTGTAAAATGGTTAGATTTCATCCCAACTATAGATAAAATCTATGTAAGTGCTTCCTTTTTGCGTATTTTCTCTATATTATTGAACATAAAAAGACGGTCCTAAAAAAGACCGCCTAGTTTTTCTTTCGTGAAATTAAGCCATTCCTTTGTTGCGTAGGAAAGGTATTGGTTCTTACTCCAGATGATTCCTAATCTCCAACCTATAGTTGGATTTACTACTTTGATCGATTTAATATTTTTATTCAAGTGTTTGCATGCTCCCTCTGGTAAAAAGGCAACACCAAGCTTCCAAGCAACCATATCCTCAATGAAAGATCGTTGTGAACTTTCAGCGATAATAGTTGGGGTAAAGCCAACACTTTTACATGATTGAATGATATGATCATTTAATACAAAATCTTTACTAAATAGTATAAAATCTTCATTTTCAAGTTCTGATAAATCCACTTCTTCTAGGGTGGCAAGTGGATGTGACGTATGAAGAACGAGTTTTAGATCTTCTTCCATAAAAGCGAAGTATTCAAAAAGCTCCTCTTTTGTTGGTAAAACAATAACACCTACATCAAGAAGATTATTTTCTACATCTTCTTCAATCTTTTTGGAACCTTCTTCGACAAGTTGAAAGGTGATCCCAGGATATTTCTCGTGAAAGTTGCTGACAATCTTAAGAAACATATGGGCATCAAATATAGGAGGTAATCCAATTCGAATATGTCCCTTTTTTAATCCTAATAAATGGTCTAGTTCTGCCTCTAAATTATGAAATGCTAAATCAATCAGCCTAGCCTGCTCGAGAATTATTTTGCCGGCATCTGTTAATTGTAATTGTTTTTTTGAGCGGTCGAAAAGAGCCACTCCTAACTCATCCTCAAGATTTTTTATCATTTTACTAATGGTAGGCTGTGTAATGTACAAATTTTCGGCAGCCCGAGAAAAACTTTTTGTATTAGCAACTTCAATGAAATATAGTAAATGTTTAATATCCAATATTTTCACCTAACTATGATTGATAGATCGTAGTTCTATTTCTTCCATTATGTTTAGATTGATAAAGGGCTGAATCCGCCCTTTTTATGACCATTTCGGGTAGCTGATCTTTCTTATGGTATGAAGCTATTCCTAAAGAGATATGAATGGCTGTACCGATTGGACAAGGTGTTTCTGATACGTTAATCCGCAATCGTTCTGCTAAGGCAAAGGCCTCTTCCTCATTTTTTTCCTTAATGATGATGGCGAACTCTTCACCACCATAACGATAACATAAATCTTCTCCCCGAGTTACGTCAAGCATGAGAGAAGCAAGAAATCTTAATACATCATCTCCAACTAAATGGCCATGTACATCATTAACTTCTTTAAAATGGTCGATGTCCGCCAAAATCAATGAAAATGGTACTTGTTGATCGATAAGTTTTTGAATATCTTGATCAAATGCTCTTCGATTGGCTAACCCTGTAAGACCATCTTGATTGGCTTGATTCGTTAAAACTTGAAAATGCGCTTGAATATGCTTTAACAGCTGCCTAACTTCATATATATAAGCTCTCATTTCTAGGAGACGAATGGATTTAGTGTCTTTATTAGAAAGAATTGCTTCTTCTGAAAATCTCGCTAACTTATTAATTGGACTAGTAATGTGACTCGAAATAATCCACCCAAACACTAAAACCACTATTAAATGTGGTAGAGATTGCAAAATAGTCTTTTGTGTTAAAATGCGAAGTGGCTCATCTATAACTGAAGTGGGTGTTTGCGCAATTATGCCCCAACCAGTATTTTCTACAAAGGCATAACCTGAAAAATACTCAGTTCCACGGTTGTTAATGATTTGAGCCGAACCACTCTTTCCTTTCATTATATTTTGAACAAGAGGGTGGTCTGCAATGGATTCATTGATTCGGCTAGGATCAGGATGATAGATAATAGTACCTGATCGATCAACAACAAAAACGGAGGAATCATCCAAAAACTCATGATGATTTATAAGTCTTTTAAGCGAATTATTGCTTTCAAGATAGATTGTTCCATCTATAACACCTTTATAAACCCCTTCATCATCAAAAATAGGGTAGGATATAAGTACTATAAGATTTCCAGTATTAGCTAAATAAGGATTTGAAATAAACGGCTTTTTATTTTTTAGGGCTTGCTCCATAAGTTTTGATTTAATTTTCGTTCCTGGCTGAACTCCGCTTTTATTATTAGGAATTACTTGGGGACTCATTAATTGAACAACACCATTTGCATCAGTGGTAAATAACGAATTATAATAACCACTATTGCCGGTCCGCCAATTATCTAAATCTATTTGATTAAATTCTTGATGACTTATAATTTCAGCTAATGTACTAAGATTATGCTGAATATCGTCAAGTAATACATTTGTATTTAAAGAAACTTTTTTCGCATAACGATAGTTGTTTTCAAGATGATTTTCAGTTAATGTATTTTTTAAGTCTTGATATGACAAATACCAGTTTATGAGAGTTGTACTGAAGACAGTAAAAACGACCAATAGACTTATCGCAAAGTTCAATTTGATTCCTTTTTTAAGCATAATGATTTCCCCTTTTTGCGATAAAAACGAAAATCTCTGTGTAGTATAATCTTACCATATTGGTAAAATATTAATAGTTCTTTTGACATATGTTCACGAAAAAGCCACGGGGTCGGATCCTGTGGCCTAATGAGGCAGAGAACCCGACCCTGTGTTCACTCTAAATAATTTCGACCTCTACCCATTTGCGCACACTATTGATGAACCACACCTTGGTAGATTTATTTAAATCAGATAATGTTACTATTTTTTCTTGGATTTTCCCATTATTGATTAATGATTCCCGAAAAGTACCGGCTAATAAACCGCTAGTAACAGGAGGTGTCCATAGTTGACCATCGATCTCGAGAACAACATTACCGTTCGTAAATTCCGTTAATTCATTGGATTCATTCCAGAGAAGAACATCAAAAACTTCTGGAAATCTCTTTTGGAATTGAGTATAGACATCTCTGTTTGTTGTTTTATGGTACAAGAATGGATTATCTTTTGTTATAGGTTCGTCTGCTAGTTTTACCTTTAATGGTGCTTCTGAGTTGGTAATGGGGCTAGCATGAATTGTCATCTCTTTACTTTTTGCTAAAAGGAAACGAACTTTTAACTCTACATTATTATTATCCCTAGCAAAGTCTTGCAGTGCTTTTTGAACAATCTTTCGATTAAAGGAAAATCCGCCAAAATACTGAGCTGAGTTTTGCAAGCGATTGAGATGTTCCTCTAATAAAAAGTACTCCCCGTCTTTTAATAATAAACTTTCAAGTAATTGAAACTCAGGTCGTTCTTCCTCTAGGCATCTAGCTTTATCAAGTATTTCATTATATTCTCCTCGGGCAGTCGAGTCCCATGTAATGCCACCGCCAACTCCATAGGTTGCTTGACCGGAGTGCTGATCAATGACGACCGTTCTTATCGGTACATTAAAGATTGCTTCTTTATTCGGTGTAATAAAGCCGATAGCTCCGCAATAAACTCCGCGCGGTGTTGTTTCTAAGTCATTAATGATCTCCATAGTTCGAATTTTCGGTGCTCCAGTAATAGATCCGCATGGAAAAAGTGCTTTAAAAATATCGACGAGTGTAGTATTTTTAGATACTTTTGCCGTAATTGTTGATGTCATTTGATGGACTGTTGGGTATCGTTCAATTTCAAAAAGCTTTGAAACCTGAACAGAACCAGCCTCGGCAATCATACCTAAGTCATTACGCAGTAAATCGACAATCATTACATTTTCGGCACGATTTTTTTCTGAATGATAGAGCCAATTGGCCATAGCTTCATCTTCAGTTAAGGAATTTCCGCGTTTAGCAGTACCTTTCATTGGCCGAGTAGTGATCCAATCTTCTTCTAAGTGGAAAAAGAGTTCAGGAGAAGCAGAAATTATACTATGTTCTCCTGTGTTAATATAGGTACAATAATTTGAGGCTTGCGCTCTCTTTAATTTTTCAAAAAAAGCGATATCGTCCCCTTGAAATTGGGAGGAAAGTCGAATCGTATAGTTGATTTGATAAGTATCTCCGCTTGCAATAAATTCTTTAATTGTTGAAATCGCTGCCTGATACTCATCCATACTAACGGAAGGCTGCCATTTCGTGCTATTGAATGTGCCGGAGCTGCTTAAAGAACAATGCTGGGGCTTGGAAAATAGGCCAAACCATAAAAGCGGCATCGAATGTTCTTCGCTTACTTTTAAAGCATTATCAAAGGCAGGAGCACTTTCGTAGGATAGAAATCCTGCAGCATATAATCCGTTGCTTACAGCATCTTGAACTATTTGCAGGCTTGGTAACACTTCATCTATTGTACGGGCAACAATGATCTTTTGTGGATTACAAAACGTAAGTGGATTTATTTTACCGGAAGAATCAACATATTCAAAGGATAAAAGTGGTTCGATATTGGTTTTATTCTCTGTTTGCATGTATTTAGTTCCTTTTCATTAATATTTGTGTTATTGAATTTTTGTTATTAATAATAACACATCTGCTCCGGGACAGAGAGCCCAACCCTGTGTCTCAGAAACACTGAAAAAGCCACGGGGTCGGATCCTGTGGCCCAATGAGACAGAGAACCCGACCCTGTGGCCCATCATCTATATTTCACGAAACACACTTTCCAAATTAGAATAGCCGTGTTGATCTTTTTTATCTGGATCATCAGTTTCTATATTCCATTCTTCTTTAAGAGGGGCTAAATCACCGCTATTATTTTTTATATAGGGTGTGTGGACATGATAGGTTTTACCTTGCTTAGTAACTGTATAGCCTAAATGGTATTTATCATCTTGACCTTCTTCCTCAAAAATCCCAATTGCATCTATACCGTATTTTTCAATATAGGATGGAAAAGCTTGTTTTAACTCATTAATGATTTGATCTCGGGGTAAAAATTCCACTACTTTCACTTCCTAACTCGTAAGATTTAACCATATTATGTGTTTTTTTCATTGTTTTATTAACTTGAATAAAACAAATGACACGTTGTCACTTTTAAAGTTGACTTATGACACAGTGTCATTTAGAATGAAGGTATAAAGATCATGACAAAGTGTCATAATAAGAAATGTAGAAAATAATTCAAGGTTTCGACATCATTATGACACATACGTAAGGTACTATTAATGGAAAGGGTAAATAGTTCCGAATGAACAGGAGGTATTATTTTGCCCAAAATTACTTTTTTTAATTTGGCAGATGATAAACGACAGTTATTGATTGAAGCACTTGAACAAGAGTTTTCCAGGGTTCCGTTATATAATGCCTCAATTTCAAATATTGTTAAATCAGCGAACATACCAAGAGGCAGTTTTTATCAATATTTTGAGGACAAAGAGGATGCCTATTTCTTTCTATTAAAAGAACAAATCCTTAAAAATAAAGAAAATTTTATTTTATCCTTACAAAAGTGTAAGGGTGACTTATTTGATACAATGACTGAATTGTATGAATTAACAATAAGAGAACTATCAAAAGGTGAAAATATTAATTTTTTAAAAAATGTCTTTCTGAATATGACTCATGAAATTGAGAATAAATTTAATGGAATTTTTCATGCAGACGGTGATATCGAACATTTTAAAAAAATAAGCCTGCTTATTAAAAGAGATGATTTAAATGTTGCCGATGATAAAGAACTATTTCATCTTATGAAAATTGTAATAACGATTACTTTAAGAAATCTAATAGAAAAATTTGCGCAAAATTTAACCGAAAAAGAAGCTATGAATAATTATTTAGTTGAAATTGAATTATTGAAAAAGGGTCTAAAGAAAATCTAAGACGGAAGGGATGTTAGTTGATGACTGTAACAATTTATGGTTCCCCATGTGAGTCGTTTCGTAAGGCGAAAGAATGGTTTGAAAAGCATAGCATTCATTATGTTGAAAGAAATATTTTTAAAAACCCATTAACTGTTCATGAACTTCAAGAGGTTCTTTCATTAACATCAGAAGGAACTGATGAAATTATTGCAACGAGATCAAAAATTTATAAAGATCTTGATTTAGATTTTGAGGATCTTTCTCTAATGGAATTACTAAATTTAGTTGAAAGCCATCCTGGTCTATTAAGAAATCCGATTATTATTGATAATAAAAAAATGGTAATTGGCTACAACGAGGATGATATTCGAAAATTCCTTCCTAGAAAGGTTCGTAAACGTCAATGGCTTCAATTATATACTCAGAAATTGTCGATGGTGGATGGTTAACAGATGGTTGATCATCCGCTTTTTTTTGTTCGCTTCCGCTTTTTTATTTGTCTAGCTACAGCGCCCAGCGACTAGTAAACTTCGCCCACCTCCCTACGA